>JAXDNH010000160.1:0-29687 GCA_034669525.1 Methylobacteriaceae bacterium | reverse complement strand
TCACGCGTGCCGTCACCTTCGACCTCGCCATCACGCAAACCCTCTACCAGGACGCTTTCGGCGCCGCGAGCGCCTCGCGCCACGCCACGATCGACACCGCGATCGGCGCTTTCGAGCAGCAGATCGGCGCGCTGTTGGGTGATCTCCAAGGCGCCTCCGGCGCGCTGTTCTCGCAAGCCGAAGCGATGCGCGCGGGGGCACAGGAGACGACGAGCCGCACGAAAATTGCGGCCGCGGCGTCCGCGGAGATGGCGCGCAGCGTCGCGCTGACGATCGGCGCAACCGACGAGCTGGAAAAATCGATCGCCGAGATCGACCGGCAAAGCGCCAACAGCCTCGCTCTGTCGCACGCCTCCTCAAACGACGCCGAGACCTCGATGTCGGCACTGCGCGACCTCGGCCAGGCTGCCGAGCAGATCGGCTCGGTGGTCGACATGATTTCGAAAATCGCACGCCAGACAAACCTTCTCGCGCTCAATGCCACGATCGAGGCAGCCCGCGCCGGCGAGGCGGGCCGCGGTTTCGGGGTGGTCGCGGCGGAGGTGAAGGCGCTCGCCGACCAGACCGCGCGCGCAACCAAGGACATCTCGCTGCAGATCGCCGCCGTGCAAAAAGCGGCGGAGCGCTCCACGGGGCAGATCCGCGGGATCGTGGAGCGGATGAAGGACATGTCCTCCTTCACCTCCGCTATTGCCACGTCCGTGCAGCAACAGGCAGCCGCGACCCGCTCCATCTCCGAGGCCGTGCGGGTCGTCGCCGATCATTCCTCCCGCGCCAAGGACGGTGTTGGCGAGATCGAGCGCATTGCCGGGCAGAATGTTGCGACCGCCGCCGAGATCATCGAATGGACGAGCCGGCTCTCCACCGGGGCGAACAACACCGAGCGTCAGATCGATGAATTTTTTGCGCAAGTGCGCAGCGCCTGAGGCGGGCGCACTGCTTTGCAAGCGAACTTCATGGAGCTAACAAAGCAAGCTGCCGTGTTCAGTCGATTCGGCGCGTGCCCGGTTGCGATTGTCGCGTCGCATTCACTTTGTGCTCCAAGTCCTTGACGTTCCAAACCGGATGCAACGCTCATGACCGAATTTGCCCTCGACTCCCTCGACCTCGCCGCCCTTCTCTGCTCGCGCGTGTGCCACGATGTGATCTCGCCCGTCGGCGCCATCGTGAACGGCCTCGAAGTCCTGGAAGATGAGCAGGATGCGGAGATGCGCTCATTCGCGCTCGAGCTTATCAAAAAGAGCGCGCGCACGGCCTCGGCGCGGCTGCAATTCTGCCGGCTGGCTTTCGGCGCGGCGGGCTCGGCCGGCGCGGCGATCGACACCGGCGATGCCGAGCAGGTCGCACGCGGGCTTCTCGTCGACGAGCGCACCAAGCTTGAATGGCACGCCGCGCGCGTTCTCATGCCGAAGAACAAGGTGAAACTTGCCTTAAACCTCTGCCTGATCGCGGCGGCGGCGATCCCGCGCGGCGGGGTGATCCGGGTGAGCGTCGCCGGCGAGGGCGAACGAACGGCAATCACGGTTGAGGCAAGCGGCGTCAATGCCCGCGTCGCCGGTCATGTCCCGGCCCTGCTTGCCGGCAAGTCGGAGACGGGCTCCGTCGATGCCCACGGCATCCAAGCCTACTATACCGGCCTTGTCGCCCGCGCCTGCGGGATGAATCTCGCGCTGACAAGTTCGCCCGAGGGTATGCGCATCGCCGCTGCGCCGGTAGAGATCAGGGCCGAAGCCGAGCCGACGCTCGCCTGAACTGCTCCGTTTCAAGCTCCTTAACCCCTCGGGGGCATAATCCTGCCGTTGCTCTGCGTTTTGCGCGTCCGGGTCCGGCATGGACGAACTGCTCAAAGACTTTCTGACCGAAACCGCCGAGCAGATCGAGGCGGTCGGGACGCAGCTTGTCCTGCTCGAACGCGATCCGTCCGACGCGGCGATGATCGCCAGCATCTTCCGGCTGGTACATACGATCAAAGGCACTTGCGGCTTTCTCGGTCTCAACCGCCTCGGTCAGCTCGCCCATGCGGCCGAAACACTAATCGGGCGCATTCGCGACGGCGCGACGCCCACCCCAGATGCGGTGACGGTGATCCTCGCGGCAATCGACCGGATCAAGGCCGTGCTCGCCGAACTCGAGCGCACCGCGCAGGAGCCCGAAGGTGACGACGAGGATCTCGTCCAAGCGCTGGAATTGCAGACCGCAGCCGTAGCGGTCCCGGCGAGACACCCGCCCGCAACGGCGCTCGAAACGGCACCGCCGGAACCAGCGAACACCGAGCCATCTCGCCCCGCGCGGACAGCGGAAGAGCCTGCCCTGCAGGTGCGCCGTCCCGAAACGATCCGGGTTGCCGTGGGCGCGCTCGAGCGCATTATGCTGCTTGTTTCCGAGCTGGTCCTCGCGCGTAACCAACTCCTCGAACTCACCCGCAGGCAAAGCGACGACACGATCAAGGCGCCGCTGCAGCGACTGTCGGGATTGACCTCAGATTTGCA
Organism: Methylobacteriaceae bacterium; assembly: GCA_034669525.1. GTDB lineage: Bacteria > Pseudomonadota > Alphaproteobacteria > Rhizobiales > Beijerinckiaceae > JAFASC01. Next base: position 27,198 of record JAXDNH010000160.1, on the reverse strand, counting down.
GGACGCCGTCATGCGCGCGCGCATGCAGCCTGTCGGGCGCCTCTTCAGCAGCCTGCCGCGGCTCGTGCGCGAACTCGCCAGCGAAGTCGGCAAGAAAATCCATCTTGTCACGGAAGGTGCGGAAACCGAGCTCGACCGCCAGCTGATCGAGCTCATCCGCGATCCCTTGACTCACATGATCCGCAATTGCGCCGCGCACGGGATCGAAACACCGGCGGAAAGGCTCGCCGCGGGCAAGCCCGAAGCTGGCACGATCCGCATCAGCGCTTCGCACGAGGCCGGCCAGATAACCATCAACGTAATAGACGACGGCCGCGGTCTCGACATTCCGCGCATTCGGCAGAAGGCGATCGCCGTGGGGCTGGCCGGAGACGCCGAAGTTGCGCGTATGAGCAACGACGATATCTGTCGCTTCATTTTTGCGCCCGGTTTCTCGACAGCAGGCGCGGTAACGAGCCTTTCCGGCCGCGGCGTCGGAATGGATGTGGTACGTGAGAATATCGAGGCGATCGGCGGCTCGATATCGCTGTCTTCGACACTTGGCCAAGGCACGTGCTTCTCGATTAAAATCCCGCTGACGCTTGCGATCGCGCCGGCGCTGATCGTCCAAGCCGGGGGTCATCGCTTCGCACTGCCGCAAGTGAGCGTCGTGGAAGCCGTCGGGCTTGGTCCGGGCGCGGCACACACTCTCGAGCGCGTGCAAGGCGCCAAAGTCCTACGCTTGCGCCACGAGGTTTTGCCTGTTGCCGATCTCTGCCAATTGTTCGGTCTCGCCGATCAAGCGAACGACTGGGATGCCAAGCTCGTCGTCGTCATGCGCGTCGGCGCGCTTTCCTTCGGCATTCTCGTCAGCGCCGTCGCCGACGTGCAGGAGATCGTCGTCAAACCGCTCGGCGCTTCGCTCGCCCATCTCAGCGTCTTCTCTGGCCACACTATCCTTGGCGACGGTTCTGTCGTCCTCATCCTCGATCCGGCCGGGCTCGCAGGGAGCTTGGGGCTTCAACGTACGAGCGATTACAACGTCACGGCGCCCGCGGATTTGACGGCTCCTGCGCTCGAAAGGACGCGGCTCATTCTGTTTCGCGCCGGTTCCGACCCGCTGAAGGCGCTTCCGCTTTCCCTTGTCTCGCGCATTGAAAGCGTGGCAAGCGATCGCCTGACGCAATCGGATGGAACACTCATCACGATGCATCAGGGGCGGCTGATGCCCGTGGTTCCGGCCTCGCCTGACGTGGCGCTTACGAACAACCTTCATCCCATTCTGGTGGTCTCGGTTGGCGGAGAATCGATGGGTCTGCTCGTCGATGAAATCGTCGATATCATCGAAGAGCCGCTGGAGATTCAGATCGCCGGTGGTGCAGACGACATCGTCGGAACGGCGGAAATCCGCGGCGAGGCAGTCGACGTTCTCGACATCATGCATTTCATTCGCCAGGCGCGGCCACATGCGGAGCTGAGAGGCGTGGCTCGCCGCTTTAAGATTCTCCTGGTCGACGACAAACTCTTCTTCCGTGACATGCTCGCCCCCGTTCTGACGTCGGGCGGTTACGTGGTGACGGTCTGCGCTTCGGCCGCCGACGCGCTTGCCCTTCTTCAACGCGGGATCGCGTTCGACGCCATCGTCACCGACACGGACATGCCGGAGATGGACGGCTATCGCTTCGCCGAGGCCGTACATGAACAGCCTCGCTGTGGTCATTTGCCGATCATCGCTCTTGCGGCCCATCCCACGGCACCTGTGCTTGCGGCTGCACGGGCGTCCGGAATTTCTGCGGTCGCGGGCAAGTTCGACCGGCGCGCCCTTCTCGACGCGGTTCGCACCTGCCTCAGTTTTAAAGATCTTGCGAATACGGAGCTTGAACAGCGCGTTTTGACGGAGAAGGCGGCATGAGCGCGCCCGGCACCCGGCAATTCGATTCCACAAAGCCCCTGCCCGGCCTGCAGATCGAGCGACGCTGCTTCACTGTCGTCGACGGGGACGAAATGTTCGGCCTGCCGGTGCAAAGCGTGCAGACGATCTTCAGGATCGAAGGCGTGACGCCGGTTCCGCTCGGGCCGGCAGACGTGGAGGGTCTCGTCAACCTGCGCGGACGCATCGTCACGGCAGTGTCGCTTAAACGCAGATTGGCTAAAGCGCCGCTGGACACTGCCCGCGGCACACTGGCGATCGGCATTGAACATGACGGCGAGAATTTCGCTTTGATTGTTGACGATGTCGGCGATGTCATCACCTGCGAGGAAAGCGCGGAAATTGCGCGCCCTCCGCACATCGATCCCGCGCGCGCGCGGCTGACCAGCGCCTACTACCGGCTCGACGGGGGAATTCTGCCGATCCTGGACATGAAGGCGGTCTTCGATTTCGCCGAGCGCAATCGAAGCACCGGATCGGCGCATCTCAACACTGCGATTACCAGGAGTGATCAATGACACAAGTGCTCGTCGTCGACGATTCGGCGGTCATCCGCAAAGTCGCCAGGCGCATTCTCGAAGGCCTGCAGTTCGAGACCTCAGAGGCCGAGGACGGCAAGGTCGCCCTTGACGCATGTGCCGCCTCCATGCCTGACGCGATCCTGCTCGACTGGAACATGCCAGTCATGGACGGGTTCGAATTCCTGCGCGAATTGCGGCGAATGCCCGAGGGCGGAAAGCCGAAAGTGGTCTTCTGCACGACCGAGAACGACGTTGCTCATATCGCGCGCGCCATGCACGCAGGCGCCGACGAATACATCATGAAGCCGTTCGACAAGCAGATCGTTCAATCGAAATTCGAAGAGATCGGACTGGCCTGATCCGAGCACTTGGGTCAGTAGCGTTCCTGTTTCGAGTAACCGCGCAGCGTGCAGATGAGTGGACCAGGGGATGAGAAGCCGCAAGCGGCAAGCCCTGCGGCCGTCAGGCCGCGCGGGCTACTTACGATCCCGCGGGTCCTTGCAATCGGCGCATCGACGGGCGGACCGCAGGCGCTAAGCCTGCTCCTGAACAAATTGTCGCCGCATCTGGACAACGTTCCCGTTCTCATCGTGCTGCACATGCCGCCTGACTTCACCGATGTGGTGAGCGCGCATATAGAGCGTGCAACCGGCCGCGCGACCCGAGCTGCCCGCAACGGCGAGCAGATACGCCCCGGCGAAATCTATTTTGCACCCGGCAACCGTCACCTGAAGGTGGCAAGGCTCGATGCCACGCCGATCCTGCTCCACTGCCAGTCGGCAGCGGAGAATTTCTGCCGCCCCGCGGTCAATGTTCTTTTCCGTTCGGTGGCGCACGTTTATGGGCCGAGCGCATTAGGTATCGTGCTCACCGGAATGGGCACTGACGGTCTGGATGGAGCGCGCGCGCTGGTCGAGGCCGGCGGAGCAGTCATCGCGCAGGATCGTGCTTCAAGCGTGGTCTGGGGAATGCCGGGCGCGATCGCCCAGGAAGGGCTGGCCTCCGCGGTCCTTCCGATCGATACGATGGCGGTCCACGTGGCCGCATTGCTGCGTAAGCGCACTGCAGGAGTTGCCGCGTGACCTCGACGTTCGACTCTTTGCGCCAGTTCCTCTACGAGCGTTCAGGTCTGTCCCTTGAGGGCGACAAGCTTTATCTCGTCGAGAGCCGGCTTCTGCCGATCGCCCGTGAAGCCGGCCTTGCCGATCTCGCCGGGCTGATGAAACGGCTGCAGGGGGGCGACCGCGACCTCGCGCACTCCGTCGTGGACGCCATGACGACGAACGAGACCTTCTTCTTCCGCGACCGGGCTCCCTTCGAGAAGTTTCGCAACGTCATGCTCCCGCAGCTTCTCGCCGCCCGCGCCGCCGAGAGGCGGCTGCGCATCTGGTGCGCTGCCTGTTCGACCGGTCAGGAGCCCTATTCGCTGGCCATGCTGCTCGATGAAGAAGCGCGGCGGCTCACCGGCTGGAATGTGGAAATTCTGGCGACGGATCTGTCCCGCCGGGCCATCGAAAGCGCCCGGCAAGGCCTTTACAGTCAATTCGAGGTGCAGCGGGGTCTGCCGATCACCATGCTCTTGCGCTACTTCCAGCGCGCCGGCGACAGGTGGCAGATCAACGAATTCCTGCGCTCGCGCATCAATTTCCGCGAGTTCAATCTCATGTCGGATTTCCGGCCGCTGGGTGCGTTCGACGTGATCTTCTGCCGTAACGTGCTTTTGTATTTCGATGTGCCGACGAAGCGCGACATTCTGGCGCGCCTCTCTCGGGCGCTGGCGCCGGACGGGTTCCTGCTCATGGGCTCGGCCGAGACCGTCATCGGTCTCTCAGACGCCTTTGTGCCACACCAGGAGCATCCGACGTTGTTTGTGCACAAGGCGACGCAGCGACAACGCCCTGAACTGATGCTGGTCGCCAACTGAACCCGTCGCTCTTTTGAACTAGTCAAATATAAAAACTGAGTTGTTGCCAGCCCAGCGGCTGCATTGTATGCGACCTTCGACGCGGCGCGATGGCCTGCGAGAGACCTCCGCCGGAACCAATGATCGTCTGCTCCTGCAACGTACTTTCCGACAATGATGTACGGGCCTGCCTGAACCCGGGCCCTGGCTGTCCGCGCACGCCGGCACAGGTCTATCAGTGCCTCGGATGCAGCCCTGATTGCGGGCGTTGCGCGAGGACGCTTCGTTCGATCATCTCCGACGCGCTCGGCGCGGCAGAGGCAGTCGGCACCTGCGAGCGCTGCTGTTGCAGCGCTAGCCATATGGCCGAGGCCCTTGAGGCCGCAACCGAGGCCTAGTCGCGGCTTCGGCTTGCCTAAGCCGAAGCTCTCCCACATAGATTGTCGGAACGACAAGGCAAGCCGAGGGAGCGGATATGCGGGGCGACGCGAAGGTCATCGAATATCTGAACCGCGGCCTGCGCAGCGAACTCACGGCTGTCAATCAATATTGGCTGCATTACCGCATCCTCGACAATTGGGGTTACAAGGACCTCGCTCAGAAATGGCGGAAAGAATCGATCGAGGAGATGCAGCATGCCGATCGCTTCGTCGATCGCATCCTTTTCCTCGACGGCTTCCCAAACATGCAGGTGCTCGATCCGCTGCGGATCGGTCAGAACATCGAAGAGATTTTAAGCTGCGATCTCGCCGCCGAGGTCGAAGCGCGCGGGCTTTATCTCGACGCGGCGGCATATTGCGACTCGATCAATGACCGGGTGACGAAGCTCTTGTTCGAAGAGCTTGCGGCCGACGAGGAAGGCCACATCGATTTCCTCGAAACACAGCAGGAGCTCGTGAAACAGCTCGGCGTCCAGCTCTACGCGCAGCACCATATGGGCGAACTCGACAGTCCAAATCCCGGCTCCGTGTAGCCACCTCCCCCTTCTGGTATAGCTTGCAGTGGTCGACTCGGACTGCTCCGGTCGCCTGACCGGAGGCGCGTGCCCGCATGCCCCTGCATTCAGTTGTGATCGCTGGCGCGGGCCAAGCCGGGTTTCAAACGGCCGCTTCGCTGCGTCAGGACGGCTTCGACGGCCGCATCGTCATAATCGGCGATGAGCCGGGCCTGCCCTACCAGCGCCCGCCTTTGTCCAAGGCTTACCTCATGGGCAAGACGACAGCCGAAGCGCTGTCCTTCCGCCCCGCAAAATACTTTGCCGAGAACAAAATCGAGACCATCCCGCAGACTCGCGTGACGGCAATCGACCGGACGAACAGGCGCGTTGCGCTCTTTAGTGGCAGCGCGCTCGACTACGATCATCTCGTGCTGGCGCTCGGCGCGCATAACCGCACGCTGCCGATTCCGGGCGCGGACCTCGACGGCGTCTTCGGCCTGCGCACGCTTGCGGATGCGGACGCGATAGGCGCGAAGCTTGCCAACGCCAACGAAGTCGTAGTTGCCGGCGCCGGTTTCATCGGGCTCGAATTCGCCGCGGTTGCGAGCGCGCTCGGCAAGTCCGTGCATGTGCTCGAACTTGCCGACCGCACCATGGCACGCGCCGTCTCGCCCGCCATGTCCCAGCTCTTTGCGCAGGCGCATGAATCCTGGGGCGTGAAGATCGAGTTCGGCCAGGGTCTCGCGCGCATCGAAGGCGAAAACGGGCGCGTCGCAGTTGTCGAGACGACCGGCGGGCATAAACGTCCTGCCGATATCGTCGTGTTCGGCATCGGCGTTTTGCCGAATGCTGTGATCGCGGCAGAGGCTGGCCTCGACATCAATAACGGCATCAAAGTTGATGCCACCCTCGTCACATCTGATCCGGCGATTTCGGCGATCGGCGATTGCGCGTCGTTTCCGAGCCCTTATGCGGATTCGCATATCAGGCTCGAATCCGTGCAGAACGCCGCCGACCAGGGCCGTGCGGTTGCCGCGCGGCTTATGGGTAAGGCGGCATCCTATTCCGCCGTGCCATGGTTCTGGAGCGACCAGCGCGACCTCAAACTGCAGATCGCCGGACTTTCGATCGGCGCTGACCGGGCCGTTGTGGTGGGAAATGCAGAAGAGCGACGCATGTCCGTGCTCTGCTTCAGGCGCGACAGGCTGATCGCGGTGGAATCAGTAAATCGCGGGTCCGATCACGTCGCCGCACGCAAGATTTTCGCGCGCGGCACGCCGGCACTGACGCCCGACGAGGCAAGCAGACCCGAATTCGATCTGAAGGCCTGGGCAGCGGCGGCGCGTTGATGCGTGCTACGACATTGAGGCATGGCTCATCTGATCGCTCAAAATCTAAAGAATTGATTCAGATTTAACCCGCTCTACTGACGCCCTGTCGTTCTCGGCTGCGGTCATGTTCCGGCTCAAACTTCCGTCGCTGTCGACGAGCTTCATGCTCGTGCTCACTGCGATTTCGATGTTCACGATCGGCCGCGCACCGGGCCCGCCGCGGCTCAGAACGCGCGATGTCGAAATTCAGATCACCGTCAATAGCCACAACATCGAGGCAGACGCGTAGTCAGACCCGCGTGATTTTCCCCTTCGCCGCCGCGAGCGCACCCGCCTGCAATTCGCAGCACAGGAGCCGCTCGGGATCGACGGGGCCCGCCATGATGAGCTGGTCCTTCGGCACCTCCCGAAATCCAAGGCGCTCGTAATAGGGCGCATCGCCGACGAGCAGCACCAGGCTGTGCCCGGCTTTGCGCGCACTATCGAGCGACTTCATCACCAGCGCCTCACCCAGGCCGCGCGAGCGAAACGCCGGCTCGACGGTCAGTGGGCCGAGGAGAAGCGCCGGCTCGCCGCCGCAAACAATCGGCGTGACGCGGTTTGCGCCGACCACAAGCGTGCCGATGCGCGCAACAAAAGACAGATTCCAGTCGGGCTCGACACCCTCGCGCAAACGATAGGCGCTTTTAGCAAAACGTCCCGGTCCGAATGCACGTGCGTCGAGGCGATCGATCGCGACGAGATCGTCAGGTGTCAGCGGCGCGAAATCGAAAGGGATATCAGCCATCAATGCACTGAGTTACGGAAGCGGGCGCCTCTAACATGGCCGCGCGACCAGAGCAAAGTTCACCAGCTCGGAGAGGTCGCCGCCTTGTTCAGGTATTCATCGATTCGGGCCCGCGTCGCGGGAGTTGTTTCCTCGGGCAGATTGTCAAGAGGAAAGAACCGCGCTTCCGCAATCTCATGATCGCACGCTTTCGCTGAAAGCTGCTCGAATTCGAGGACTTCGAACAGCACGACATGATCGCTACGGCCGCGGCGGTTGAGATATATCGCGATTAGACGCGGTGCGCCGATGACCCTCACATTGGCCTCCTCCCAAACCTCACGCGCGAGCGCCTCACCGGCGCTTTCACCGGGATCGACCGCACCGCCCGGCAGGTACCAGCCGGGGACATAGGTATGGCGCACGAGAAGCACGCGGCCTTGCCCGTCTTGCACGATTGCGCGCACGCCGAGCGTCACCGGCCGACGAATGCGGTTGATCAACCCGCCGAGCCGCGCGACGACCCGCGTGCGGAGGCTTATTCCGCGCGGTGCTTGCAAAGCTTGACGCCCGCGTCCCTGCGCCCCAGGGAATTCCTGTGAGCTTTCTCCTCGCCCATCTCTCCGACGCCCATATCGGCCCCCTTCCCCGCCCGCATCGGCGCGAACTCCTTAACAAGCGGATTACCGGTTATATGAACTGGCAGCGCGGACGCTCGCTCACGCACAATATGGACGTGCTCGCCGCGATCGTCGCGGATATTCATGCGCAGAAACCCGACCATATCGCGATGACCGGGGATATTCTGAATATCGGGCTCAAGGCGGAATTTCCCTTCGCCGCCGCCTGGCTCGAGACGCTCGGGCCGCCGGACAAGGTGAGCTTCGTACCCGGCAACCATGACGCCTATACGCGCGGCTCGATGCCGCATCTTGCCAGCACGTTCGCCAAGTGGACGACGAGCGATGCGACCGGCGCGAGCGGCTTTCCGTATTTGCGGATGCGCGGCGGTGTGGCGCTGATCGGCCTGTCATCCGGGGTACCAACCGCCCCTTTTCTCGCATCGGGCCGGCTTGGCTCCAAGCAGCGGGCACGTTTTGACACGCTGCTTGCCGAGGTCGCGCGGGAGAATGTGCCGCGCGTCATCATGGTGCATCATCCCCCGAACCGCGGTGGCGGCGGCGCGGGACGAAGCCTGACTGATCGGCGCGAATTCGAGGAGATCGTTTCGCGCCGGGGAGCGCATCTTGTGATCCACGGACACAATCATCGAATGACGATCAGCTATATCGAACGCAACAAGGCGCGCATTCCGGTCGTCGGCGTGCAGTCGGCATCTGCGACCGGCGGTACGCGGATGCATCGGGCGGGTTACAATCTGTTTCGGATAGAGCGTGAGGGCGATGGCGTGAAGATTACCGCCCGCGCCCGCGGCATGGCGACAAGCACGAATGCGATGACCGATTTGGGGGAGTATAGATTGTGAGCGGGAGCTGGGCGCCCTAATCGCTCATCCCCAGCACCTGAAACGAGTGTGCCAGCTCTTCCGACATCGGGATATTCAGGCGCTCGCCGGTCGGCAGGCGCTTTAAAAACCATTTCTCATAGAGCCAGCGCAATTCGCGTGCTTCGGCAAGGCGCGCGAATGTCTTCTGCACAAGCGCGGATAAAGCCGGATCGTTCTTGCGGAACACGATGCCGTAAGGCTCGTAGGACAGATTTTCCGGCAGCACGGTGTAATCGCTGCCTTTCGGGCCTTCGGCCGCAATCAGCCCATAAAGCAGCACGTCATCGAGCGCCAAAGCATCGGCCTTGCCCTGCTTCACCAGCCCGAATGATTCCGCGTGGTCATGCCCAGTGACGATCTGCGCCTGGATTTTCAGCTGCTCGAAGACGCGGTGGATCGCGTCCGCGTTGGTCGTGCCGGCGGTGACCGCAACCTTCTTGCCGCGGAGATCGCGGTAGGAGCGGATCGCCGAATCGCGGCGCACCAAAAGCTTCGTCGCGCTGACATAGTAGGTCGGCGAGAACTCGACCTGCTTGCGCCGCTCGAGATTGGCCGTGGTCGAGCCGCATTCGAGATCGACTGCGCCTGACGTCACCGCCTCGAAGCGCGTCCCCGAGGTCACCGGCTTATAGTCGATCTTCAGCTCGTCGCGGCCGAGCTCGTGCGCCATATCGTCGACGATCTCCTGGCAGAGATCGATCGCATAACCGATCGGCTGTTTTAGCGCGTTCACATAAGAAAACGGCAGCGAGCTTTCGCGATAGCCGATCGTCACCGTGCCGCTATCGTTGGCTTTCTTGAGCGTGCCGGTGAGCTCGCCTTCGGCATGGGCGAGTGAAGCGCCGCAAATGCCGCTCAGGACGGCGACACAAAAGGCGGCGGCCCAGCGCCCCATCGCCATCACTCCGCCGGCAGCCGCGTCGTGCCAATTCCCCGATCGAGGCTCTGATCCTCCAGCGTGAGCTGGCCCTCCCACTTCGCCACCGCCGCCGTCGCGATGCTGTTGCCGAGCACGTTCGTCGCCGAGCGGCCCATGTCCAAGAACTGATCGATGCCGATGATGAGCAGCAACCCGGCTTCTGGAATGTTGAACGTCGACAAAGTCGCCGAGATCACGACGAGGGAGGCGCGCGGTACGCCGGCCATGCCTTTCGACGTCACCATCAGGAGAAGCAGCATCGTGAACTGCTGCCCGAGCGTGAGCGGAATGTTGTAGGCCTGCGCGATGAAGATCGCCGCGAAGGTGCAATACATCATCGAGCCGTCGAGATTGAACGAGTATCCCATCGGCAGGACGAAGCTGGTGATGCGATTGGGCACGCCGAACACTTCGAGCTGGCGCAGCGTCTTCGGATACGCCGCTTCGCTGGAGGCGGTGGAGAACGCGAGGATGAAAGGCTCTCTAATCAGACTGAGCATACGCGTCATCTGCGGGCCCATCAGCGCGTAGCCGGCAAGCGCCAGCACGCACCAAAGAATGGCAAGGCTGATGTAGAACTCGAGCATGAACTTGCCGTAGGTGACAAGGATGCCGAGACCCTGTGTCGTGATGATAGCCGCCATCGCGGCGAACACCGCGATCGGCGCGAAGTTCATGATGTAGCCGGTAATGCGCAGCATCACGTCGGCAACCTGTTCGAAGCCTTCGGCGAGAAGCTTGCCTTTCGCGCCGAGCGATGCGAGCGCAACGCCGAAGAAGATCGAGAAGACGACGATCTGCAGGATCTCGTTGTTCGCCATCGCTTCGATCGCGCTCTTCGGCACGAGATGCGTGACAAACTCCTTCAGCGACAGGGACGTAGCTTTAAGATTGGTCGAGGCGCCGGCATCCGGCAGCGGCAGATTGAGCGCGTCGCCCGGCCGCAGGATGTTCACCATCACCAGGCCGATGAGCAGGGAGATGAAGGAAGCACCGACAAACCAAAGCAGCGCTTTGCCGCCGATGCGTCCGACGGAAGCCGTATCGCCCATATGCGCGATGCCGACGACCAGTGTCGAGAAAACGAGCGGCGCGATGATCATCTTGATCAGGCGCAGGAAGAGATCGGTGATGAGGCTAATATAGCCGGAGATCGTCTTGGCGGTCTGCGGATCGGGCCACATGATGCTGCAGAGATAGCCGACGATGATGCCGAGGATCATGCCAATAAGGATGAAGGTCGTCAGTCTTGATCGCATGATGCCGCCCCGCAATGGCTCCGCCTCGCTGGGCTTGCGAGCAGGATGCGTGCCACTCGAAGGTAAGGCTAACCCCAGTTTAGGGGCGCTGTCACGCGGCCGTCACGAAGGGCCGCGGCTCATCCGGGGACCTGGAGCTTGTAGGCATACCACGCCGCGGCGGCGATCAGAGCGAAGAGCGCGGCCATCCCCAGGAGATCGACCATAAACATAAAGAGGCGAACGAAAAGCCTGCGTGGCCGACGCGCGGACGCCGGGACGCCGGAGGGAAGAGGCGCAGCCGGCACCTCATCGCGCGGCATTGCCCGAACACCCGCGTCGGCGGCGAGCGCCCGCTCGCGCTCGATCAGGCGCTGCGCAATGTAATTTGTGATCGCCTCGACCATCTTGTCGAGCTGTTCGGTTTCGCAAAGCGTCACACGGCCATGCCGCGTGTCCTGGAGAAAGCGATAAAGCCTGCGATGGCGGCCCATTTCGATGAAGCCGAGCATGTCGATGAACAGACGCGGATGCTCGGACGGCACGAGCGCGACGTCGAAGAGATCGCAATCGGCAGGTACTTGCGCGAGAACCGGCTCGAGCTGCTCCTGCAGTATTTCAAGCCGCGCGACTTCCGCACCGCGCAATTCCGTAATCACGTCGGAACGTTCGGCGTTCTCGATTCGCGCGCGGCGAAGTGCGCCCTTTAGATCGCCACCGGCTTTCGAGCCGCTGACAACATTGAAGTGCGTCTCGTGACTTCTCTCGCGTGCAACACCGCGGTCGGTGTCGTCCAAATTCAACACTCCGCTTCGTTCGCCGCCCTTCCGGGAGAATATATGTGCACGCCGCCTGCGGAGACGCCGGTCCTTAAGCGCCCCGCAACCGACGCACGGTCATTTCGACTATATTCTCTGTGCCCTGCTGCAGCAGGACGGCAGGGTTGCAGCCTTTGGCCGCGGAGACATGGCCCGAGACGGCGAGCATTGCGACACCATGCGAATAGGCCCAAATCTGGAAGGCAAGATCGCGTGCGGCGCTTTCCGGAGCACCGTAGCTGCGCAATATCGCGGCCGAAGCACGCCGCAAGCTTTCTAGCGCCGCATCCGCCGCGGCTCCCGGCCCAGACGCAGACAGCGTCTGCACATTGCCGAACATTGCGGCGTAAAGCCCGGGCTCTTCCTGCGCGAAGGCGAGATAGGCGGCGCCCATCCGGCGAAATGCTTCGATAATTGTGGGACGGCCATCATCCCACGCCCGCGACAGCCGCTCGCCGAACAATTGGAAGCCGCGGCCCGCCAGCTCGCCCATGAGCTCGTTGCGATCGCTGAAATGACGATACGGCGCAGCTGCGGTGACGCCGACGCGCTTGGCGGCTTCTGCCAGCGTGAAGCCCGCCGTGCCGCGCTCCGCAACTAACGTGCGTGCAGCTTCGACGAGCGCATCGCGCAAACGGCCATGATGATAGCCGCGGCGGCCACCGCCGAAGAAGTTTTGTTTCGGATCCATTGCCTAACCATAGAACGCCGGCTGCCTGATTGGAAAGCAAGCCGCGAGTGAGGTGATTCGTCCACTGCAGCTGACTTGCACGGGATTTGCCAGTGCATCTGCGTGCGTCGCGTTTGAGGGGAAATTCCGCCTCCAATGCCTTTTCGGAGTGCGAAATGACCAAAACTCTGGACTACCTAGCTATGCTTGCAGCACTTGCAGCTATCGGCGCGGTGTGCGTCGGGATGCGTTGAGGCGTCTTCGGTAAAAACCTTCCTGAACAAAATAAGGGCAGCTCCTCTTGGCGAATGTGGTGGTTTGCCACCATATTCGCCTTGTCCGCGCGTTCGGCGCGGGTCGGGAGGACAGAATGTCCAGAAAGTTTTTCGTTGCGGCAACCGCGATTCTGCTTGCCGCTACGCTGAGTATCGGCGACGCCTATGCGCGTGCCGGCGGCGGCGGGTCGTCCGGGAGCCGTGGCTCGCGCAGCTTCTCCATCCCCTCGGCGACGCCGACGGCGCCACGGGTTTCGCCCTTCGACCGCGGGCCGGGTGCCTCGGCGCTGAACCCCGGGCTGCAGCGGCCGGGCCTCAATCGCCCAGGTTTCTTCGGCGGCGGCTTCGGCCGGGGCTTCATGGGCGGTCTGATCGGCGCCGGTCTGCTCGGGCTCCTGTTCGGTCATGGCCTGTTCGGCGGACTTGGTGGCATCGTGTCGATGCTGGGCCTGCTGCTCCAGATCGGGTTGATCGTGGTCCTAGTGACCTTGGCGATCGGCTGGTTCCGGCGCCGCCAACATCCCCAGCCGGCCTTTGCCGGCGGGCCTTACGGCGGGGCGCCCGAACCGGATCAAGCCCCGAGCTACCGTACGGCTTCCGGGCCGCTCGGTGGCGGACCGCTGGGCGGCGGTGGCTACGCCACGGCTCCGGCAACGACGCCGATTAACATCGACAAGGCCGATTACGACGCCTTCGAATCGCGTTTGAGCGAAATCCAGGATGCCTACGGCCGCGGCGATCTGGCGACGCTTCGTCGGCTCTCCACGCCGGAAATGGCGGAGAACTTTGCTGAAGAGCTCGCAGCCAACACACGTCGGGGCGTGGTCGATAAAGTTTCGGGCGCCAAGCTCATCCAGGGCGATCTTTCCGAAGCCTGGCAGGAGTCGGAGGCGGACTACGCGAGTGTCGCGATGCGCTATTCGGTTCTGAATCCGATCGTGGATCAGGCGAGCGGGCGCGTCGTCTCCGGCAGCGCGAGCGTGCCGGAAGAGGTGACGGAGGTCTGGACTTTCCAGCGTCCCAGGAGCGGCACGGCGCGGGATTGGCAGCTTTCGGCTATCCAGCAAACGCACTGATTTTAAAGGAGAATCCCTGAAAAGCGGGCGGCGACGCCCGCTTTTTTTGTGGCCTGTGCGCTTCCACACATGGACAAATCGGGGATGTGAATGTATTTTACATTCACATGAGCGGCTCGAAAAGCGCTCATGCAATCTTGGAGCTCACCTATGAGTGCCTATACGAATACCGTCGACTCCGGCCCGTGGAATCAACACCAGGGCTCTCGTCGATGCAGCCGCTGGCATCCGCTGGAACTCGCGGCGATGATCGTCGGCTTTGTCGTCTTCTGGCCGATCGGTTTGGCGATCCTCTTCCTCAAGATCGCGCAGAAGAAGGAAGGCTATCCGGGCGACCTCTTCTCCTATGCGCGGGATAAGGCCACATCGAAGTGGCAAGGCTGGAACGCCTCGCAGCAGACATGGTGTGGCGGCTGGTCGGGCTCCTGGCAGAGAAGCGGCTCCAGCATGCGGGCCACCGGCAACAGCGCCTTCGACGATTGGCGCAATGCCGAGCTCGCCCGCCTCGAAGAGGAGCGCCGCAAGCTTGCCGCGGCCGAGCGCGAATTCTCCGAATATCTCGATCGCCTGCGCCGCGCCCGCGATCGCGAAGAGTTCGACCGCTTCATGAACGAGCGCCGCAACGCGCAGAGCGGACCTGGCACGAACGGACCCTCGCCGTCCGCGTAAGGCTGGCTCGTGAGTCTCACGCCGCTTCTGGGGGCGCCGGCAATCGTGCAATGGCACATTGCCGGCGCTCTCATTGCATTGGGCCTCGGAACGGCGGTTCTGTTCATGCGCAAAGGTACGCGCATCCACCGCCGCATCGGCTGGCTCTGGGTCGGCGCGATGTTCGCGGTCGCGATCACCTCGTTCTGGATCACCGGCATTAGACCGGGCCAATTCAGCCCGATCCATCTCCTCTCGATACTGACGCTCTTGACGCTTCCATTCGCCATCTGGGCACGTCGCGCTGGGCGTATCGGCTCGCATCGCGCGGCAATGATCAGCCTGTATGTTTCGCTTGTGGCTGCAGGCGCTTTCACGCTCATCCCGAACCGGCTCATCGGCCGGATGGTGTTCGGCGGCTAGAACTTTCCGCTTCCGTTAAGTCCGAGAAGTCACTGCCATAGCTGCTGCGCCGCTTTGCGCGAGATAAGCATGAATCGCTGCCACCACTTGCGCGCCCTCACCCACAGCCGCGGCCACCCGTTTGACCGAGCCTGAGCGAACGTCGCCGATGGCGAAGACGCCGGTGCGACTTGTTTCCAGTGCCTGGCGGCCTTGGCCGACATCGCTTCCGGTGCGCACAAAGCCCTTCGCATCCAACGACACTTCACACTCCGCCAACCAATCCGTGTTTGGGTCAGCGCCGATGAACAAAAACACATGGCTGATCGGACGCGTTGTCTCTTCGCCGCTGACGCGATTGCGCCAACGCACGTTCTGCAGATTGCCTTCACGTCCTTCCAGACCCGTCACTTCGGTCTCGTCCAACACCTCGATATTCGGTTGCGCTCTGATGCGCTCGCAGAGATAGCGCGACATCGTCGCCTCGATGTTCTTGCCCCGCGCCAGCATCCAGACTTTTTTCACGTTGGCCGCGAGATAAACCGCTGCCTGCCCTGCCGAATTGCCGGCGCCGACCAGCACCACTTCCTGTCCCTGGCAAAGCCTCGCTTCAATCGGCGAAGCCCAATAGTGGACACAGGAGCCTTCGAATTGCGCGAGGTCGGCGAGATCGAGGCGGCGATAGCGCGCGCCGCTCGCCACGATGATGGTACGCGACTGCAGCGTTTCGTCGTCGCCTACGTGAAGCGTGTATCGGCTGCCGTTTTCGCCGGCGGGACTTCCAAGCCGCTTGGCTTCGTCCGGTATCACCAGCTCCGCACCGAATTTTTGCGCCTGATTGTATGCACGCGCCATCAGCGCCATTCCCGAAATCCCGGTGGGGAAGCCGAGATAATTCTCGATCCGCGACGAGGCGCCGGCCTGCCCGCCGAAGGCGCGGCAATCGAGCACGATCACGGACAATCCCTCCGACGCCGCGTAAACCGCCGCGGCGAGTCCGGCGGGGCCCGCGCCGACGATCGCCACATCGTAGAGCTTTGTCGCTTCGATCGGCCGCATCAGGCCGATGCAGCGCGCCAGTTCGTTGTCGGCGGGATTGCGCAGCAACTTGCCGTTCGGACAAAGCACGATCGGCAAATAATGCGGGTCGACATGGAAGCGCTCGATCAGCGTCGTCGCGCAAGAATCGCTTGTTGAATCGAGGACGCGATGGGGTTGGCCGTTGCGGGCGAGGAAGTTTTGCAAGCGCAGCACATCGGGATGCTCGCTCGGTCCGATGATGATCGGGCCGCTCGCGGCGCTTTCGAGCAGGCCGACGCGGCGCAGGATCAGGGCGCGCATGATGCGTTCCCCAAGATTCGCCTCCTGCACCATCAGATCGCGCAGTCTCTCCGACGGGATGACCAGCGCTTCGATCGGCTCCAGCGCCTCGGCATCAACGAGAGCCGGACGCGCGGAAAGCTGTGCCAGCTCGCCGATGAATTGGCGCGGCCGGTACCTGACGATCGTCTCAGGCCGGCCGAGTCCGCGGCCCTGCGTCACCTCGGCCTTGCCTGAGAGCAGGACGATCAGCCCGGGCGCCACCTCTCCTGCCGTCAGGATGCGCCCGCCAGCGGCATAGGAGGCGGGTTTGCCGAAACGCGCGAGACGCTCGATGTCCGCCTCGGCCAGGGTTGGGAACGTCTGGTCGTGCCGCGCGCTGAGGGTTGGTTGCGCAGATTGGGCCACGGCTACTCGATATCAGACAATCGGTGACTGAGACAGGTACGTGCCTGCGGAGCGGCAATGGGCCCATAGATCGCTGCGCAGATCACCCCGCTATTCGCGCCGCGGTGCGGCAAGCATATGTGTTTCCGCTTCGTTAACCCAAAAGCTTCAATTCGACTTAACCGGCGTCACGCAAATGTTTTTGCATGAGGCGTCGCGTTTTTGTCACGGCCGTTGCGCTGGCGATTGTCGGCAGCGTCGCCGGCTGCGGCGTCTATGAACGAGCGCAGCGCCCGGCCTGGCGCACGCAGGCGGAGAATACCTGCCTCGCACAGCATAAGGTCGCCACCAGCGAATACATTCAGCCGGCAAATGAAATCTCCGGACCTAGTATTTGCGGGATGACTCGGCCCTTCAAAGTCACCGCGTTGCAGAATGGCGCCGTCGCCTTCAACTCAACCGCGACGCTCGACTGCTCGATGATTGCCGAGCTCGATCAATGGCTTGCCGATGTCGTTCAGCCCGCTGCGCAGGCGCGTTTCGGCGCCCAGGTCGTCCAGATCAGCACGATGGGCTCTTATTCGTGCCGCGGTATGAATGGCCAGATGGGCGCGCAGCTCTCCGAGCACGCCTTCGGCAACGCGCTTGACATGGGCGGTTTTGTTTTGGCCGACGGCCGCAGCATCGCGATCGTACACGACTGGACGCGCGGCGATGAGCAGACGCAGGCTTTTCTACGTGACATTCACGGCGGCGCCTGCGAGCATTTCACGACCGTGCTCGGCCCGGGCTCGAACGTCTACCATTACAATCACATTCACGTAGACCTTGCCATGCACGGCAATACCTCCACCGGCCTGCGCCGCGTCTGCAAACCGGTGCCGCAGACGACAAGTCCAGCGCTGCGGCGCGACGAGCTGCCGGACGCGCCTGATATCGACGAGGATATCGACATGGCCGCGGCGCGCCCGGCTTCGTCAGCGATGTATGCGATGCATAACGGGCCGTCCCCGAGCGTGCCGCAGCAGCAGCGCCAGCTGCAGGCCTTCAACGCTGACGAGATTTCGAAGCTGATCGCGCGCTCGAGCCAACCGCTCGACCTGCAACATCCGACGGCGAGCGCCTATGCGCCGCGCCCGCCGCCACGCCCGACCCGCGCAGGCGCGATGGGTGCGGACGGCGTCTTCGTGCCGGAAGGATCGCCCCAGGATTGGGACATCACTTCCAAAATCCGCACGCGATAGGCGTTCATCCGATCTAACTATCGAGGCCCGGCCGCGGAAGCCTTGCGTCCCGCAGGCGTGTATCCTTTACTGCGGCAAAATGGCCATCCGGCGCTAAGCCTGCGCGCTTCACCCCAAGCGCAGCACGAGAGGCCGAACTCCTGGAGGAAATCTCATGCTTAAAAGAATTGCGCCCTTCATCGCCGGTTCGGCCCTGATTGCCTCGGCGCTGGCGATGCCGGCCCGCGCGGAGGACAAGCCGATCCTGCTCGGCATCAATACGGCGCTGCAATTGCAGGTCGGCCGCGACACGATCGACGGCGTACGCATGGCGGTCGAGGAGATCAACGCCAAAGGCGGCGTCATCGGCCGCAAGCTCGAAGTTGTCACGGCGGACGAAGGCGAGAGCCCGAAAGAGGGCGTCGCCGCGGTGAACAAGCTCACCGGCGACAATAATGTGAACGTGCTGATCGGCGGCTATGACAGCGGCGTTACGCTCGCCGAACTGCCGCATATTTCGCGCGCGCAGACGATCTTTCTCGGCACGGGCTCTGCCTCGCCTTCAATCCAGCAGAAGGTCAAGGACGATTACGCGAACTATAAATATCTGTTCCGCGTCAACCCGATCAATTCCGCCAAACAGGCGGCGAGCCTGCTCGACTTCATCAAGGGCAAGCTCAAGGGCGAACTCGGCTACAGCAAAATCTCGATCCTCGGCGAGAACGCCAAATGGGTCCAGGACATGGTGCCGTTCCTGAAGAAGAATGCGACCGAAGCCGGGCTCGAAGTCCCGCTCGCCGAGTTCTTCGATCCGCAGACCGCGGACTTCTCGCCGATCTTCGCCAAGGTAAAGGATTCGGGCTCGCAATATCTGCTCATCATCCTTTCGCACGCCGCGTCCGACGTTTTCGTCAAGCAATGGTACGACGCGAAAGTGCCGGTCGCGATCGGCGGCATCGACGTGAAGAGTCAGGACGCAGACTTCTTCAAACGCGTCGGCGGCAAGGCGCTATCCGAAGTCACGACGAATTTCGTATTGCGCAAGCCGATCACCGAGAAATCGATTCCCTGGTGGGACGCGTTCGTGCAGAAATACAATCGGGCGCCGGTCTATACCGCGACCGGTGCCTATGATGCCGTCTACATCTATGCCGAGGCCGTCGCGCGCGCCAAAACGACTGATGCCGACGCGGTGATCAAGGAGCTTGAGAAAACCGATTTCCTAAGCGCCCGCGGACGCGTGAAGTTCGATGCGCTGCATGAAGTGCAGGACGGACCGGGCAACGTCAACGTCATCTACGTGCAATGGCAGAATGACGGCGAGCGCGCGGTCGTTTGGCCGAAGGAAGTCGCCACCGGCAAGATGATCGATCCGCCCTGGATGATGAAGAACTGACCTAAGGCGCGCCGCCTTGCTGGACATCCTCATATACGGCGCTGTGATCAGCGCCGTATATGCTCTGCTCGCGGTCGGCTTTACGCTTATCTTCGGCGTCGCGCGCATTCTCAATCTTGCGCACGGCGCCTTCTACGCCCTCGGCGCTTATTGCGTTTACACGCTGACGGCCAACCTGCATGTGCCGCTCGTCATCGCGGCGATCATCGCAGTGCTTCTTGTCGCGCTGTTCGGGATTGCAATGGAGCGTGTGCTGGTGCGGCCGCTGCGGAAGCTGCCGCCGCTCGCCGTGCTCATGATGACACTCGCCGTTGGGCTTATGGTCGAGCAAATCCTGCTTCTCATCTTCGGCTCAGAGGCGCGCAATGTGCCTTCACTCGTCGAAAGCAGCTTCGACTTCGGCGGCGTGTTGCTCAGTGGCCAACGGCTTCTCGCCTTCTTCTGCTCGGTCGCCATTCTCGGCGGATTGTGGTTGTTCATGCAGCACACGCGACTTGGCGCGGCGATCCTCGCGGTGTCGCAAGACCCGGAGGGTGCGCGCTACATGGGCATTCCGTCGGACCGCATCTTCTCGATCGTGATGGGCCTGTCGGCGGCCATCGCTGCCGCTGCGGGCGTGCTGGTCGCGCCGTTCCAGTCGGTCATCCCGGGCATGGGGCTGCTGCCGCTCGTCAAAGCCTTCGCTATCGTAATTGTCGGCGGTCTCGGTTCCATTCCCGGCAGCATCGTCGGCGCGCTTCTGCTCGGCTATAGCGAAACTATCGTCGCCTTCAAAGCCTCTATCGAATGGTCGCAGATCGTCTCGGTCGCAGCCGTTCTCATCGTCTTGATCGTTCGGCCTGCCGGATTCTTCGGCAAGCGCGCGGCATTCTAGAGAGCGCGCGATGCTTGCCTGGGGGAGTTTGTCAAAGACGGATGTGATCGGAGCAATCATCGTCGTCGCGCTGCTGGCCACGGCGCCCTTCGTCGGCAGCCGCTACATCATCGGCATCATGACGGTCGCGCTCTGCTATGCGATTTGGGCAACGAGCTGGGATTTCATGTCGGGCCTGACCGGCCGCGAGAATTTCGGCCATGCGCTGTTCATCGGCACGGGGGCCTACACGGCCGGCTTTCTCAATGTCAGCTTCGGACTGAGTCCCTGGTGGGGCTTCCCCGCCGCGGCAATCGTCGCGGTGCTTTTCAGTCTTCTTATCGGATTTCCGACGCTTCGGCTGAGAGGTCCTTATTTCGCGCTGGCCATGCTCTCGGCCGCAGTGGTGATGCAAAAGCTCTCGATCATCTTTTCCGAGACGACCGGGGGCCAGGACGGGTTGAACGGCCTGTCGCCGATGCTGCGCTCGCAGGTCTCAGCCTACTACTTCACGCTTGGCGCGCTGGTCGTCACCGTCACCATCCTTAAGCTCATCGCCCTCTCGCCCTGGGGGACGATCCTGCGCGCGATTCGTGGTGATGAAGCAACGTGTCAGGCCGCCGGAATCAACGTGAATTTCTACAAAATCTGCGCATTGATGATCAGCGCGGCCTTCGCCGGCTTCGGCGGCGCGCTTTACGCCAACTATCAGCTGCAGGTCGGGCCCGATCTCTTCGATGTGGCCTTGTCGATCAACATCATCATCATGGTCTATGTCGGCGGCATGGGCTCGATCTATGGGCCTGTCGGCGGTGCGCTTCTTCTCATCGGTTTGACCGAGGGCCTCCGCAGCTTCAGCGAATATAGGCTGTGGGTCTACACGCTCGTCCTCATCCTCATCCTATTCTTCATTCCAAGCGGCGTGATCGCGCCGGCTTGGGTGCGCCTGCGCGACTGGATCAGGAGAAGCGGCGCCACGTTTGCGCGGCGCGCCAACGCATGAGCGCCCTGCTACAAGTCGAGGGACTGACGAAGCGGTTCGGCGGATTGACCGCCGTCAAAAACGTTTCGTTTGCGCTGCAGCCGGGCGAGATCACCGGTATTCTCGGGCCGAACGGCGCCGGCAAGACGACGCTCTTCAATCTGCTCACCGGCTTCATTCGGCCGGACCGCGGCACGATTGTTTTTGGCGGAGCACCGCTGATCGGCGCCGCGCCGCACCGCATTGTCAATCGGGGGCTCGCACGCACCTTTCAGCTGACGCGCCCGTTCATCGGCATGACCGTCCTCGAGAACGTTGTTGTCGGGTGTCTTGCACCGCGCGTGCGTGCCGAGGGCCATACCGAAGCCCGCGCCTGCGACATGCTCGATCGCGTCGGTCTCGGGGCCAAGGCCGATCTCGTCGTCGACGCGCTGTCTTATGGCGACCTTCGCCGCCTTGAGATTGCAAGGGAGCTTGTGACGCGCCCGAAACTCCTGCTGCTCGACGAGCCTTTCGCCGGTCTCGGCACCAGCGAAATCGAGCCGCTTGCCGCATTAATCCGCCAGTTGCATCTAGCGGAAGGTCTCACAATCCTGATCATCGAGCACCGTCTGCGTGAATTCATGCAGCTGGTGCGGCGCGTCATTGCCATGGATTTTGGCGAGATTATTGCGACCGGCACGCCGAGTGAAATCGTGCGTCATCCCCGCGTCGTCGAAGCCTATATCGGGCGCGGCGGCGACGATCTCGAAGCGCGCCTTGGTGTCACGACCACGGAGAGCATCCGTGGCACTGCTTGAACTCTCCGATCTTACGGTCCATTACGGCAAGGCACTCGCGCTTGAAGGTCTCGACCTCGAAGTGCGCGAGGGCGAACTCGTCGCGGTGCTCGGCTCGAACGGCGCGGGTAAGACCACGCTGCTCAAAGCGATCTCGCGGGCTTTGCCGAGCCGGGGCGAGATGAAGTTTGCCGGCGATGACATTGGTGAATTGCCGATGCATCAGGTCGTCGCACGCGGCATCTGCCATTGTCCGGAAGGCCGGCGGCTTTTTCCCGAGCTGACGGTGCTTAAAAACCTGCAGCTCGGCGCCTATTTGCGCGACGATCGCGCTGAAATCGCCGCCGACCTCGAACGCGTCTACGCGCTGTTCGGTGTACTACGCGAGCGCGCACGCCAGCAGGCGAGCACGCTTTCGGGCGGCGAGCAGCAGATGGTGGCTATCGGCCGTGCACTGATGGGGCGCCCACGCCTGCTTCTGCTCGATGAGCCGTCGGTCGGCATTGCACACCGGCTCAAGATGCAGATTTTCGATTCAATCCGCGCCATTCAGCAATCGGGAACTGCCGTGCTGCTTGTCGAGCAGGACGCGCGCTCGGCGCTCGGAATTGCCGATCGCGTCTACATCATGGAGCACGGTCACATCGTGCGCGCCGGCACGAGCGCGGAGATAGCCGCCGACGATTCCGTCCGGCAGGCTTATCTCGGTGTTTGATCTGTCGTGAACGAACGAAGATCGGCTTTTCAAGCCATTCGGGCGATCGACTATACTGTCATTTTCGTGCGCGATATGCCAGTGATGCGTCGCTTTTATGAAGACATCCTTGGTTTTCCGCTGTTACGAGAGCTTTCGCCGCGGTGGATCGAATACCGGGTGGGCGACAACACGCTCGCCTTGGCTAGGCCGAGTCTAACGGCAGCAGA
The DNA here is from genome assembly GCA_034669525.1 of Methylobacteriaceae bacterium. Classification (GTDB taxonomy): domain Bacteria; phylum Pseudomonadota; class Alphaproteobacteria; order Rhizobiales; family Beijerinckiaceae; genus JAFASC01. Next base: position 4,414 of record JAXDNH010000160.1, on the reverse strand, counting down.
TGCTCCAACGCCCAACGGCAGCGCCTCGCTTCAGCTGGCATTCAAGGTTTCCGTTTCCGAAATTGATGCATGTGCCGACGAACTCGTGCGGCAAGGCGTCAACCTGCTCTCGCCGCCCACCGACCAGGTCTTTGGACATCGTACACTGTTCTTCCGCGATCCCGATGGAAATCTGCTGGAGGTCTTTGCGGACATTTAGTTGTTTTGCGTCTTTAACCTCAAGACAGCCGTTTCGCCGGATTGGTCAGGGCAAGTAGACCGGCGCCGGCGGTAAACGCCGCTATCGTGAGGAAAGCGGCTCGAAAGGCTTGCGCGATATCGGCTTGCATCATCGCATGCCGGTCTGGCGGCAAGCTATCCAAGGCTGATGCACCCTGCTCTATCATCGTGATGAAGACGTGTGCGCCGTCGGGATTCCTGATCGCCAATGTCACGAACAGGATCATGCCGATCGCGGCGGTGCCGAATGACGCGCCGACCGAACGCGACAGCTGCACGGAAGCGGCGGCTGCACCGAGCCTTTCCCTTCCCGCGGCGTTCTGCACGGTCACCTGCACCACGCCCATCACACTGCCCATGAACAAGGCCGTGATCCCCCACAAGGCCGTGAGCTCGAGCGCGCTCATGTAGGCGGCGAACGCCGCCTGGATGAGCAGCAGAAAAGTCACGACAGCCAGGCCGATCGTGGAGACGATCATCGTACGTCCCGTGCGGCTGACGATCTGCCCGGTGATCATCGAGCCGAAGCCAATTCCCGCCGTCAGCGGCAGCAGAAGCAGACCGGTTTGTGTCGCCGAGGTCCCATGCACGACACGCAAATAGATCGGGAGGAACGTGATGAGAGAAACGAGCGCGGCGCCGTGCAGCGCCGCCATCGCGTCGCTGTGCCAAATCTCCCGACGCTTGATGAGGTCAACCGGAAATAGCGGGTTGGGCGTGCGACTTTCGTGCCGGAGAAGCAACAGCAATGAGGCGACGCCGAGCGCAGCACAGATCGCCGAGAGAGCTATCGCGCTGCGGTCGAACGTTTGCAGGCGCTCCAATCCGACGAGCAGCGGAACGGCGAAACCGATGAAGAGCGCGAGTCCGATAAGGTCAAACCGCCTGACCTCCCGCATTCCCTTTTTTGACGGCAGTTTGCGCGCAAGCACCATCGCAATGGCGCCGAGCGGCACGTTGACGAAGAAAACCGAGCGCCAGCCAAACGTTTGCGTGAGAAGCCCGCCGGCCACAGGCCCAAACGTGCTGGAGCAAACGACCACCGCGGCGAGATAGCCCTGGTAGCGCGCGCGCTCTCGCGGCGGCACCGTCTCCCCGATCAGCGCTTGCGACAGCGTCATGAGCCCGCCGCCACCAAGTCCCTGCGCGACCCGCGCGAGAACGAGGGTCGGAACCGACTGCGCCGCCGCGCACAAGCACGACGCGACGATGAAAACCGACAAGGCCACGAACATCACCTTCCGGCGTCCGTAGAGATCGCCGTAATACCCGTAGACCGGCGCCGCGACCGTACCCGCAATCAGATAGGCGATGACGATCCAGGAGATGCGCTCCACGTCGCCCAGCGAACCGGCGATGCTGGGGAGCGCCGTCGCGACGATCGTCTGATCGACGATCGCCAGGAACATCGGCAGCATGATCGAAGGGAAGACCGCAAAGAACAGGCTGCGCGGCGACGGTGGCGGCGCTCCACCGGCTGCCGAGGCTCTGCTCCCTTGCCGCGGCGCCGGAGCGCCGTCATTCAGCATGCGAGCAGGACGGGAAGGTTCGCCTCAGCGAGAATGTGCCGGGTCTGCCCGCCGAAAATCATCTGCCGCAGCCGGCTTTGCGTGTAGGCGCCCTTCACGAGGAAGTCCGCGCCAAGCGAAGCAGCCGTTGCGAGGATGACTTCGCCGGCACTGCGCTGGCGGTCCGTCACGTGCTTGTGCTCGACGGAAAGGCCTGCCGTCGCGAGCGCCTGCGCCAGCTGCGGACCTGACGGTCCCGGCACCATGCCGCCTTCGACGCTGACCACCGTAATCCGCTGCGCCCTTTTGAGGATAGGCATTGCGAGAGCGACCGTTCGCGCCGTCTCGGTCGATCCGTTCCAGGCGATCACAACATTGTCGCCGAGCGTCTGGCCGACGCGCTGCGGCACGACAAGGACCGGCCGCCCGCTCTCGAAAAGTGCGGCTTCGAAGGTCGCCATGCGTGGCGCATTCGGCGCGGAACCCGGCCGCCCGAGTACGATGACGTCGAAGACGCGGCCATAGCTTCCGAGACTGAGATCGCCAACGAGCTTTTGCGCCGACCACGCAAAGGCCCCGGTGCGCGGCGCGCCGGTCCGCGGCAGATGCGCGCTCATGAAGCTCTCGAATTGTTCCCGCGCCTGCTCGGCGAGATCACGCCACATAGTTTCATCGGGCATGGGCCCGCCCATGGGGATCTCGAATCCGGCAAGGCCCGAGAGATCGGGCCCAATAGCGAGCCCTTCGACATAGGAGTCGAATCGCCGCGCCAGCATCAGCGCCGCGTCGAATACCGCATCGGTGTGGGCGTGATCGGCGACAGGAACGAGAATGCTCCTCATTCCGGACCCCCTTCATTTGCGTGCGGCGCTCCAAGCACCATTCTGCCAAGGTATCAGAGCATCCAGTCCCGCCGAATGCAATAATTGGCGCTTGCGTGCACGCGGCGCACAATTAAGGTCAGCCGCCTCAGGAATGGAGCCAAAGTTCAATGAGATACGTGTCCCATCTGGCGATCGCCGCCTTCACCCTTTCCGCCTCCTGGGCGGGAAGCGCCTACGCCGCAGACCCGATCAAGGTTGGGGTAACGGTGACGCAGTCACCGCCTGGCTCGGTGGTACAGGGCACGCAGGTCAAGGATGGGCTCGAAGTCGTCGCCAAGATGCTGAACGACCAGGGTGGTGTGAACGGGCGGCCAATCGAGCTCGTGATCGAGGACACGCAAGGGCTGCCTGAGAAAGCGCGGGCGGGGGTGGAGAAGCTGATCACTCGCGACAAGGTTGTGGCGATCGTCGGGGAACACCAATCCTCGAATGTGCTCGCCGGGATGGAAGTCGCGCACCGCTATCACATCCCCTACATCAACACGAACGGCTGGGCCGACGCGATCCGGGAGAAGGGTTACCCGGAGATGTTCAATCCCAACAACTACAATCGCCGCGTCGCGATGGCGGCGGCAGACAGCATCAAGAAGCTCGGTGCAAAGAAGGTCGTGGCGTTCGCGGAGAACACCGACTACGGCATCGGGCTTGCGAAAGGCATCGGCGAGCAGTTGAAAGCTGTGGCGCCCGAAATTTCATACAGGTTCGACACGCTTGATCGGGCGGCGAAAGATTATCTGCCGGCGATTCTGCCGCTGCGCGCGGATCCCCCGGATCTTGTCGTCGACGTGATGCTGCCACCGGCTGCCTACATCATGATGAATCAGGTGTATGAGCAGGGGATCGCGCCCTCGGCGAAGACGTGGTTCTACGATGCGTCGGGCCTCGCCGATTATCCGGACTTCTGGCAGAACGTGAAAGAAGCAGGCAAAGGCTTGCTCGTCTTCGGCCTTTATCACCCCAAAATGCAGGCGCCGGCGCTTGCGAAGACTGTGGGCGATGCCTACACGGCGAAGACCGGAGCCCAGCCGAACCGCCTTCTCTATCAGGCGGCAGATTCGCTGCTCGTGCTTGCCGACGCACTAAAGCGTGCAAACTCGACCGATCCCGATGCACTCGTGAAAGCGCTCGAGGAGACGAAATATACCGGCACGCGCGGTGAAATCACATTCTCGAAAGAGGCTGGCTATAAGAACCACCAGTGGCTCGATATCCCTTACGTCACCTTCCAGGTAACGGAGATCGGGCAGAAGGTTGCCGACACGCCGCTTGTGGAACAGCCCGGGCAACCGCTCGATCCCTCGAAACTGGCGCGGCCATAAAGAGCGCTGACATTTGCTGACCGGCGCACTCGCGGCCGATCTTGCCGTCAATGGACTCGTCACCGGCCTGTTCTATGGCCTGATGGCGATCGGCCTCGCGCTGATTTTCGGCGTGCTGCGGATCGTCAATTTCGCGCATGGCGAATTCTACATGGTCGGGGCTTATGCCTACACGATCGTCGCGGCACGGCTCGGCGTGCCGCTCGTCGTCGCGCTGCCGTTCGCCTTTCTCTTCGGCGCCGCGCTCGGCTGGGTTGTCGAGCGCACGCTCATGCGACCGCTCTATGCCAATATCGGCTCGTGGGGATTGATGCGGGACGAGTATGCCGTGATCGTCACGTTCGGTCTGTCGCTGCTGCTCGTCAATCTCGTCGACAAAGCGATCGGTCCGTATGCGTTTCGCGCACCGGCGCTGGTCAGCGCAAGCCGCATAGTCGTCGGCCCGGCGCTGATGAGCGGGCAGAAGGTTGCCGACACGCCGCTT
>JAXDNH010000159.1:0-5149 GCA_034669525.1 Methylobacteriaceae bacterium | reverse complement strand
ACGACGACGCCGTGCACGCCGCGCCGGACACAGCCGCCGACAATCAAGGCGGCTTTGTCGTCGTCGTCGCGATCGCCGACGTGTCGTGGTATGTGCGCCCGCATTCGACGCTCGACCGCGACGCGCTGGAGCGAGGCAACTCGGTTTACTTCCCCGATCGCGTCGTGCCGATGCTGCCCGAGCGCATTTCCAACGATCTCTGCTCGCTCCGCGCCGGCGAGGACCGCCCGGCGATCGCGGTGCGCATGCGATTGTCGGCGCAAGGCCGCAAGATCGAGCATTCGTTTCATCGCGTGATGATGCGCTCGGCGGCGAAACTCTCGTATCAGCAGGCGCAGGCCGCGTTCGACGGCGATCCCGACGACACGACGCGCCCGCTCTTGCAAGACGTGCTGCGCCCGCTGCGCGCGGCTTACGAGGCGGCCGCGAAAGCGCGCGACATTCGCGGGCCGCTCGATCTCGATCTGCCCGAACGCAAGATCATCCTGAAGAGCGACGGTACCGTCGATCGCGTGACGACGCCGCCGCGGCTCGAAGCGCATCGGCTGATCGAAGAGTTCATGATTTCAGCCAATGTCGCCGCCGCCGAGACGCTCGAGGTCAAACGCCAGGCGCTGATCTATCGCGCCCACGACGAGCCGTCGCTCGAAAAGATGAACGCGCTCGCCGAATTTTTGGCGACGATCGGCATCAAGTTCGCCAAAGGCCAAGTGCTGCGGCCGGCGCAGTTCAATACGATCCTCGCGCGCGTCAAGGAAACCGAGCACGAGAATGTCGTCAACGAGATCGTGCTGCGCACGCAGGCGCAGGCCGAATATGTCTCGGAGAATTACGGACATTTCGGCCTCAATCTGAAACGCTACGCGCATTTCACCTCGCCGATCCGACGCTACGCCGATCTCGTCGTGCATCGTGCGCTCGTGCGCGCGCTCGATCTCGGCCCCGGCGAGCTGCCGGATATGAGCAACAACGAACTTGCAGAAATTGCCGCGCGCATTTCGGCAGCGGAGCGCCGCGCGATGGCGGCTGAGCGCGAAACGGTCGATCGGCTCATCGCCGGCTATCTCGCCGACCAGATTGGCGCGACTTTCGAGGCGCGCATATCCGGCGTCACGCGCTCAGGTCTGTTCGTGCGGCTGCTCGAGACGGGGGCGGACGGTTTCATTCCGATCTCGACGCTTGGCCAGGAATATTTCCGGTTCGATGAAGCCCATCACGCGGTGATCGGCAGCCGTTCCGGCGAAGCGCACCGGCTCGGCGATCGCGTCGAGGTGCGGCTGCTGGAAGCCGCTCCGGTCGCCGGCGCGTTACGCTTCGAATTGCTCAGTGAAGGCCGCACACTTCGCAATACCGGCATTCGTCCCGGCTACGCCAAGAGCAAGGGCCAGAAAAAGCAGCACCGCGACAGCAAGCCGGCTGGCGAAAAGCGGCACAAAGCAAGCAGGCGCTGATCGCACTCAACCGAGCGCCCTCAAACTGCAAACCATCCGCACCCACAACGAATGGCCATTCTCCTGCTGGCCTGACTCAGCGAAAGCAAGAGCTACCCTAGACGCTCGCTGCCGCTCATTTCTCTTGACTGCTAAGGTGTGGGGGTATAACTTAGGGTTGGTACACGTTTTTCTCCCGCAGCTACGGGGGTAAGTGATGTTTTTCGAAACAGCCCCAAGCACGGTCCTGGCTTGTATCGGGGTCTCAATTTTCTTGTCTGTGACGCCGGCAGCTGCAGAACCGCGTTCCGGGTCCTCGGCCGAGGGCAGGAGTACTCATACCACGGGCGACAGGTGGAGCCACAAAAAGATCGTAGGGCCCTGTACACTCTCGGCAGATGGGACGATGCGCCAATGTATAATAAAGTACCAGCTATCCTTCACGCGTAATGGGCGGACTTATTTCCGCTACAGTACCGCCTATCGCCACTTCCCAGTCGAACCGCCGCCCGAGCGACCACCGTCAAAGGCGGACACTCGTTGTGGTGCGCTTACACCGGAGCAACGCCGTTCGACACCTGGATGCAGTTAAATTCTCAGCCGTCACGAATAATGTGTTTTCGCCGAAGTTTCGCAATCGCCATCACTGTTGTTATTCCGGCACTTACGCTCGAGCCAACTCACGCAACAGCTCAGAGCTGTGCAAAGCCGGAGGAGGGTGAATGGCAGAGAGCAGACGGCGGGTGGATACGCAGAGTCATGAGCCGATCCGAAACCGGCCGTCTTATCACGACCACCATCCGAGTCATGCCGCCAGCCTGTGAAGCCGTCCGCACCGTGAATGCGCCTACCACTACGCTGCCTCGGCCCCCCTGTTCAGCCGCCAGAGCCGCCGGCAAAGCCACCGCGCGACAGCCGGTGTGACCTCCTGACAGATCGACAAAGGGCTGCGACGCCCGGCTGCAATTGAGCTTTACATGCCTCTCCTTCTTACACTTTGCTTCTTATGTTTTTTCATGGGGTTCGCTGCGGCGGAGAATTCGGAAGAGCAGCAACCCACCCCAGATCAGCTAAAAATCCAGATTTCGATTCTTACCGATCAGAATGCGGCTCTTCGCAAGCAAATAGACGAACGAGATAGCGAGCTTTGCCGCAAATATCTGCAGGTTAAGATGAAGGAATACGATTTCCAAGCGCGGCTGATGGATTTAAACATGGAGACCTTCTCCGGACAATCTGTTCAAACTTATATTGTGATGATGCTCGTAGTGGCGGTGGTCTTATCAGGAATTGGGTTTTCCGCGTTCCAGCTCTGGAAGGCTATGGGGTCGGCCGGAATACAAACCAATAGTGAATTGGAAATGTCGGCAAAAAATGTCCGAGTGACCTCGTCGGTAGTCGGGGTAGTGGTACTGACGATCTCAATCGTTTTTCTATATATCTATACTCGAGAGGTATATGCGATCAAATTGATAGATCCTTTTCAGCCTCGAGTAGAACAACCAAAGATCCCTCAGGGAACGGATGCAACCTTGGCTTGCAGATGACGGGCCCCCGCTGAGGCTAAAAGGCTGAAACGATTGCCGAGGCCTAAACCACGTGCGGCCCCGCGTCTGGACGGCCCAAGACGAAAGAAAGAGCGCCGCGGCGACAAGCCAACTGGAAAAATGCGCCGAAAGACCTCACATAGACGCTAATCCCCTCCGACAGAGCCCATGCCGACCCTCACCTATCGTTCATCGCACGCGCCTGCCGAGACGCCGCGGCCGCGCTGGCAGTCCTTCAAACGCGGTTTCGCCGGCCGCTGTCCTGCTTGCGGCGAAGGCCGCATCTTTCGCAAATACCTGAAGGTGGCGGAGAGCTGCACGTCCTGCGGTGAGGAGCTGCACCATCATCGTGCCGATGACGCGCCACCTTACTTCACCATCTTGATCGTCGGCCATATCGTCGGCACGCTGCTGCTCATCGGCGAAGAGCGCTGGCCGGATGCGCCGATGTGGATTCCGATCATCGCCGGCCTCGCCATCGCGATTGCCATGTCGCTGGCGCTATTGCCGCGCGTCAAAGGTGCCCTCATCGGCTGGCAATGGGCCTTGCGCATGCACGGTTTCGGTGGCACGCCCGTGCCGTCGAAACTGACGGACGCGATATGAGCGACGGAGCGGCTGCGCCAAAGGTCATCGAGCGGCCGGACTATGCCGAAGCGGTCAAGCAGAAAGACCCCGGCAGCAAGAAGCACCCCTACCTGCGGCCGCGCCCTGCGGCGACGCTGATCATCCTGGATCATGCTGGCGAGCAGTCCAAAGTTCTGATGGGCCGGCGCCATCACGGCAGCAAGTTCATGCCGGGCAAATTCGTGTTTCCCGGCGGCCGCGTCGACCCCGCCGACCGGCGCGTTGCGGTCGCCCACACCCTCCATCCCAAGGTCGAGGAAAAGCTCGCCAAGCGCCGGGTCAAGGCCTCCGCGGCTCTGCCGCGCGCGCTGGCGCTCGCCGCCGTGCGCGAGACGTTCGAAGAGACTGGCCTCGTCCTCGGCAGCAAGAGCGATGCGGCCGCGCGCGCGCGCCCGCCGGGTCCATGGTCCGACTATGCCGCGCACGGCCTCACCCCCAATCTCGCGGCCTTCCACTTCATTACCCGGGCGATCACGCCGCCGGGGCGGCCCCGGCGCTTCGACACGACGTTCTTCGCGGTGGATGCGAAAGAGATCGCCGCGCGGGTCGAAGACGTGATCCATCCGGACTCCGAGCTGACGGAACTCGTTTGGCTGCCGCTTGAAGAGGCGCAAAGGCTCGATCTGCCGCACATCACCGGCGTGGTGCTCAAGGAGCTGAAGACCCGGATCGCCGGCGGGATGGGCTACGACCTCCCAGTGCCGTTCTATTACGAGAGCCACAAGCGCTGGTTCCGCGAGGAGCTGTAGGGGAACCTTTCCCGGCAGAGCGCATCCAAGTCGCATCGCTTGAACCGGTGCCGCATGCCCACGAAAGCCCTTAGCCAGACCGAGCCGGACGAAGCCGACCTCGTCGCCCGCGCACGCCGCAAGGATGCGAGCGCGATCGCGCTGATCATCCGGCAGCAGAACCGGCGGCTTTATCGCATTGCCCGCAGCATCTTACGCGACGACTTTGAAGCGGAAGATGCGCTGCAAGAGGCCTATATCAGGGCCTTCACCAGCCTCGCCTCATTCCGCGGCGAGTCGCGGCTCGGCACTTGGCTCGCCCGCATCGTGATGAACGAGGCGCTGGGTCGGCTGCGCCGCCGCAAGCCCAGCGTCGAATTCGATACTTTCGCCAAAATGCATGAGGGGGGCGCCGAGATCATCCGCTTTCCCGCCGCCAATCCCGATCTCGATCCGGAAACCACCATGGCTCAACGCGAAATCCGCGCCCTGCTGGAGAGCGCCATCGACGCGCTGCCGGAGGCGTTCCGCACCGTGCTCGTCGCTCGCCTGATCGAAGGCATGAGCATCGAGGAAACCGCCGAGCTCTTCGACATCCGGCCGGAGACGGTGAAGACGCGCCTGCACCGTGCGCGGCGGCTGCTGAAGGACGAGATGGAAAAGCATGTCGGCCCGGTGATGGGCGACGCTTTTCCCTTTGCCGGCCGCCGCTGTGAGCGCCTCACTGAGACGGTACTGAGCCGCCTCGGTCTCGCCTGAACGCACGGGAACCTTTCCCTCCTCACCTCATCCAATGGCGCGAGGGGCGGCTTCCGCC
>JAXDNH010000158.1:0-12399 GCA_034669525.1 Methylobacteriaceae bacterium | reverse complement strand
CTTCGCTTTGCGGCGGCTTTCCTTTACTTCCGGCTTCTTCAACTCCTTGCCGAGGCGCTTATGCAGCAACGCGAGCAGCGCAGCTTCTTCTGGCCGCAAGTCGGCAATGTCCTGCTTTAGTTCCTCTTCCACCTCCTGCTTGATGTCGGCAAGCAAATTGCCGTCGAGATAGGAGCTGAACACCTCCGGGTGCACGTAGCATTTGCGGCAGATCGTCGGTGTGTTGCCGAGACGCGACGACACCCGCTCGATGGCCGCTTTGATGTTCTTCTTCGCGTGCGCCTGGCTGTCGACGGCTTCGAACTCCGACAACGCCATCGCGGCGAGAACCGTGCCCGCCCAGGTGCGGAAATCCTTTGCCGTGATGTCGAGTCCGCTGATCTCGCGCAGGTAATCATTGACGTCTGATGACGTCACCGCTTGCCGCTCCTTGTCCTCATCGATGTACTGGAAGAGCTGCTGCCCCGGCAGCTCCTGGCAGGCCTTCACCACCTTGGCGACGCGGCGGTTCTCGACCTTGAGCTTCCAGAGTTTGCCGCTTTTGCCCTTGAACTCGAAGCGCAACTCCTTGCCGTCGACGTCGACATGCCGATTGCGCAGCGTCGTCAGTCCGTAGCTTTTGTTCTCCTTGACGTAATCCTCGTTGCCGACGCGGATCAGCGTTGTCTCAAGGAGATGCACGACAGTCGCCAGCACCTTCTCGCGCGGCAATCCCTGGCGTTTCATGTCTGCGTCGATGCGGGCGCGAATCTTCGGCAGCGCGCGGGCGAATTCGAGCATGTGCGCGTATTTCGTCGAATCGCGGATTTCGCTCCAGCGCGGGTGATAACGGTATTGCTTGCGGCCTTTGGCGTCGCGGCCCGTTGCCTGGATGTGACCGCGTTGTTCGGGGCAAATCCACACGTCCGTATAAGCCGGCGGAATGCCGATCGAGCGGATGCGCTTTATAACCTCCGGGTCGCGGATGATCTTGCCGTCGGGGTCGCGGTAGCCGAACCCGGTGCCGACCTTCTTGCGGGTAAAGCCCGGCGCGGAATCGTCGACATAGCGGAGCCCTGCGGCCTTGGCCGCCGCTTCCGGTTCGAGCGGCGCGGCAGTCAGCTTTGTCGGATCGATGTGTTCCATGGTCGCGCGTACCGGCGGGGACTATCGACGCGACAATCGCGACGTAAGCGCCGCGGTTCCGTCACGCGCCGCGGAGGGTTAGCGGGCGAGGACGACGCAGGCGAGGAGCGCGGCGGTGCCGTGCGCCTCGGTGCGGGTGACGAAGGCGGTCTCCAGTGGTGCCGGCCGGCCAGCATCTTCGATCGACACGCCGTCGCAATCGCCGAGACAGACCGCGATGGCGGCCGGCTCCCGCCGCAGCCCGAGGCCGATCGCCTTGAGGTAGGCCTCCTTGGCGCACCAGAGCGCGAGGAAGCTTTCGGGCCGTTTCTCCCCGCTTTGCCGCGACAGCCAGTCGCGCTCCCGCGCGTGCAGAATGTTCCAGGCCGGCTCGGGCGGATTTGTCGCGATTACCTCGACATCGACGCCGACGGGGAGATCGGACATTGCCGTCGCCACAAGTTCGTCACTCGAGGCGAGCGACACAAAAACCGGCTCGCGCGCGGAGGTAACCCGGGGTGCGCCTTGCGTATCTTTGCCGATGAGGACATCGCCAGGCGCGATGCCAAGCCGCAGCCCGAGGGCGCGGCGCAGAAGCCGCCGCCGCGCCAGGAAGGCCGCGCGGAGGTTCTGCGCGAGCGCCTCGGCTTCAGCGCGCTCGATTTCGGTCGGCGGCAGGCTCGCCTCGTCACCTGCCGAGCTCAGCGGAAGCAACAATACCTGCGTGCGCTCTGCCGCGAACGGCGCGCTCAGGCTCGTCGCGAGCGCCAACGCAAGAACGCGTCAGGCGGCCTCGATCGCCTCCTCGTCGCAGACGACCTTCGCCGCCTCGGCACTCTCGCGCGCGACGTCGATCTTCAGCGCATGCACGTTCGAACGGCGCGGCCTGCCTTCCGTGTAATGATCGAAGAACAGCTTCATCACCACGTTGATGCCGGTCTGCGTGATCGTGCGCTGGTCCTCGGTATAATATTGCGCGCCGTTCACCGAGCCCGTGCACATTTCGTAGGACGGAAAGTACGAGATGTTCGGCCGTGCCGAGGCGACCTCGTCGGCCGCGCAGCGCAGGGCGGATTTGGTGTAGCTGTTCGAGACGAGAACGTGCCGGTTCTCGTATGTCGCGATCATCGGCACCGGCGACACGCTGACGATGATTTTCGACTTCGCATTGACGCTGCGCAGCCGGTCGACGAAGTCGATGAAGTCCGACGCAACCTCGTGCGGACGCGCATTCCAGAAGACATACTTGTCCGTATCGAACTCGCCGCCAGCGACGCCCGGCGCGAGCTGCAGGGCGGCGCCGTCCTCCTTTACCAGCCAGCCTTCGGTCAGCCCGAAGGTGAAGACGAAAACATCGAGCTCCTCGAACACACGGCGCGCCGCGGCGAAATGCGGCTCGCGGTCGGCGATGACCTCCTCCGCCGTCGCAAAACCCTCGGGAACAGCCTGCGGACGATACGGATCGACGTAGCGCCCGTCTGGGCGCGTCCAATATTCGAGCTTCGGCTTGAAGTGGCCGTAAGCGCGATCGAACAGCTGCACCAGCTGGCGCGTCGTGTAGAGATTGCCGTAGCGCGCGGAATAGACGCCGAAACCCTGCTCATACGCCGCTTCCGGCGCCAGATGCTCGGGGCCGTTTTCCGCAACAAAGTAATGGAAGCCGCTCGCCTGCAGCCCCTGCGCGATGCGTTGCGCGAAACAGCTGCCGCCGGTCGCGACCTTGTCGGTCGGTCTGATCTTGAACGGCACCTCGGTCATCGGATCGATCGCGAAGGGCGGCACGTTGGCGATCGACTTCCGCCAAAAGCGATGATCGGGAAGCGAACGGTAGGGGTTCAGGGACTCGGCCAAGGGAATCTCCTAGATTTGCTCAACGCCTGGCATGTTTGGCGCTCGCCTTGCGCCTGCGGGGGCGGTCGGATAGGGAGCGGTGCGGTCTTAGCCACATCAGGTCGCCAGTCTCTGGCGGACGAAGATCATCCTGTCAAAATCGGGCGATCTCGCGACCAACGCATAGACTGTCCTATACCACAAACCCGGCTGCCTAATTTCTATGTTCCTGTCCAACCTTGACCGGCGCGTATTGGCGACCCTGAAGGACGGCGCCCTGAGGCGGGTGAAGCCCGGGTTGCGCATCGCCGTCCTCGGAAATTGCCACAGCCTCGACATTGCCTATGCGATGCAACTCCTCAATGTAGGCGCCATTGTCCACCGCTACCCGATCCAAACCAGATCGAAGATCACCGGCAAAATGCTCATCCGTGCGCTTCGCACCTATGATCATGTTTTTCTGCAAGATTTCGGCGAGGGCCTGATCCCCGGCGGCTCGTCCGATTTGCTAGGCGGCGAACTCGCCAACGCGACCAAATATCCGACACTCTTGTTTGGCGCCTATCATCCGGACTCGATTTTCGTTCATGATCGCTCAAAGGCCGACGCCTTTGTTTGGGGCGCGCTCGGTCAGCATCATTCGGCGATTGCGTTGTTTGCCTATCGCGCGGGACTGCCGATCGAAGCGGCGCTGCGTCTCTACGAACGCGACGTGTTCGAAACGCTCGGCTATTCCGATCTTTGGGGGGCGGCAAGCGCGCAATTGCTGGCGCTCGCAAAATCCTATTCGCTCGATTTGAGCGCGGATTTCCTTCGCTGGGCCCGCCGCGGCTGTTTCATGTACACGATCAATCACCCGAAGCCGCATGTTTTGTTCGACTTGGCGCAACGTTTGCTCGACAAGGCCGGCATCGCGCTGGAGCCCGTCGATTTCGAGAATTACGCCATGGATGATCTCGCGCGCGATGTTGTCTTTCCGATTTACCCTGCGATCGCGGAACATTACGGCATTGCGGGCAGCTACGTCTTCAAAGCGGCCCAGTATGCTCCGGGAGGACTAAACATGGGCGGCTTCTGGGATCTTCCCGGCTTCGTGCGCGAATCCTATCGTGTCTATGCGCGACACAAGGCCGAAGACCTCACGAACGCAAGAGTGCAGGACTGGCTGGACGACCCGGAGATTTCCGCGTTTCTCAAAGAGTTTTCGTCGCAAAGGAGCAGTCTTTCGCCGGTGAAAGAGCAAGCGACGCGTTCTGCGCTTGCGCCAGTTGCTCCGTAGAAAACCCAGGCTGTTAGTGTCGCAGCGCAGGCGCTTTTGGGTGTCAGACAATGCTATAGTGCATCGACCGCTTCTTCGTCGCAGACGATCGTCGCGGCCACGGCGGCTTCGCGCCGAATATCGAGCTTCAGCGCCTGCGCACCGGTTCCAAACGCCGCGCCATTCGATGTGCAATGGGCGAAGAAAACGCGCATGACGCTTTGCACACCGCTCGCCGTCACCGAGCGCTGATCCTCGGCGAAATAGCGATGCGCGTTCGCCATGACGATTTCGTAGGACGGAAAATAGGAGATGTCCGGTCGTGCGGCGACGATTTCCTCCGCGGCGACGCGTAGCGCGGCCTTGGAGTAGCAATTTGATACCAGGACGTGCCGATCGACATAGGTCGCAATCAGCGGGACCGGGGAGACGGTGACGATGATCTTCGCGTCGGGATTAACGCCGCGGAGCCGGTCCGCGAAGGCCAGAAAATCGATCACGACCTCCGACGCGCGCATGTTGCGAAATTCATAGGTGTCATCGAACTCTCCACCGGCCACGCCCGGAGCAAGCGGCAGGGCTGCCCCGTCGGGTTTGTGCAGCCAGCTTTCCGTCAGGCCGAATGTGAAGACGAAGACATCGAGTTCCTCAAACATCCGCCGCACCGCCGCGAGATGGCGCGCGCGGTCCTCATGCAAGGCTTCCGGGCTGTCGAAGCCGTTCGGCTCGATGTGCGGACGGAACGGATCGACATAGCGCCCGTGCGCTCCCGTCCACACGTCGAGTATCGGCTCGAAGCGGCCGTAAGCGCGATCAAAAAGCTGTAGCAATTGACGCGTCGTATAGATGTTGCCGTAGCGCGCGGAATAGACGCCGTAATTGCGCGCTTTGCGCTCATCATCCGGCAAATCCGCAGGGCCGCTTTCCGGCACGAAATAAGAGAAGCCGCTCGCCTGTAGCGCCTGCGCGATGTTTTGGGCAAAGCAGCTGCCCGCCGTCGCGACCTTATCCTGCGGCGTGATGCGAAACGGCGAATCTATGAGCGGATCGATCGCAAAAGAGGGCACATTGGCGATCGCCTTGCGCCAAAAGCGATGGTCGGGTAGGGAGCGGTATGGGTTCAGCGACACGGGGAGCCGGTCTCCTCGGGGGGGGGGGCGCGAATACCATTCCGCCCGAATGGGGCGATCTAGCGGCGCACGTCTTAAGCTGTAAACCTGAGCCTTCTGAGCGATGTTGCTGAGTTTACTCGATCGGCGCGTCATAGCGAGCTTGCGGGACAGATCGCTACGGGGCGGCGGCTCCGGCCCGCGCATCGCCGTTGTCGCGAATTGCCAGAGCTTCGGCCTCACCTATGCGATGAAGCTGCTCAATCTCGACGCCACCGTTCATCGCTTCCCGGTGATTTTCAAGTCCTGGGTCGGCGTCAAGACGGTGGCACGGACGCTCAAGCTCTATGATTATGTGTTCTTCCAGCCCTTCGGCCCGGGTTTTGTACGCGGCGGATCGGGCGAGCCGATTATGCAGGAGCTGAAGGACCCGACGCTGCTCCCGACGCTCGTCTTCACCGGCTTTCATCCAGATCAGATTTACGTCCACGATCGCGCCAAGGGCGACGCAATGATCAACGGTCCGATCGGTCCGTACCATTCGGCGCTTGCATTCTTCGCCTACCGCGCGGGATTGCCGGTAGACGCCGCGCTGAGGCTCTTCAATCGTGAAGTCTTCGAAACCATCGGCTATTTCGACGTTTGGAATGGCGCGGTCGAAGCTCTCTTGAAAGAGGGGCAGCGATTCTCACTCGATTTCCGCGAAGATCTTCTGCGTTGGACGCGCCGCGGCTGCTTCATGTATTCCAGCATCCACCCGAAGCCGTTCGTGTTTTTCGACTTTGCGCGCCAGCTCATGGAGAAGGCCGGTGTTCCGATGAAGCCGGTCAATTTCGATGACTACGCCGTCGACGATCTCGTGCGAGGCGCCGTCTACCCCGTCTATCCGGAAATTGCCGAATTCTATGGCATTCGCGGCAGCTACGTCTTCAAAGCGCCCGAGCATGCTCCGGGAGGATTGAACATCGGCGACTTCTGGGATCTTCACGGCTTCGTGCGTGAGTCTTATCGCTTCTATGCGCGTCACGACGCCAAGGCGCTCACCAGCGAACGCGTACAAGGCTGGCTGGAAAACCCGGAGATTTTCGGATTTTTGAAGGATGTCGCAGCATCTGGCAGCAGTCGCGCACCGCTTCCGAAACGGCAGGAGGCGACGCCCATGCTTGTTGCCGAAGGCCTCACCGTCCGCGAGCTCGGATCGTCTTGAGCCGCAGTGCGAGCCGAACGCTTTTGTATCCATGCTGACGACCCTCGACCAACGCGTCATAGCCAGCCTGCGGGATAGATCGCTTCGGCGACCCGGCTCCGGGCCGCGCATTGCCGTCGTCGCAAATTGCCAGAATTTCAGCATCGCCTATGCGATGAAGCTGCTTAACGTCGAAGCCATGGTGCATCCCTTTCCGGTCATGTTCAAACCGTGGATCGGCATCAAGACGTTGATACGCGCGCTGAAGCTCTACGATTATGTTTTCTTGCAGCCGTTCGGCCCGCGTTATGTTCGCGGCGGAACATCGGACACAATCGTCGCCGAACTGAAGAATCTGGTTCTATTCCCGACGATCGTCTTCACCGGCTTTCATCCCGATCAGATCTATGTCGAGGACCGCACCCTCGAGGACAATGCGAGGATCGGCGGCCCGCTCGGGCCATATCATTCCGCGCTGGCATTCTTTGCCTATCGTGCGGGATTGCCGGTCGATGCGGCGCTCCGATTATTCAATCGCGACGTCTTCGAAGCGGTCGGCTATTTCGATATTTGGAATGAAGCAAGCGACGCATTCCTGAGAGAAGGCGAAAAATTTTCGCTCGACTTCCGCGAGGACCTGCTGCGTTGGACGCGCCGCGGCTTGTTCATGTATTCGAGCATTCATCCGAAGCCCTTCGTTTTTCTCGATGTGGCGCGTCAGCTGATGCAAAAGGCGGGTGTCCCCGTCACGCCGATCAACTACGACAATTATGCCGTCGACGACCTTGTCAGAGGCGTCGTCTACCCCGTCTATCCCGAAATCGCCGAATTCTACGGTTTCTCCGGCAGCTACATCTTCAAGGGCGCGCATTTTTCGCTGACGCACAATGTCGGCGAGTTCTGGACCCTTCGCCGGTTTGTGACCGACTGCTACCGTTTCTACGCCACATACAAACCGGACCAGCTCACGAACGAGCGCGTCGAAACGTGGCTCGGCGATACTGAGGCCTCCGGTTTTCTGCTTGGCATGGCGGGAGTGCAGCCGCGCGGCCTCAATCCTTCTGGCGGCGGGCGCGGAGCTGCCAATCTTGCCGTGGGCGCGAGCCTCGGCTAGGCACCGCTCTGTCGCTCGGAACCCGTCGGGCGATCCGCCTGTCTCTTAGTTTTCAATGCTTTTGGCCTCACTCGATCGGCAGGTGATCGCAAGCTGGCAGAAGCGAGCGCTGAAGCGGCGCCCGTCCGGCCCGCGCATTGCCATCGTCGGTCCCTGTCAGAGCTTTGGCGTCGCCTATGCGATGAAGCTGCTCGATCTCGAAGCGGAGATCGACCGCTTCTCCATCGTCTCAAGATCCTGGACGGACACCAAGACGCTGGCGCGTACGCTCGAGACCTACGACTACGTCTTCTGCCAGGATTTTGCTCCCGGTTACATACGCGGCGGTGGCTCCTCAGAGACGCTGCGGGGCGAGTTGCGCAAAGGCATCTGGTTCCCGCTGCTCATTTTCACCGCCTATCATCCCGACCTGATCCTGGTCTTCGATCCGACCAAGGGGAACAGCCTCATCCATTGCGGGACCGGGCCTTGCCACTCGGCGCTCGTCTTCTTCGCCTACCGGGCCGGTCTGCCGGTCGAGGCGGCGCTGCGTCTTTTCCGGCGCGAAGTCTACGAGGCGCTCGGCTATTTCGACGTGTGGGAGGGCGCGGCCGCGGCGCTGCTCGAACAGGGCCGGCAGTACGGGCTCGACCTTAGCGCCGATTTAGTGCGCTGGACCACTCGCGGCTGCTTCATGTACTCGGTCAACCATCCGAAGCCGTATGTCATGTATGACATCGCCCGCATGTTGCTGCGCAGCGTCGGGCGGCCTAGCGGCCCAATCGATTTCGATACTTACGCGGTCGACGACATCGTCCGCGGCTATATTTTCCCGGTCTATCCGGAAATCGCCGAATTCTATGGAGTTTCAGGCAGTTACATTTTCAAGGCGAGCCATTACCGGCTGAGCAAGAATCTCGGCCGGTTCTGGGACCTGCCGGGCTACATTCAGCACTGCTACGGCGTCTATGGCCGCTACCGGCCGGAGCAACTCGCCGATTATCGCGTGAAGGATTGGCTCGCCGACGCGGCGACCTCGAAGCTCCTGCACGATTTCGCAGGAGTGCCACGGGGCCGGCTCGCGAGCGCGGCTTAAGACCGGGGCTGGCCGCAAGCTCGGCCATATTTCGCCCATTTGTGTCTCTAGAGCGACACCCGTCCGAAAAGCGCAATCGGGCGGCCAATCGTTAACGACGCGTTAATGGTTATCGGCCATCTTTACTTTTAGCATTGCCCCGGGCGAGCAGGGCAGGAGCCGAGGACTAGTTTGCAAGAGAGCCACTCTCGGTCACGCCGTAAGTTTGCGCGTCTCTCAGCCTGGGCGGGGCCGTTGGCCGCGCTCTTCACTGCGCTTCTACCTGGGACGACCGAGACCTGCATCGCCAACGGCGATACCCGCACGATCTACCTCTTCCATTCCCACACCAAGGAATCGATCGCTGCGACCTACCGCGTGGGCGGCCAGTACGATTCCGCCGCGCTTGAGAAGCTGAACTGGTTCCTGCGCGACTGGCGCACCGACGACCGGACGAAGATGGACCCGCGGTTGTTCGACGTCGTCTGGGAGACCTACCGGAATGCGGGCGGCAATTCGCCGGAAGACCCTGTCGTCGTCGTCTCCGCCTATCGCTCGCCCAGGACAAACGCCATGCTGCGCCGCCGCTCGCGCGCCGTCGCCGAACATTCCCAGCACATGCTCGGCAAGGCGATGGACACGACCATGCCCAACATGTCGATGGAGAAGGTTCGCGAAGTCGGCATGAAGCTGCAGCGCGGCGGCGTCGGCTATTACGGAAACGCCAATTTCGTCCACCTCGATGTCGGCAGCGTGCGCGCCTGGCCGCGCATGTCCTACGACCAGCTCGCTCGCCTCTTCCCCGACGGCAAGACCGTGCATCTTGCCGCCGACGGGCGGACGCTCGCCCGCTACGACGAAGCTCGCGCCGAAATCGAGGCGACCGGCGGCATCGCGCAGGATGCGCCGAGCCGCGGCCGCGGCTTCTTCGCCTTCCTGTTTGGCGGCGGCCGCGACGAGGAAGACGACGCGGCCACGGAAGCAGCGCCGCCACGGCGCGGCTGGGCGGGCAATCGCACGCAAGTCGGCGCTGCAGCTTCGCGCGGGGCGCCGACGCAGGTCGCTTCTGCAGGAGGCGAAGACGGAGACCGCAATCTTTTCGTGGCGAAGGCTTATCGCACCGAGCCGCGCCCGATCCAGGACGCCGAGCGCAATCTGCCGCGCGGCGAAACCTATATGTCGCCCTCCGTTTCGGAAGCGCCTCAGGCGAGCAGCAAGGTCGCCGCGCTCGAGGCGAAGGCGCCGGAAGAATCTCGCGCCGCACCCGAAGCGACGCTGCCGATACCGCCGCGCCGGCCGGGTGAACTGACGACCGCCTCCATTCCGCTGCCGCCAACCCGGCCAGTCCAACTTGCCACAGTGATTGCCACGCCCGTCCCGCGGGCCGTCGCCGCCTATGCGGCGAGTCCATCGTTGGACGGCAGCGCCGCGATCCGCGGTCTCCTCGAAGCGACGCAAGGCGCTCGCGACCCTCAAAAGTCCGCGCCGAGCGCCCTCAATGAAGGGGCGCCAAAGTCCGACAAACCGCCGGCGCAAACCTTGGCGCTTGCCTATGCACCGGCCGGCGGCGCGACGCCCGGTTTGCGCGCCGTCGCCCTCGGGCGGCCATATCTCTCGAAAACGGCAGCCGGCCACGCTGACTTCGTGGCTGCGCGGCTCGATCGATCGAACTTCCGTGCGCTAACTGGGAGCGCTCCGGTCACCCGGATGACGACGCAGTCCGTGCTCGGCCCCGCGGTCGCGGCGCCGCGCGCCGCCTCGCGCGCCGAACTCAACCTCATGGCTGCAACACCTTCAGCCGGCTACGTGACCGGCTTCGGCCGCATTGCCACCGATCTGCCGACAGATGCGTTCGCGGCGCGGGCGATGAACCTGGCGCGCGCTACGATCTACTAGTTATTCAAGCCCTCCGCCTCCAGTGCCTCCTGCACTTTGGGCCGTGCGCCGACGCGCTCGAAATACGTCTTCAGGTTGCCGAACTTCGACATGTCGAGCTTCAGCGCCTGCGCCCAGCGCAACATCACGTAGAGATAGGCGTCGGCGACGGTGAAATGGTCGCCCATCAGATACTGCGTCTTGGCGAGCTTCTGATCGACATAGGCGAATTTTCCCGCCAGATTCTCCTTCGCGATCGGCTTGTATTCATCCGGCGTGTTGGGACGAAACAGCGGACTGAAGTTCTTGTGCAGCTCGGTCGAAATGAAGTTGAGCCATTCCATCAGCCTGTAGCGTTCTTTCGTGCCGGCCTTCGGCGCGAGCTCGCTGCCGGGCGCGAGATCGGCAATGTATTGCACGATCGCCGGGCCTTCCGTCAGCACGTCGCCCTCGTCGGTCTTCAGTGCCGGTACGGCGCCCTTCGGATTGACCTCGCGATAATCGCCGCCGCTCTTCAGAGTCTTCGCCTTGAGATCGACCTGCTCGTAATCCGCCGTCAGTCCGCCTTCGAGCAGCGCGATATGCGGTGACAGCGAGCACGCGCCGGGCGTGAAATAAAGCTTCATGTTTCCTCCCTGGGAACAGTGTGGCCGCCGCAATAGCGCAACGCGGTGCCGGTGTCAGCCGGTCTCATTGCAGGCAAGCGCCGATGATGCCGGCGCTGCTGCAAGCAAGTGCGTTGATTCGATCTGCCGGATTCAGCGGCGAGCTTCGTTTGCGCCCGGAATTGTGCTGCCACGCTGCACGCGATGTGTGAAATCGCACAGACAGCGCACATGAGCGCCGAATCGGCGATTGCGCGCCGGCTGCACGGGTCGGTTGCGCGCGTCGCAGGCTACATTAAGAATGCATATGCCTAACCTGCGGTGATCCAAGGATTTTATCAGGAGGTCTTTGCGCCCTTTGGCGCGCCGGCATGACGCGAACCCAGCTATGGCTCTGGTATACAGGGGGAGAGCAGAAGTTGCCTTGAATTAACTTGTGTGTAAGGGTCGCCGCCTCTCAAGCGTAGGGGACGTTCATGAAGCATCTTATTTTCGGCGCGCTGATTGCCGGTTCACTGTCAGCAGTAGCATTCGTTTCGCCCGCTTCGGCCCAAGCGACACGAACTTGGGTGTCCGGCGTTGGCGATGACGCCAATCCATGCAGCCGCACCGCACCGTGCAAGACTTTTGCCGGCGCGATCTCCAAGACCGCCGCCAGCGGCGAAATCAACGTCCTCGATCCCGGCGGCTTCGGCGGCGTGACGATCAACAAGGCGCTGACGATCAGGTCCGATCATGTCGAGGCGGGCGTGCTCGTCGCAGGGACGAACGCCATCACCGTCAATGCCGGAACGACGGACATGGTCACGCTCGATGGGCTCGACATCGAGGGACTTTCGCCCCCGAATGCCTCGCCCAACGGCGTGGTCATCAACTCCGGGCTTACCGTCCATATCATTCGCTGCCGGATCCACGGGTTCAGTAGCAACGGCGTGCAAATGCAGAGCAGCACCAATAACTCACGTGTCGTGGTCGAGAACTCGCAGATCACCAGGAATGCTGGCGGCATGAATGTGCAGAACCCGGCTGGTGTCTCGAATGCCGGGCTAATTACGAACACTCTCGTCGACACCAACACGAGCTTCGCGTTGCAGGCGAACGGGACGCTCAGCTCGATTTCTTACGCGTATGACACACTCACTGGGAGCGCCAACGCCCTCAGCCTTCTGAACGGCGGTCAGATATTCTCCTTTGGGCCAAGCAGCATCGTCGCCGGAGGTGTTACGACGCCCACGCAGACCTTCCCATTCAAGTAATCAGCGAG
>JAXDNH010000157.1:0-4151 GCA_034669525.1 Methylobacteriaceae bacterium | reverse complement strand
TAGTGCACGATGCCGACAATCTTGCCGTCGCGCTCGGCGACAAGCGCATGCATCGGCTCGGCTTTGTCGAAGAATCCGGCGAGGGTGGTGTCGGTGACATCCTCCGGCACGCTGGTTTTGTAGAAGGCAAGATAGCCCTGCCAGAGCGGCTCCCATTGCGCGCGATCAGTGCGGGCGAGCGGACGGATCGTGATCTCGTTCATGCAAGCTGGGCGAACTAGTCCAACAAGAACTTAGTCTTCTCGCGATGCTCGGCGCGGATGCGGCGCACAGTGCCCGTCACCGAGCGATAGATCACCGTCTCTGTCTCGATCACGTCCTTGCCGAATCTCACGCCGGACAAAAGCGCGCCATCGGTGACGCCGGTCGCGCAGACGATCACGTCGCCCGAGGCAAGCTCATGCATATCGTATTTCTTCTTTGGATTCTGCACGCCCATCTTTCTCGCGCGCTCGATCTTCGACTCCGTGTCGAGGATCAGGCGGGCCTGCATCTGGCCGCCGACGCAGCGTAATGCGCCCGCCGCAAGGACGCCTTCAGGCGCCCCGCCTGTGCCGAGGTAAAGGTCGACGCCGGTATGTTCGGGCTGGGTCGTGTGTATCACACCCGCCACGTCGCCATCGGTAATCAGCCGGATCGCCGCACCCGCCTCGCGGCAGGAGACGATCAGGTCGGCGTGGCGCAGCCGGTCGAGGATGAGCACGGTGATCTCGCCGGCCTTCACGCCCTTCGCCTTCGCAAGCGCGTTGATATTCTCGCGCGCGGTCGCATCGAGATCGATGATTCCCGGGGGGTAGCCCGGGCCTATCGCGATCTTGTCCATGTAGACGTCGGGCGCGTTCAGGAGCGTGCCGCCTTCCGCCATCGCCATCACCGCGATCGAGCCCGGCATGTCCTTGGCGCAAAGCGTCGTGCCTTCGAGCGGATCGACGGCGATGTCGACCTTCGGCCCGGTCTTGGTGCCGACCTTCTCGCCGATGAACAGCATCGGCGCCTCATCGCGCTCGCCCTCGCCGATAACGATCGTGCCGTCGATCGGCAGCCGGTTAAGTTCGCGCCGCATCGCGTCGACGGCAGCCTGGTCGGCAGCCTTCTCGTCACCGCGGCCGCGCAGACGCGCGGATGAGACCGCGGCGCGTTCGGTGACGCGCACCAGTTCGAGCGTCAGAATGCGCTCGATGATTTTTTCTTCCTGGATGACGAGATCGGCCACGCTCTGCTCCAAATCCTTATTGTCGTTCGATGCGGATGACTTGCGGCTTCTCCGCGACGGTGCCGTCGGCGACGATCGCGTCGACCGCTTCGCGCACGAGCTGCTCGGTCGTCGCATATGTGATCAGCACGACGGGAACAGGTCCCCCCGGCTTCGCTTCAGCGCGGGGATCGCTCTTCTGCATGACGCTTTCGAGCGATATCTGCCGCTCGGCCATGCGCTTCGCAATCGCGGCGATCGTCCCCGGCTGATCGATTGCCGAGAAGCGGATGTAATAGCCGCCCTCATGCCGCTGCATCGCGATCTTTTCCGATTTTTGAAGCCGCGCGACCGGCAGCCCAAACGGCGCCGAGCGGATGCCTTTGGCAATGTCGGCGATGTCCGCAACCACAGCGGAGGCGGTCGCCTCTCCGCCGGCGCCCGGGCCGACGAGCGTCAGCTCGTGCACGGCGTCGGCGTCTATCGTCACCGCATTCGTCACGCCCATTACTTCCGAGAGCGCCAGCGATTTGCGCACCATTGTCGGATGCACGCGCTGCTCGATCCCGTCGCGCGTGCGCTGCGCGACGCCAAGCAGCTTGATGCGAAAGCCGAGGTCAGCCGCCGCCTTGATATCGGCGAGGGTGACGCCCTCGATGCCTTCAACGTGAATCGCGTCGGCGTCGATGCTGGTGCCGAAAGCAAGCGACGTCAGGATTGCGAGCTTATGCGCGGTGTCGAAACCGCCAATGTCGAAGGTGGGATCGGCCTCGGCGTAGCCGAGCCGCTGCGCTTCCTTCAAACATTGATCGAACGAAAGCTCCTCGCGCTCCATGCGCGACAAGATGTAATTGCAGGTGCCGTTCAAAATCCCGTAGACGCGCTCGATTGAGTTTCCCGCGAGACCCTCGCGCAAGGTTTTGACGATCGGAATGCCGCCGGCGACCGACGCCTCGAAAGCGAGCGCGACGTGCTTTTCTTCCGCGAGTTTGGCCAGCGCCAGCCCGTGCCTGGCAAGCAGCGCCTTGTTTGCGGTGACGACGTGCTTGCCCGTGGCGAGCGCGGCTTCGACCGAAGCGCGCGCCGGCCCCTCGTCGCCCCCCATCAGCTCGACGAAAATGTCGATGTCCGGGGAGCGCGCCAGCGCGACTGGATCGTCGAATATGGCCAGGGACGAGACATCGATTCCGCGCTCTTTCTCCCGCACGCGAATCGCGCCTCCGGTCACGCGGATGCTGCGCCCGGTACGTGCGGCAAGCGCCTCGGCCTGCCGTTCGAGCAGGCGGAACGCCGCGCCGCCGACGACGCCGAGCCCGGCGATCCCGACGCGCAGTGTTTCAAGCATTTGCGGACGGCCTGAGAATTCGTTTCGCGCTTCGCCGGAAGGCGACCTGTAGCGGGGCTTCTGCCTGATTTCGCGTGTCGGATCAAGAAACCGCGTCCTGCCGCCGGCAAGCAGTTTCAAATGCTTCTAAATCAAAAAGATAGCGGTTGCCGGGATGTGGCATGTCCGATAGTGCGCGCTTATATCCTCGCCCGGAACAAAACTCGCAAATGCTCGGTGCGCTGCTCATCGTTTTTCGCGAAGTGGTCGAAGCCGGCCTGATCGTCGGCATCGTCCTCGCGGTCACGCAAGGCATTGCCGGGCGCAACCTCCTGATCGGCGGCGGCATTGCCGCGGGCCTGATCGGCGCAAGCATGGTCGCCGCTTTTGCCGGCGCGCTGTCGGAACTGTTCGAGGGCAATGGCCAGGAGCTCTTCAATGCCGGCGTGCTGATCATCGCGGTCATCATGCTCGGCTGGCACAATATCTGGATGGCGCGCCACGGCCGCGAACTCGCCGACGAAATGTATGCGGTCGGGCGCTCCGTCTCGGCCGGCACGAAGCCGCCGAGCGCGCTGGCGATCGTCGTTGCTATCGCCGTGCTGCGCGAAGGCGCGGAGGTCGTGCTCTTCCTCTACGGCATCATCATCTCGAACAACGAGACCGGCTGGAGCATAGCCATTGGCGGGTTCCTGGGCCTGCTCGCCGGTGCCGCCTTGAGCGCACTCACCTATGCCGGCTTGGTCCAGATCCCGGCACGCCGCCTGTTCCAGGTGACGAGCGCGCTGATCGCGCTGATGGCGGCCGGCATGGCGGCGCAGGCGATCGCTTTCCTCGCACAGGCCGACATCGCGACGGCGCTCGGCGCGCGCGTTTGGGACACGTCGCGCTTCGTCGCCGATGACAGCATTTTAGGCCGCGTGCTGCACACCCTTTTCGGTTACACTGACCGGCCGAGCGAGCTGCAGTTCCTTGTCTATCTCGCGACGTTGGCGATCATCTTCGGACTGATGCACGTCTTTGCACCGGGCCGCCCCGGCGCGCGGCCGCGCCTCGCGCCCGGCGAATAGCGCTTACTTGGCGCAGGTCTTCGTCGGCAGGATGTCGAGCTGCGTCATCTCGCCGGCGAGGACGAAATCGCCGTAATCGAGCTTCAGCGCGCGCGAGATGCCGTTCTCGTAAAGATCGAACGACAGGATATAGGCCGGCGCGTCGTCCTTCTTGCCGAGCTCGAAATAGGAGATCGCGACCGGCCAGCGCTTCATGCCCTCTAGTGCGGGAACATGCGCCGCCTTCTCGACCGGCGCGGTCTCGATCGGCTTGCCGACAATCGTGGTCGTGTTGAAGATTTTCTCGCCCGACTCCGAGCCGTCATAGACCTTGACTTCCAGAAGCTTCGAACCCTCGCGCGCGGCGGCGAGAATTCGCTTCAGATGCTCGGTCGGGAAGACCACATCCTCGCCGACATCGACTTTGGCGCGCTTCGGCTGTTTCAGGTCGATCGACAGCGCCCCGTCGTCGGCGCGCTGCGCCTGCCCGTCGACATTGTCGCCGGGCTTGCGATCGACCGTCGTCTCGATGCGGAAGCGAAAGCTCTTGCCCTGCCCGTCCTCGAACGTCGCCGAATGCATGTCG
>JAXDNH010000156.1:0-16517 GCA_034669525.1 Methylobacteriaceae bacterium | reverse complement strand
CCGCTCGATCTCGGCTGCGGCTGGCTGCATTCCGCCGACGTAAATCCGTGGGCTGACATCGCGGAGGAGCTTGGTTTCACGCTCGACAAATCCACGCCGCCCTGGGCGCGACACTCGCGCGACCGTGGCTTTGCGCCAGGCGAGTACGAGGATTTTTCGCGCGCGTCGGAACTGTTTTGGGATCGCCTTGAAGAAGCCAAGGACGACAATCCGGATCGGCCGGCGAGCGCCTTTGTGGAGGCGGGCAGCCGTTGGATTCCGCTGATCGAATCGATTTCCAGCTATTACAACGGCGCCGCGCTCGATCTCGTCTCGACTAGAGATATCGGCCGCTACACCGATACAGGTGTCAATTGGCGCGTCGTCGAAGGCTACGGCGCGCTTATTGCGGCCTACGGCGCCGATCTTCCCATTGTGCTCGACGCGCCGGTCAGCGCGATCGACCATTCCGGACCGCGGGTGAAGATCGAAACATCTCGCGGCATAATCAGCGCGCGCGCGGCCATTATCACCGTGCCGACCGATGTGCTTGCGAGCGGCGCGATCGCGTTTCGGCCCGCGCTCGATGACAAACTTCAAGCGGCATCTAATCTGCCGCTCGGCCTTGCCGACAAGCTGTTCTTCCGCTTGGAGCGCGCTCAGGATTTCCCGCATGGCACGCATTTCTTTGGCGTCACCGATCAGCTGACCGCGAGCTACCATGTCCGGCCGCTCGGCTGTCCAATCATCGAATGCTATTTCGGCGGCTCTCTTGCCGCCGACCTCGAAAAAGGCGGCGCCGCTGCCTTCGAATCTTACGCGCGCGAGCAGCTGACGCACCATCTTGGGGCCGATGTTGTCGCTAACATTACCGCGATTGCCTGCACGTTCTGGCAGACCGATCCGTTTGCGCGCGGGTCGTATTCGCACGCGCTGCCGGGCCATGCCGACGACCGCTTTGTCCTGGCAGCACCCGTCGGCGATCGTCTTTTCTTCGCGGGAGAGGCGTGCTCGCCCGCGTTCTTCTCGACCGCGCATGGAGCCTATCTCACCGGCATAGCGGCTGCGCGCGAGGTGACCGCCGCAATGCATGCAGCAGCGGGTGCGTGAAACGCCACCACGCTCGAAGTATAATCGTATTGATTAAATAGAGCGGTTCGGCAACACTCCTTTGCGAGTAAGGAGCGGCGCAATGAAAAACATCGTCCTTTGCTGCGACGGCACATCGAATGAATTCTCAAAGAACAATACAAATGTGGTGAAGCTCTATCAGCTGCTGGCGAAGGACCCGGCGACGCAGGTGGCCTATTATCATCCCGGTCTCGGCACGATGGAAGCGGTCGGCGCGATCACAAGCTTCGGTCGTAAGATCACAAAGCTTCTTGGCCTCGCAATTGGATACGGGCTGGAGGACGACATAAAGGCGGCCGCCGTCTTTCTGATGCGGACGTATCAGCCCGGCGATCGCATCTTCATGTTCGGCTTTAGTCGTGGCGCCTACACCGTGCGCGCTGTAGCCTCCCTGCTGCACATGTATGGGCTCATAGAGGGAAACAATGAAGCTCTTATTCCCTACGCCATTCGAATGTTGTCGGCGAGAACGAAGGAGGGCGAACACGATCGCGCCCATGATGCTTTTGATCTCGCGAGCGGATTCAAGCAGACGTTTTCCGGTCCCGCCTGCCCCATCCATTTCGTTGGCGTCTGGGACACCGTGAATTCCGTCGGCTGGATATCCAATCCGCTGAAGCTGCCGTATACGGCCAACAATCCCAGCATTGAAATCGGCCGCCACGCCATTTCGCTCGACGAGCGTCGCGCCTTCTTCAGACAAAACCGGTGGATACCAAAACCCCCGGACGTCGGCCCACGAGACGTGAAACAGGTCTGGTTTCCCGGCGATCATTGCGACGTTGGCGGCGGTCATGCTGAAGCCGAGAGCGGCCAGTCGAGGATTGCTCTTGCGTGGATGGTGCAGGAGGCGATGAGTGCCGGTTTGTTGGTGGACCCATCGGCTGCCGCAGCTACATTGGCAGAGGGCGCTACACTGGCACAACAGGCAAATCAGCTGCACGACGTCCTGGGAAAGATCCACTGGTGGTGGATCGCGGAATACGTGCCGAAGCAGCGCTACGATTACACCAAGCACACAACGTCCTGGCGTATAAATGCCGGAAATCGAAGGACCATGCCGCCGGCTTCGCTCGTCCACACCTCGGCCTATGCGCGGGGAAACGACTACATCAAGCGGCTGCCGCCGGATGCGACACCAACCAGCTAACCCGAGCGAACCTCCCTCCTCGCACGTTTAACCGGCCCTTCATTCGCCCTCTTTAGGTTCGAGCAGAGCGCTTTTGCAAAAGGCGTGAACGCGAATGTGGACGATGGGGCGGAGAAAAGGGCGGAAGCGAGTCGAGCCGCATTTCGGCCCCCGCGCCCCCGATCTCAGAGCCGACCCCGAGGAGAGGCTTGTGGCGTCAAGGTCGGCGAAGCGGCGTGCACGTCTGGAGGCCAACGAGTCCGAAGAGCAAGATGCAGCGCCGCGCCGCAAAGCCGGCCGCAAGGGTGCCAAACGCCCGCGCCGCCGCTCGCTGATCGGACGGCTCGCCTATTGGTCGGTCGTGCTCGGGGTTTGGGGCGTGATCGGGCTTGCCGCACTCTTTGCCTATCACGCATCGAAATTGCCGCCGATCGATCAGCTGGCGGTACCGAAACGGCCGCCAAATATCGCGATCCTCAGCGCCGACGGTGCGCTTCTCGCCAATCGCGGCGACACCGGCGGCGCGGCGATCCATCTCGCCGAACTGCCGGCCTACACGCCGAAGGCATTCATCGCGATCGAGGACCGCCGCTTCTATTCGCATTGGGGCCTCGATCCGCTCGGCATCCTGCGTGCTGTTACGCGCAACGTGACCCGCCGCGGCGGGATGGAGGGCGGCTCGACCCTCACCCAGCAGCTCGCCAAAAATCTGTTTCTGACGCAGGAGCGCACGTTCTCACGCAAAATCCAGGAGGCGATTCTCGCGCTCTGGCTCGAGCACAAATATTCGAAGGACCAGATTCTCGAACTTTATCTGAACCGCGTTTATTTCGGCTCCGGCGCTTACGGCATCGAAGCCGCGGCGAACCGCTATTTCGGCCATAGCGCGCGCAACATCACGCTGTCGGAAAGCGCGGTGCTCGCCGGATTGATGAAGGCACCGACAAGGCTTGCGCCGAACCGCAATCCCGATGCTGCGATCGAGCGCGCCTCGCAGGTGATTACCGCGATGGCGCAGGCAGGTTTCGTCACCGAGAAGATGGCGCAGATTGCGCTCGCTAACCCCGCAAGGGCCGTGCACGATCAGGGCGCGGGCTCAATCAATTACGCCGCCGACTACATCATGGATGTCCTCGACGACACGGTCGGCGCGATCGATCAGGACATAACCGTGTCGACGAGCCTCGATCCCGGCGTGCAGAACGCGGCCGAGAAAGCGCTCACGGAAGAACTCGACAAAAAGGGTCAGAAATTCGGCGTGGCGCAGGGCGCGGCCGTCGTGCTCGATCCTGACGGCGCAATCCGCGCGCTGGTCGGCGGCCGCAATTATTCCGAAAGCCAGTTCAACCGCGCGGTCTCGGCGAAGCGGCAGCCGGGCTCCGCGTTCAAGCCCTTCGTTTATCTCACCGCACTGGAAGCGGGATTGACGCCGGACACGATGCGCGAAGACGGCCCGATCAACCTGAAGGGCTGGCAGCCCGAAAACTATTCGCGCGAATATTTCGGCCCGGTGACGCTGACCAAGGGCCTCGCGCTGTCGCTGAACACCGTCGCAGTGCGGCTCGGTCTTGAAGTCGGACCGAAAGCGGTGGCGAAAACCGCCCATCGCCTGGGCATTGCCTCGGATTTGCAGGCGAATGCCTCGATCGCACTCGGCACATCGGAAGTGACGCCGCTCGAACTCGTCAGCGCCTACGCGCCATTCGCGAATGGCGGGGTCGCGGTGCAGCCGCACGTCATCCTGAAAGTCCGCAGCGCGGACGGCAAGCTTCTCTACCAGCGTAAAGGCGGAGCAAACGGCCGCATCATCGAGCCGCAATATGTGGCGATGATGAACACGATGCTACAGGAGACGCTCATCACGGGCACGGCGCGCAAAGCCGAATTGCCGGGCTGGCAGGCCGCCGGCAAGACCGGCACGAGCCAGGATTTCCGCGACGCCTGGTTTGTCGGCTACACCGGCCATCTCGTGGCCGGGGTGTGGCTTGGCAACGACGACAATTCTCCGACGAAGCACGTCTCCGGCGGCAATCTCCCCGTGGAAATCTGGAACCGTCTGATGCGCGAGGCGCATAAAGGCGTACCGGTCGCCGCGCTGCCGTCGGGCACGTGGCGTGCAACGCCGCTGCCGCCCGCCGTTCCGCCCGGGCTCGACATGCTGCGGTCGCTCCTGCCCGGCACGTCGGCGCGCGAACCTGCGCCGGTGCCGGTCGCGAGCGCGCGCCCGCAGGCGCCTGCGGACAGTTACGGGTCTGCCCCGATGAATTTGAATCAGGCGGCGGAAGCGGCGGCGCGCTATCCGCTGCCGCCCAGTTCCACTGCACCGGCGCGGCACCGCGACGCGCTGCTGCCGCCGGAAGACATTCCGGGAGGCGAGGCACCGGTTCAGCGCGGTTACCCACCGCGCGAACAAAACTTCTTTGAGAAGTTGTTCGGCGGCTGAGCTTCCCGCGCCTTAATGTTCCTTTAAGCATTCTGGCGAAATGTGTCTCTGACACAGCCGCTCGAAGCCTTGAGGGAGCGTGAGAGACTCCGCCGTTCTCATTGTCGACGATGAGCCGCTGATCCGCGAAACGGTGTCGCAGCTTCTGAGCAGTGCGGGTATTTCGACACTAGAGGCAACGAACGGCCTCGAGGCCCTGGAGCTGTTGAATAAGAAGGGCCATGCGGTCGCCGTTCTCCTGACCGATATCCGTATGCCAGGCGGAATGAGCGGCATCGATCTCGCGCGCATCGCGCAGAGGACGTGGCCATGGATCAGGGTCATTGTGATGTCCGGCTATTATGAAAGCGGACCGGACGGACTGCCGTGCAATGCGCGCTTCATTTCCAAACCATGGCACCCGCAGGAAATCATAAACAACGTGCTTCGTGCGGCGTCCGAATTTGCTGCCGTCCAGACGAGCGCGGCCTTTCATTAAATCCTGGAGAGGGTCATCCCTCGCGCTGGGTCAGCGCCAGATAAAGCATGCGCTTCTGTTCGACGCGAAACCGCGCCAGCGAGTCGAGAATGAGCCCGCAGGTCGCGCTCATGCAGGCGAGGATGACCAGGCCCGTGCATAGAATCGCAGTCGGAAGTCGCGGCACAAGACCGGTCGCGAGGTAGGTCTCGACAAGCGGCAATGCCAGCAGCATTGCGGCAAACCAAAACACCGCCGCAGGCAAGCCGAAAAACAGCGCCGGCCGCGTCTCCTTCAGGAGATAGGCGAACGTCCGCAAGATGCGCCAGCCATCGCCGATGCTTCTCAGTTTCGACGCGGAGCCTTCCGCCCGTGCGCCGTAGGGCAGCACGATCTCTCCGATCGGCAGGCGCAATTGCGTCGCATGGACCGACAGTTCGGTTTCGATTTCAAAGCCGGAGGAGAGGGCCGGAAAACTTTTGACGAAGCGCCGCGAAAAGCCGCGGTAGCCCGAAAAAATATCGCGGAATGCGTAGCCGAACAGCGCACCATAAAGCCGGTTGAACAGCCGGTTTCCGAGCGCATGACCGGCGCGATGCGCATTTTCTTTTACATTGGCACGCACGCCGATCGCCATGTCGACCCGATCGTTGACGATCATCGCCACGAGTTGCGGCGCGGCGGAGGCATCGTATGTGCCGTCACCATCGACCATGACGTAAACGTCGGCGGAAATTTCCGCGAACATGCGGCGCACGACATTACCCTTGCCGCGCCGGCGCTCGGCAAAGACCTCGGCACCCGCCGCGCGCGCTTGCGCGATCGTGTCGTCCTTCGACGCATTGTCGAAAACGGCGATGCGCGCCTGCGGCAGCGCCGCGCGGAAGTCACGCACGACAGAACCGATCGTCGCTGCCTCGTTGTGACAGGGAATGAGGACTGCGATCGCGATACCGGGAAACAGGTCCGCGGTTGGTTCGGCCGCCTCGGGCATCCGCGCGTGCGGCGCAGCGCTCTGCAATTCCGCCATCACCTGAGCCGGGTCGAATGGCGTCGGCAGCGTGGCAGCAGCCTCGCGATCGCGTTGGTGTCCTGCGGCGGAAACGGTCCCGCGCAAGGTGGGATGGGGAGTTCTCATAAGCCTTCGATGGCGCGGTAACCGGACGTTCAAAGCTTTCAGCGAATGGTTGAGATCGGGTGAACGCTGCGCTCAAGCGACCCTTGCCCCGCGGAGCGGCGATTGACGATAACCGCAGAAGCTTCCGGCGATCTTGCCGCCCGATCCCGAGGGATCGCGGTGCCGCCGGTCGTACTGGCGATTTTCGCTGCCCTCGTCTTTGGCCTCGCCTTGACATGGCCGCGCGTGCTCGCGGTCTGGCAGACAGGCGCGTTCTTCGACAGCGACGATGCGCTGCGGATGGTGCAGGTCCGCGATCTCATGACGGGCCAGGACTGGTTCGACCTGACCGTCCACCGCATGGATCCGCCAGACGGTCTTCTGATACACTGGTCGCGCATCGTCGATGTGCCGTTGGTCGCGCTGATCAGGGCCTTTCGCCTGTTCGCGACTCCGGAAACAGCGGAGCGGCTGGCGCGTCTGATCTTTCCGCTGGCGCTGCAAGGCGGCCTTTATGCCGGGCTCGCCTGGTGCGGCCGTCTGCTCATCGGCACGCGCGGTCGCGTCCTCGCAATCGCGCTCGGATTTTTGTCGGGCGGGATGTTCGGGCAATTTCAGCCCGGTCGCATCGATCACCATGCGCCGCAGATC
This sequence comes from Methylobacteriaceae bacterium, assembly GCA_034669525.1. Taxonomy (GTDB): domain Bacteria; phylum Pseudomonadota; class Alphaproteobacteria; order Rhizobiales; family Beijerinckiaceae; genus JAFASC01. The sequence continues at coordinate 9,610 of JAXDNH010000156.1, read as the reverse complement.
GTGCTCTTGGTTTTTATCATCGCCGCGGGTCTCGCGGCACTGGATCGAGAGCGCGCGCGCCGTGCTGCATTGGCAGGCCTGCTCACCGCCTTGTCCCTCGCGATCAGCATCGAAAACCTGCCCTTTTTCGTCGTGCTTTATGCTGCGATTGCGATCGCTTTCATTGTCTACGGCGATGCGGTTCGCGCGATGCTGCTGTGGCTGGCCGGCGGCCTTGCAGCCGGACTTCTCGTGTTTTTCACCGCGACGATACCGCCATCACGCTATCTCGCCGGAGGATGCGATGCGTTCTCGGCGGCGCACGTGGTGGGCGGTTTTACCGGCGCCGCCGCGCTCACCATCCTTGCACTCGGCCTGCCGTTCTGGCGAACATTGGGCACCCGCGCAATCGCCGTCTCGACGGCAGGCATGGTGACATTGGCCACGCTGGCAGTGACTTACCCCGCCTGCTTTCATGATCCGCTCGCGGGAGTCGATCCGTTCGTCCGCGAGGTTTGGCTCTCGCAAGTGCGGGAAGCGATGCCGCTGATGCGCATTGTCGAGACGCGGCCGGAATTGCTGCCGATCATCGTTTTGCCCGTCATACTCGGATTCCTCGCCGCGCTTGCCGCTATATGGCGAACGAGCGGGATCGCGCGCACCCGCTGGATCATTATCGCCGCGCTGCTCGGGGTCGGTCTCCTCACGGCGTTCTGGCAGATCCGCGTGTTCTCTTCGGCCGCACCGCTCGCGGCGCTGCCTGCCGCCTATGTCGTGCTTGCGCTGAGAGAGCGGCTTGCGCGTGACGGCGCCACAATGAAGCGCGGATTGATCACAGCTGGGCTCTGCCTGCCGTTCTCGTCAATGACTTACGCGCTCGCCGTTCCCTACAATGATCCCTCGATCGCGGGAACACTTGCGTGCCTTTCGCCAACTGCGCTTGCGCCGCTTGCTACGCTCCCGCCTGCCCTGGTGCTCGCGCCGATCGATTCCGGTTCACACATCCTCTCAAATACACCCCACAGCGTCGTCGCCGCGCCATATCATCGCAACAGCGCGGGCAATCGGCGCGCGCTCGATGCGTTCTTGGCATCACCGGAGGATGCGGAAAAAATCGTGCGCAAGAGCGGCGCGAATTACGTGATGCTCTGCGCCGAGATGCATCAGGTCGAAGTGCTGAAAGCGCGGGCGCCGCGCGGATTGCTCGCGCTGCTTGCCGATGGCGGACATCCGGACTGGCTTCAGCCCGTGCCGCTAACCGGCACGCCGTACCGCGCGTTTACTTTGCGTGCACCATCATCCGCGCCGCACAAAGAATGACCAAAGCTTAATTTGAAAAGTGCCCGCGCTCGGCGCTTTGTTGTCTCCATACGGGTCGCTTCCCGATGGAGGAACTCCGATGAAACTGCCGCTTCCGATCGTTTTGCTGGTGACCGGTGGACTTGGCGTTGGCGCGCTTGCCGCAACCGCTATTGCGCAGACACTGCCTGCTCCACCCGCTCCTCCCGCCGCCTCACAGCCACAAGCCGCTGAACAGGCCTCGCCGCCTTTCGATATTCCGGGCGGACGCATGTTCGAGCGCATGTCGCGCTTCTCACCCGAAGATCGCGCTGCGTTCTTCGATGCGCGCGTGGCCGCGATCCATGCCGGCCTTCGCTTGACGCCGGATCAGGAGAGGCTCTGGCCCGCGCTCGAGGGCGCCGCGCGCGACGCGATGAAAACCATGATGGACGAGCGGCAGAAATTGCGCGCCGCCGGACCCGCAACGAATCCGATCGATCGCCTGCAGCGCCGTGCGGAGCTGCTGACGCTGCGTGGCCAGTCGATGCAGAAAATCGCCGATGCGGCGAGGCCGCTTTATGCAAGCCTCACGGATGAGCAGAAGCACCGGCTGCCGGTCCTCATGCATGCCGGACATCATGGCGGACGCGAGCGCGTGGGCATGCGGATGCACCAGCATGGCTGGGGCGACGGCGGCGGGCGCGGCGGTCCGGGCTGGCGCGAGGGCCGCATGGGACGCGACGATAGCGGAGATTTCGGCCGCGGCGGCCGTGGCTGGGACCGCTACTGAGTGATCAAACCCGACGGCGCAGAATCAAAGAAGCCGGGGGTCAAAGTCCGGCTTCTTTTATTAGGTAACCTCAATGCGCGAGGTATTGTCTTGCCTCGGCAACTTCCGGCCGCTCCGTATCGGCTTTCATGCTCAGCGCGACGAGCTGCCGATAAGCGTCGTCAGCCGTAGGCGCGTCGCCGGCGAGTTTGGCGGCACGTGCCACCCCCAGCACGCTGCGGAACCGATTGGGATCGGTGCGCAGCACCGCCTGGTATTCCTGCAATGCCGCCGCAGCATCATGCTGCTCGAGCAGAAGGTCGGCGCGTAATTCGCGCGCCGGCAGCACCGCCCCGGGCGTCGCGGGATGCTTGTCCATGGACGCTTCGAGTTCGGCCGCCGAGCGGCTTAAATCGAGCGCGCGAGAGACATCCCCTTCGACATGCGCCAGCACGGCGGCGGCGCCGAGGCGCTGCACCTCGACCTGGTTCGCCCAATATTCGTTCTTTGCCTCGACAAGCTTTTCCTTAAGGCGCTGCAAGTTTGCCATCTCGGTTCGTGCGCCCGGAAGATCGCCGGTACGCGCCGCACCGAGCGCGCGCGTAAAGCTGGTCATGGCAGCAGCCCACGGGAATTTGTCCCATGGGAACTCCGCCGTCACGGGGTTGAGCGTCGCGGCTGCCGGCCAATCGCGTCGTTCGAGCACATATCGCGCCGGCACCGCGGCGAGTGCGTAGGCTATCGGCAGGTTGGGGGGTGCGCCCTTGCGCAGAGTTTCGACCTGTTCGACAACACCTTTCGCTGCACCGTCCTGTGCAGTCTGCAAGTACGCGTAGGCGAGATAGTCGAGGGTATGGACCGTCTCCTGGTCGAAGCCGCCCGGCCCGTAGGTCTTTTCCGCGTAAGTTTTCGCCGCGCGATGCCCGACCAGATTCGACTCAATCGATTCCTGCCACAGACCGAGCCGCGTGAAGATGTGCGACGGCATGTGCTGCGCGTGCGGCACGGCCGGCGCGATCGCCGCGTAGAGTCGTGCCGGTTTGAGGCCTTGCGGCGCGAGCGCGGGGACGTCGTAGCTATGGATGAGATAATGGACGACGCCCGGATGCTTTGGCTGCTCGGCCCAGACCGTCTCGAGAATGCCGGCTGCCTTCTTCAGATTGGCATAAGTGTTGTCGGTCGGCGGCCATGTCGCATCGAGCGCCAGCGCGTAGAACACGCCGGCCTCGCGGTCCTCAGGATATTTCGCATGCAGCTCACCCATCGCCTGCGCATAGGCCACGGCGCGTGTGCGATGGTCTTGGGTATCGCCATTCTGGAAGAAGCGGCCGATCGCCTCAAGATAGGCGCGCTCGCGCTCGGTCGCGGGCGGCACGGCGAGGCCCTTGGCGACGGCCACCGCGCCCGACTTCAGCATCGCCGGGCTCGGCGGATACCAGAGCGGGTACCACTGGCTCATCGCGATGCCCCAATAGGCCATCGCGCAGCTCGGCTCCGCCTCGCTAATCGCTGTAAACTCTTTGAGCGATTCCTCGTACCAAAATGAGTGCAGGGTCCAGACCGCCTGATTGAATCGGCGCTGGATATCCGGCGAGCACGAGGTCGGGAAATTGACCTCGCCGATCTGGGCTCCTGCCGGTGTGCGAGGCGAATGCTCGTGCTGTGCCAGAACAGGCAAGGGAGCCAAGAGCGCTGCAAGCATTGAGGTTAATAAAGTGGTTTGAAGAGCAATTCGCGTCATGGCGGAGAACCTCCGTGGAAAAATTGCGAAGTTCACAATTTTCCAGGAGAGCCTGACACAATGGCCCGATCCCGCAAGTCTGATTTTCATACCGGCCAACGCCTTCTCTGCAGACATCGGCGGCCGGTTGCCTTCCCGGCCTGATGGCCGACATAGTCGGCCATGCCTGACCTGAGCGACATCGATCTTGGCCGGCGTGCGCGGCGGCTGCGGGTCGACACGCTGGTGCGGCTGCGCTGGCTCGCGATCGCCGGCCAGTCCGCCGCGGTTCTCGGCACGTTTTTCGGCCTGAGATTTAATCTGCCGATCGGACCTTGCCTGCTCGGCATCGGCGTCTCGGCCGCGCTCAATATTGCCTTGCGCCTGCGTCTGTCGCGCACGCACCGGCTCGCCGACGGACCGGCCGCGGCGCTGCTTGCCTTCGATATCCTGCAGCTTTCGGCGCTTCTGTACCTCACCGGCGGCATCGAGAACCCGTTCGTGATGCTGTTTCTGGCGCCGGTCATGATCTCGGCGGTGTCGCTGCCCGGCCGCCTCACGCTTTCGCTTGGCGCGCTGACGATCGCCTGCGCGACGGGGCTCACCGTCGAGCACATGCCGCTGCCTTGGTACGACAGCCTGCAGCTCGCACTGCCGCTGCTTTACCGGGTCAGCATCTGGGTGGCGCTCGTGCTCGGCGTGGCTTTCATCGGCATCTATGCCGCCCGCGTTGCGGAAGAGGCGCGCCGGCTCGGCGACGCGCTGACGGCAACGGAGCTCGTGCTCGCCCGCGAACAGCACTTGACTCAACTCGATGGCCTTGCTGCGGCCGCGGCGCACGAGCTTGGCACGCCGCTCGCGACGATCGCCCTCGTCGCGGCGGAATTACGCAAGCAGACGCCGCAGGATGCAAGCACCAAAGAGGATCTGGCGCTGCTGGCGCAGGAAATCGGCCGCTGCCGCACCATCCTCGGCAAGCTTACGTCGCTGTCGGAAGATTCCGACGGCGTGTTCGACCGGATGAAGCTCAGTCAGCTGATCGAGGAAGTCGTCGAGCCGCAGCGCCATTTCGGGGTGGAACTCAGCGTCGCGCAGAATGGGGAGGGGCCGGAACCGGTCTGTTTGCGCAACCCCGGAATTATGTACGGGCTCGGCAATCTCGTCGAAAACGCGATCGATTTCGCCCGCTCCGCAGCCTGCATCAAGGCGACCTGGTCGCCACAGGCGGTGACGGTGATGGTCGAGGACGACGGACCGGGCTTCTCGCCCGACGTTCTCGCCCATCTCGGCGATCCCTATGTCTCGACCCGCTTCGACAGGAAGTCGAAGACCGAGGAGGGCTCGGGTCTCGGTCTTGGTTTGTTCATTGCAAAGACCCTGCTCGAACGATCCGGTGCGACGGTGAAGACGGCAAATGCCGACCCGCCCAACGTGGGCGCACGGATCACCATCCGGTGGTCGCGCGAACTGTTCGAGCGGGGCCGTGCCGCCCCGGCGCCGCCAACCCTGCGCCGCGAGGAGGTGACTGGGCAGGCGGCATAATCGTGCCTATGTAGAAGGCCATCCTCTTTTACAGCGTGACAAAGAGCTCACTTCATTTCGGAGCCTGCAATTGAACGAACATTCGACCTCCGCCGGGACATTGGACCGGCCATCTGAAAAAGAGACGGTGGACGCGGCCGATCGCACGCTGCTCATCGTTGACGATGATAAGCCCTTTCTCGACCGGCTGGCGCGCGCCATGGAAACGCGCGGCTTCATTGTCTCGGCTTGCAGTTCCGTCGCCGAAGGCCTGCAGTCGATTGCCAGCGCTCCGCCAGCCTTCGCCGTGGTGGATATGCGGCTCGGCGACGGCAACGGGCTCGACGTGATTTCCGAGCTGAAAGCGAAGCGGCCGGACGCCCGCGGCATCATTCTGACGGGGTACGGGAACATCACCACGGCCGTCACAGCGGTGAAACTCGGCGCTTTCGACTATCTCGCCAAGCCTGCCGACGCGGATGAGATTTTTCATGCGCTGATGGCGACGCAGCACGATCGCGCGGCCGTGCCGGAAAATCCGATGTCAGCCGACCGGGTGCGCTGGGAACATATCCAGCGCATCTACGAACTCTGCGGCCGCAACGTCTCGGAAACGGCGCGCCGGCTCGGCATGCATAGGCGCACGCTGCAGCGCATCCTCGCCAAGCGGGCACCGCGCTAGCGCTGACCCGCGCAAGCTCCGGCTGCGCCCTTCCCGCCGCTCACCCGCACCGGGAGGGGCTCTGGCCAGCTTGGCCGCCCCATTGCGGCCCTTAAGCCGTGATTAACCCTCCGTGCAACAACTCAAATGCAACGGATCGCTGCAAGCGCCGATCAAGGTTGATCAAACCTTCGCTTAACCAGTCAGGGCCTACGACAGGGTCTGTTTCTTGTTGGCAGAGGAGTACCGGGATGCAATTTGCGACAAAGGCGCGGGCGCTCAGGCTCGCAGGTGCGCTGATCGCGGTCCTGGCCATCGCAGCCTGCGCCAAGAGCCCGGCTGATGATGCAAGTCTCGCCGGCGCGGGTGCGGGTGCGGGAGGCTACGCGGCTCCCGGCAGCCAGCAGGATTTCGTCGTCAATGTCGGTGACCGCGTATTTTTCGACAGCGATTCCGTCGAACTTACCCCGACCGCTCAGGCGACGCTCGACAAGCAGGCGCGCTGGCTGCAGCAATACAATCGCTATTCCTTCACCATTGAGGGCCATGCCGACGAACGCGGCACGCGCGAATACAATTTCGCGCTCGGCGCGCAGCGTGCCGAAGCCACCAAGAACTACTTGGCCGCGCGCGGCATTTCGCCGGCACGCATGCATACGGTGAGCTACGGCAAGGAGCGCCCGGTCGCAGTTTGCAACGACATTTCCTGCTGGTCGCAGAACCGCCGTGCCGTGACCGTCCTCGGCGGCGGGCAATCGTAGCGTTCGCTAACCTTTGCAATGAGAAAAGCCGCGGATTGCCGCGGCTTTTTCTTTGCACGCGTCAAAAATCAAATTTTGGCCGAACTGCGCGCGCACAGCATTGATGAAGAACTCTCGTCGGGACTGATTCATGCTGCCTCGATTTTTCGGCCCTTCCCTGATGCTTTCGGGAGCGCTGCTGCTTCCTGCGCTTACCGCCAAGGCCGCGGAACTTGCCCCCTCGGCACCGATTGTAGTCGCCCAGTATTATGGGCAGCGTCCGCCGGCTGATATGGATGATTACGGCGGTCCGGCCGGGCGCCAGGACGAAGCCGGACTCTCGGTGCGCGTCGATCACCTCGAGAGCCAGTTGCGCTCGCTCACAGGGCAGCTCGAGCAGGCGCAATTCCAGCTTCGCAAGCTGCAGGAGCAGCTGACGAAATTCCAGCAGGATGTGGAATTCCGTTTCCAGGAAGGCGGTCATGGCGGGCGGCCGGCACCCCAGCGGCGGTCAGAGATCGAGCCACCAGCAGTTTCGCCTGGGCCGCCCCCGATTGCGGCGGGCGTCACGCCGGGCAATCCGGGCTCGCTCGCGACCGCCGGCATGCGCCGCGGCGATGCCTTCGATCCGGCAAGTGAGCCGAACGCGCCTGGCGTGCCGCGCCAGCTCGGCAGCATTTCGTCGACCGCAACAGCAACCACACCTCTGATCACGCGAGACGCGCGCTCGGAAGGCATGCCAATGGATCAGGGCTTTGACGATGATCGCGATCCCAACCGCCCGATGGACCTGATGCGACGCGGGCGGGCCGCTGCGGCGAGTACCGCCTCCCCGACTTCAGGGCCGTTGGTCCCGATCACCGAATCCCCGCCGGTTGCTCCGCCGTCCCGGTCTGCCGCGCCGGCTGTCGTGACCGCCCAGCCGGTGCCGGCAACGCCGGCCGGGCCGCCGCGCGTCATTCCGCTGACGCCGCAGAATCCGGCCGCCCCGGCCGCGCCGGCGCCAGCTGCGACCCCGCAAGTGGCTGCGCTGCCGCAAGCGGCCGCTGCTCCGAAATCCGAATACGAGGATGCGATCGGGCTGCTGAAGCAGGGTCAGTATGAGGCGGCGGAGAAGGGCCTTTCGGACTTTCTCGCAAAAAATCCCAAGAGCCCGCTCGCGGCGAGCGCCCTCTACAATCTTGGCGAAAGCTACTATCTACGCGCGCGCCACCGGGAAGCGGCGGAGCAATTCCTGAAAATTTCGACGGCCTATCCGGCGTCCAACCGCGCGCCGGACGCCATGCTCCGGCTTGGGCAGTCGCTCACTGCGATCGGCGGAGCCAGGGAACAGGCCTGCGCCGCCTTCGGCGAGGTCACGCGGAAATATCCGACCGCTTCGGCCAGCGTCCGCGCCGCCGCCGAGCGCGAGGCGAAAAAGAACCAGTGCTGAACACCACTCATCCGGGGAAGCGCTCCGAAGAAGTGCTTTCCGAAGGATGTGACGCGGACAGAGAACTCGACCCCTCCCCAACGATGCTTGCTGCGCAAGCTCGGGACGCGGGGCGTGGGACCCGCCTTTTAGATCCGGACGCGATTTTCGCCCCTTTCAGCAAAGCAAAAAAGCTCCTGCTTGCAATTTCCGGCGGCGCCGATTCCGTCGCGCTCATGCTGATCGCGGCGCGCTGGTCGGGCCGAGATGTGACATCCATAGAGGTCGCGACGCTCGATCACGGCTTGCGAGACGACTCACGCCAAGAGGCGGAGCAGGTTGCCGGCTGGGCCAAGGCCCTCGGCTTTCCTCATCACCTGCTGACCTGGGAGGGCGAGAAACCCAGGACCCGCATTCAGGAGCGTGCCCGGCAGGCCCGCTACCGCCTGCTTCAGGAATGCGCGGCCCGGATCGGAGCCGACCACATCATCACAGCCCATCATGCCGACGATCAGGCCGAGACCGTGCTTCTACGGCTCACGCGAGGCAGCGGGCCCGCCGGACTGGCCGGCATGGCCGCGTTCACTGAGCTCGGCGAGGTTACGCTGGCGCGGCCGCTCCTCGCGGTCCCAAAGGCTGATCTTGTCGGGCTCTGTGAGGCCGCCGGCCACACGTTCTTGGGCGACCCCTCGAACGAAAATCCAGCCTTCGCTCGCACGCGGCTGCGCAAGCTTCGGAGAGTCTTGGAGGCGGAGGGACTCGATCGGGCCGCGTTGCTCCGGCTTGCCCGCCGTGCGGCGCGGGCGGAGGCGGCCCTCGCCGAAACCGCGTCATCCATTCGCCGGGGGCTTCCCGCAGAGCGGGCATCAACCCGCGTGAGAATCAGGCCCGAGGCCCTCGCCCAGCTTCCGGAGGAAATCTTCCTGCGCATTTTGGAGGCGGAAGTGCTGGGCCTTTCCGAAGGACATGACCGGCTTCGCCTCGATCGCCTTGAGCGCGCGGCCGCCGACATCCTTGTCGAATTGCGCAACAATCGCGTTTTCGCAACAACTCTGGGAGGCGCGCGCATCGCGGTCACGGCACGTGGGGAGCTTGAGATTTCACGCGCTCCGGCGCGCCGTTCCTCGTAGTGTTCGGCCTAAAGAAACCACGATCTGCGAATCCACTGCCGATGCAGGCCCGAGCGGCTAGTTTGATCACGACGCGTCACCTGCTTGTGAGCCCGCAGGTTCAGTTTACCTGCCATTCACTTGGCAACCGGGGCCACGACACCTAGATTGTGCTCAACGCGGCGCCGTTTTTTTTGCTTGCTTAAGCGGGGCAGCGCTGCCTCACAGGTCTGAAATGAATCCGAACTTTCGGAACTTTGCCCTCTGGGTCATCATCTTCCTGCTCGTCGTAGCGCTGGTCATGCTCTTCCAGGGCGGCGCCGGACAGCGTCAGCAGACGCAGGACATTTCGTTCAGCCAGCTTCTGAACGACGTCGATCAGGGCAAAGTCCGCGAGGTCACGATCTCCGGCAACGAGA
>JAXDNH010000155.1:0-5261 GCA_034669525.1 Methylobacteriaceae bacterium | reverse complement strand
AAGATCGCACGGCTCATCTATGAGAACGTGACGGCGGAAGCCACCCCGCAATCTGTCGAGCGGTTGCTCGCGGCCTACATGAAGCACCGCGCCAGTCCTGACGAGACCTTTTACGTTTTCGCCAATCGGTTGGAGATCGATGAACTAAAGCGCATGGCTGATGAATTTGTGCCGGAGCGCGTGCCGGCATGAGCATTCAACAGCCGCCGATCGCCTTTTTCATTCCGGAAAACGCGCCGTTTAGTGCCGAGCAGCGCGCATGGCTGTCGGGCTTTCTCGCCGCGCTGGTCAGCCCCGACGCGATGGGCGCAACGGCGCTATCGGCGGACGAAGCAGGAGTTGTGCTCGGCGAGACCAAACCCGCCGTTCCGCTCGCCAGCAATGACGAGGCGCCCTGGCACGATCCGGCCATGCCGCTCGAGGCGCGCATGAACCTTGCGGAGAACAAGCCGCTCGCCCCGAAATTGATGGCCGCCATGGCGCAGCAGGATTGCGGCCAGTGCGGTTACAATTGCGCCGACTATGCCAACGCGATCTTCCTGCGCAAAGAAGAGCGGCTGAACCTTTGCGTGCCGGGCGGTAAAGACACGACACGTATGGTGAAGAAGCTTGCCGAAGCGCTGACCGCGGAAGCTGCCACCGCGCCGGCTGCGAACGCTGCGCCTGCGGCATCCACTGTGATCGATTCGACTAATCTCGGCAGAAGCCGCGAGCAGCCGGCGGTTGCGAAACTTCTCGGTCGCCGGTTGCTGAACGGGCCCGGCTCCGAGAAAGAGACCTGGCACATCGATTTCGATCTCAGCGGCAGCGGCATCGACTACGAAGTCGGGGACTCCTTCGGCATTTTCGCCAGAAACGATCTTGGCCTTGTTGACCAGATCATCGCAATGCTTGGCGCGGCACATACCACGCCTGTGCGCGACCGTACTTTGCGCGAGGTACTGCACGAGGATGTGTCGTTGGGCCTCGCACCTGATTCGCTCTACGAGCTTTTCTCCTACGTATCCGGCGGCAAGGTGCGTGAAAAGGCCCGCGCGCTCGCACGCGGCGAGGATCCCGACGGAGATGCGGCGCGTATCGATGTACTCGGCGCGTTTCAGAAATTTCCCTCGATCCGGCCGCATCCCGAAGCGCTGATCGACGCGCTCGAACCGTTGCAGCCGCGCCTCTACTCGATCTCGTCGTCGCACAAGGCGACGCCTGGCAGCGTCTCGCTCACCGTCGATGCGGTGCGCTACATCGTCGGCAAGCGCAAACGCCTCGGTCTCGCCTCGACCTACCTCGCCGAGCGCGCCGCACCGGGCGACACGCTGAAGGTCTACGTGCAAAAGACGCATAATTTCGGCCTTCCCGCCGACCCGAGCATGCCGATCATCATGGTTGGTCCGGGAACCGGCGTTGCACCCTTCCGCGCGTTTTTGCACGAGCGCCGCGCGACCGCCGCGCCTGGACAGAACTGGCTTTTCTTCGGCCATCAGCGCTCGGCCTGCGATTTCTTTTATCGCGATGAGCTGCACGAACTGCGTCAGAAGGGCGTCCTCACCCGGCTCTCGCTTGCCTGGTCGCGTGACGGCAAGGAAAAATTTTACGTCCAGGATAGGATGCGTGAAGTCGGTGCCGAGCTCTGGCAATGGCTCACACGTGGCGCGCATTTCTATGTCTGCGGCGACGCTAAACGCATGGCCAAGGACGTCGAAGCGGCACTCGTCGAGATCGTCGCGGGGCATGGAGCGCGCTCTACAGATGAGGCAATCGCCTTCGTCGCTTCGCTGAAGAAGGCCGGGCGCTACCAGGCCGACGTGTATTGAGCCTCATTCTGAGAATCTGCCCATCCATACGGTTCTATCTTTTCGTGCCGTCCGGCAAATTCGCCAAGTCGAGCGCCTCTTCCTCGCACATGACACGCACCACGTGCGCCATTTGTTCGACCTCGCTCATTTGTGGTGAGGGTCGCGGCGCGAACGCGCCGACAAGCTCTTTCAGGCTTTTTAACGCTCCGGAATTGCGAACATAGTGACGCATGAAGATGCGCATGACGTGCGCCACACCCTCTTCCGTCACCGAGCGGCAATCCTTGGCGAAGTACGAGGTTTTGCCGAACCCGCCGGTGACGATTTCATAGGAGGGAAAATAGGCGACGCCCTTGCATGTCCTGACGATCTTCTCGCATGCGACTCTCAGGACGGACTTGGAAGCGATGGTCGAGACAAGAACATGGCGCGGCTCGGCCGTCGCGATCAGCGGTACCGGTGAGACGGTCAGAATAACGCGCGCTTCCGGATTGACCGCGCGCAGCTCGGATAAAAATTCAGTGATATCCATGACGACATCGTCGACGTCGAGATTCAGAAATTGATGTCGCCTTTTGTCGAACGTGCCGCCGAGCACGCCAGGACAAAGCGGAAATACTGCGCCGTCTTCACGCGACACCCAGCACTCCGTCAGGCCGAGCGTGAAAACGAGCACATCCAGATTCTCGAACATCTCACGGACATGATGAAGATGGCTCTCCCGGTCGGTCCGATATTCCAGCAACGAGCCGAAGCCCTCCGGCTGAATGTTCGGACGAAACGGGTCGATGATCTTTGTTGGGCTTTCGACCCACGCGTCCTCTTTGGGCGCGAACCGGCCGTAGGCGCGCCGCAACAATTGCAGCAATTGCCGGCTCGTGTAGACATTGCCGTAGCGCGCGGTAAAAATGCCGTAGCCCAGCTTCTCCGCCACTTCAATTGGCGCGATCGGATTGGCTGTTTCCGTGACGAAATAATTGAGACCACTGCTGCGCATGTATCGCCCGATATGCTGCGCAAAGCAGCTTCCCGTCGTCGCCACCTTGTCGTGTGCCCCGATCGTGAACGGAACATCGACAACGGGATCGAGATCGGGCGCCGCGACATTCGCGACCGCTCGCCGCCACAAGGCGTGATCAGGCAAATGCGTGTAGGGATGATTCATGATTGGACCTGCGCCTCTTTCATTTGCGCCCGGTAGAAATTGATCGCGTCTTTGACCGCCTCCAGACCATAGCGCGGACTGGCGTGCGTTGCATCGGAGCCCCAGCCAGCTTCGGCGAGCATGCCGTTCTTATCGATCATGCTCGTTGGCGCGCGCAAATAACCGATGCCGAACTGATCGCAAAATCTGCAATAGATTTCCGACTCCAAGCGCCACAGTTTATGGCGAATCAGCTCGGGCGCGATGTTTTTCCTGAAAAGTGCGGCGCGGACAAACTCTCGCGGATAGGCAAGAACCCGGTGGTTTGGCAAGGGCGGCGGCGGTTCGAGCTGCATGACCGGCAGGTGTGTCGCCGCACGAAACGTCTGCATCGTCTGCAGTGACTCCGCCATGAAACTTTTCAAAACCTCGCGAACAAGCGCTTCCGGCACAAGTTCGTAGCCGGGCTGCAACGGGAGATCGGGCGCGCTGCTCAACACGAAATCGAAGGGCCGTTTATTCCGCACGATTCCGAGAACATTGTGTTCATTGCCGCCACAGACGAGGATGACGAAGTCCCAAAAGCGTTCCGTGAGGTGCTCGCTCAGCTTCGGATTGAGATGGAGCGCCTCCGGAGGGCCTTGAAGAACCGGGTTGTAGGCGGGGTCATAGAGATAGAGGAAACGGCCCTCGACACGCGGCGCTTCCGGGGGGAGATCGGAGGCTTGATAGTCGTAAGCGCCTTTCGCGAACGCGACGATATGGCTATGGCCGAAAGCGACAAACGAGTGCATCGGATCGGGATCGGCCCAGGCCTCAATTCAGATCGGCAGGCGTGCCCGCCCATGGAGTCCGCGTGTGGCCAAGCTGGCGCCGCGCCGCCACTGCGGCTTCTTACCATCTTTTGCGCCACATTCCAGTTGAGGTAGGGGCCTATCCCGTCTCAGCAATCCGGCGGGTTGCCTTTGCCAGCCATCGGCGCGAATCTTCGGGTAGATGCGGCGAAAGCGTTGCGCGCACATGCCGATGATATGTGTCGAGCCACGTCGTTTCGTCCGGCGCCATTCGGTTCGGTTGAACGAGTCTCAGATCGATCGGCGCCAGCGTTAGCACGTCGAAGCCGAGCATCTCGCGTTCGCCGCCTTCGATCTTCCGCGGCGTAACGACAACAAGGTTTTCGATGCGGATGCCGTACTCGCCGGCTTTGTAATAGCCGGGTTCGTTCGACAGGATCATGCCCGGTTCAAGCGCGACATGACCAATCTTCGAGATGCGTTGCGGTCCCTCATGAACCGAGAGGTAAGCACCGACGCCATGGCCGGTACCATGATCAAAGTCGAGGCCTGCGGCCCACAGATATTGACGCGCAAAAGCGTCGATCTGAGCCCCGGATGTGCCAACCGGAAAGACGAGGCGAGAGATTGCGATGTGACCTTTCAGCACACGCGTAAAGCGGTCTCGCATCTCGCGCGTCGGTCGGCCAACTGCGATGGTGCGTGTAACATCGGTCGTGCCGTCCTCGTATTGTGCCCCCGAATCGATGAGGAACAGACCGCGACCGATTCTGGCGTTGCTCGCGCGCGTCACCCGATAGTGCGGGCTTGCCGCGTGCGCACCGAAGGCGGAAATCGTCGGAAACGAGATGTCGCGCAGTTTGCCGGACTCCTGACGGAAAGCTTCAAGGGCTGAGGCAGCGTCGATCTCGGTTGGTTTGCCTTTTGGCACTTGACGTTCGAACCAAGCCAGAAAATGGACCAGCGCAATCCCATCGCGGAGATGCGCGGCCCTGACGCCGGCAAGCTCGCGCGCGTTCTTGCGCGCTTTCATCAAACCGATCGGATCAGTGCCAACTTCCGGTGTGCCGCCATTCGCGCGGACGATGTCAACGAGTTTGGCAGGCGCGGTCGCTGCGTCGAAGCGAAGTCTTTTTCCCCTAACGCCGGTGGTTAGGTCCTCAACCAGACGCCGGGGCTGTTCAATGTCGACAATTTCGCTCAGCCGCGCGCGAACGCTGTTTGACAGCTTCGCGTCGTCGACATAGAGGCGCGGCTGGCCCTTGCGCGGAAGCAGCGCATAGGCGAGCGGCAGTGGCGTGTGCGCAACGTCGCTCCCACGGATGTTGAAAGTCCAGGCGATTGCATGGGGATCGCTGATGAGAAGCGCATCAGCTCCGCCCAGCTTCTCACGAATGCGCGCGAGCTTCTCCGTCGCAGACTCGCCGGCGAGACGCTCTGGATAGCGCGCGATCGCACCGTGTGGCGGCGGGGGCCGATCGGCCCAAAGCCGGTCTATGGGATTTGTATCAACGGCGACAAGCTGCGCGCTCT
>JAXDNH010000154.1:0-10597 GCA_034669525.1 Methylobacteriaceae bacterium | reverse complement strand
GCCGGCCAAAGCGCTGAAGCAAGCGGACGCGGCGAGCGCAAGCACCTGTCCCGAGCCGAGCCTTGCAAGGAGATAGGCCGCTAATGGACCCGACGCGACGATCCCGCAGGCTTGCAAGGCCGTGCTTGACCCAATGATCCAGCCGGCAGTCGCGTCCCGCTCGAGCCTGATGTTCGGGCCGAGGATCGACAACTCGCCGACAAAGCCGATCACCAGGGCGATCGTACAGATCGGAAATAATGTCCAGAACAGGCCTGCGGCGCGCCCGGCGCGTGTCGCCAGTACATCGCGCCCCGGCAAAGCCGCCGCGGAACGCGGCTCCGCAACCAAGACCATTGTTGTACGGCTCTGCCCCATGACCGCCGACTGGAGCGGTCGCACGTTAACGGCTGTATACGCCGGACGACGAAGTTCCGATTGTGCTGCCTTCCCCCGAGTTCTTTTGATGTGGTGGGTAAGGGCGAGTTGAGCCGTTCCTAGAAATAACGCCAATCGAAGAAGCTTTCAGTAACCATCACCGTTCGAGCGTCTCGGGGCGGGTGGCGCTAATGATCGGCCGCCGAGCGGCGGGATACCAAGGACGCGGCCCTACCGCCCGCACGCATGATCGAGCAAGAACTCGCCGTGGCCCTTGCCCATCGCGCCGGGCGTGTATTGATCGGCGAGGAGATAAAAGCCTTTGTCGAGCCGCGGGATGGCGACCACGGTCACATCCTCCATCCGCCCGGGCGAGACGCGCAGAAGCGTCGCGGCGGTGCGGAATATGTTGGTCCCGGCCAAGTCCGGCGAATTGATCAGCATCGCCCAGTAATAGCGGCCGCGCAGCGCGAAGGTGAGGCGCGTCCATTTCTCGGCGCTGAGGCCGCCATCGTGCTGGCGCACGAGCTGCGCGTAGCGGTGGTGCAGGCAGTCGACATGGATGTGCAGCTGATCCTGGCTGCGGCCGGGCCGCGAATTGATGGCGAGCCCGATCTCCTTCTCGCTGACCGGCCGCTCGGCCGAATCGAGCACGTATTTGCGCGCCGTCCACGCGTCGGCAAAATAGTTCGGCGCGTCGGGCGATTGCAGCACCGGATCCTCGATGCCGCTGACGCGCGCCGTCGGCGTGACAACGATGTGCGTCTGCTTCAGCGGCGCACGCACGACCGCAAAACCGCGCGCGACACCTTGCGCGGTGTCGACGTCGAGGCAGGGAAACGCGCCGCCGGTCAGCGCATGATTGGCGACGCAGACTTTGACGACGCCCCACAGGAGATCGCGGTCGGCGGCGGCGACGGCGCCCGCCGCGCCGGCCAGAATGATCGCCGAGATGAGCACCCGTTTGCTGAGCATCAGGAAAGACATCACGCACGCCATTGGCCCGGGGATGGCGAAACTTTGCGGCGGAAGTGGCGCCTCTCGCCGCGCAGAGTCTTAAGGCTCGTCAAGTTCCCGCCGCGTGGCAGCGTCGGCTATTTCCTCGCGCCCGGCGGTTTGCCTTGCCTCAGACGACATGGCGAGCGGAATTGCGCCTGCACTTGCTTTGCCGAAAAATCGCGGCAGGCGCAGCTGCACTTTGTAGGACTTGCCCGCCGCGATCGCGAGCTCCGTCGCAACATCCCGCCCGACTTCGGCGGCGATCACTTGGGTCCCAAGCGACAGTTCCACCCATGCTTTGGGGCCAAGCACGGTGACGAGGCGAGCGCTGGCGGCGCCGGGCAGCGTCGCATCGTCGCTCGGCCCGGCGTTATCGGCGTGCCGCAGCACCACGTCATGCGGGCGTACGAAGGCGACGGCGGGGCCATCCGCCATTCCATTCTCGACCGGAAAGGCCTTGTCGCCGATCCGCGCGTGCCCATTCTCGATCACGCAGTCGAAGGCGTTGGTGCGACCGAGGAAATCATAGACGAACGGCGTCTGCGGCCCCTCGTAGACGTCGGTCGGCGTGCCGACCTGCTCGATGCGGCCCTTGGCCATGATGGCGACGCGATCGGCAAGCGCGAGCGCTTCTTCCTGGTCGTGCGTCACGAACACGGTCGTCAACCCCGTCGCGTCATGCAGTTCGCGCAGCCACCTGCGTAAGTCGACGCGTACCTTTGCGTCCAGCGCGCCGAAGGGTTCGTCGAGCAGCAGCAACTTCGGTTCGGTCGCCAGCGCGCGCGCGAGCGCGACGCGTTGACGCTGGCCGCCGGATAATTGTGCGGGGAAACGCGGTCCAAAACCCTCGAGCTGCACAAGCTGAAGCAGGCGCTCGACGGCGGCCCTGATCTCGCGCCGCGATGGGCGGCTCGCGCGCGGACGCACCTTAAGACCGAATGCGATATTGTCGAAGACGCTCATATGGTTGAACAGGGCGTAATGCTGAAACACGATGCCGACCTCACGCTCTTTGATCGGCAGCGTGCCGGCATCGCGGCCGTCGAAAAGGACTTGGCCCTCATCTGCGAATTCGAGCCCGGCCAGGATGCGCAGGAGCGTCGTCTTGCCGGACCCCGATGGACCAAGCAAACCGAGGAACTCGCGTTCCCTTATCTCGAGGCCGACTGCATCGAGCACGAGCGTGGAACCGAAACGCTTCGTGAGCTTGTCGATCTCGATGCGCAAGGCGGCTTTCCTAGTGCACGTGCGTCGCCGCGGCGCGGCCGAGACGCCACTCAAGCACGGTCTTCATCGCCAGCGTGACCAGTGCCATCAATGTGAGCAGCGATGCGACCGCAAAAGAAGCGGCGAAGGCGTAATCGTTATACAAGACTTCGATGTGCAGCGGCATCGTGTTCGTCAGTCCGATAATATGGCCGGAGACGACCGCGACGGCGCCGAATTCGCCGATCGCGCGCCCGTTGCACAAAAGGACGCCGTAAAGTAGGCCCCACTTTATGTTGGGCAGGGTGACGCGCAGGAACGTCTGCCAGCCGTTGGCGCCGAGGACGATCGCCGCCTCTTCCTGCGTCGTGCCCTGGCTGTCCATGAGCGGAATGAGCTCGCGCGCGACGAAGGGCAGCGTCACGAACAGGGTCGCGAGTGCGATGCCGGGCACCGCGAAGATGATCTTGACGCCATGCTCGACAAGCCAGGTGCCGAACAGGCCCTGCAAACCGAACAGAAGCACATAGACGAGCCCGGCGACAACAGGTGAGACCGAGAACGGCAGGTCGATCAACGTCAAAAGCAGGCTCTTTCCCGGAAAGTCGAATTTGGTGATCGACCACGCCGCCGCGAGCCCGAACGCGGTGTTGAGCGGCACGCAAATCGCGGCGGTCAGCACGGTGAGCTTTATCGCCGCCACCGCCTCCGGTTCGGAGAGCGCGGCGAAATAGACGCGCACACCTTGGGAGAATGCTTCGACGAAAACGACGACCAGCGGCAGGACGAGGAACAGCGCAAGAAAGGACAGCGCTATGCCGAGCAGCACGCCGCGCATCAGCGCGGGCTCGGTGAGCGGCAGGCGCACGCGGGAAGGCCCCGACGCAGCGCGTCCCCGTGCGGTTCCCAGTGCGAGAGTATCAGCCACCGCGCCGCCTCCGCATCCAGCCCTGCAAAAGATTTATCGCGAACAGAAGAACAAAGGACGCGATCAGCATGAGGGCGGCGATGACAGTTGCGCCAGCATAGTCGAATTGTTCGAGCTTGATGATAATGAGCAGCGGCAGAATTTCGGTCAGCCCCGGCATGTTCCCGGCGATAAAGATCACCGAGCCGTATTCGCCGATCGCGCGGGCGAAAGCCAGCGTGAAGCCGGTAAGCAGCGCGGGAGTTAGCGGCGGCAAAATTATGCGCGCAAGAATATGCGCGCGGCTTGCGCCAAGCAGCGCCGCTGCCTCCTCCAGTTCGCGATCAAAATCGCGCAGCACCGGTTCGACAGTGCGCACGACAAACGGCAGTCCGACGAAGACGAGCGCGACGAGAATGCCCGCGCGCGTGAAGGCCACGTGAAGATCGAGCGCCGCGAGCGGCCGCCCGATCCATCCGGACGAAGCATAAAGCGTCGTCAGCGAGATGCCGGCGACGGCGGTCGGCAGGCCGAACGGCAGATCGATCAGCGCATCGACAAAGCGCCGTCCCGGAAACCGGTAACGCACGAGCACCCACGCGATCACCAGCCCGAATACCGCGTTGATGGCGGCGGCAAAGAAGGCCGTCTCGAAGCTGACGCGGAATGCCGACAGCGTGCGCGGGTTCGTCAGTTCGCTCCAGAACTTCGCCCCTCCCGCGCTCGCCGCCTGCACGAACAGAATGGCGAGCGGGATCAGCACGATCAGGCTGAGGTAAGTCAGTGTGAATCCAAGCGTCAGGCCGAAGCCCGGCAAAACGCGCCGCCGTCTTGCCCGCGGTGCCATCGCGCTCGTCGCGGTCAATTCGTCAGCTCCCGGGCCGATAGATATGATCGAATATGCCGCCGTCGCCGAAATGTTTTTTCTGCGCCGCCGGCCAGCCGCCGAAATCTGCGATCGTCAACAATTCGATCTTCGCGAACCGATCGGCATAGCGGGCAAAAATATCGGGTTCACTCGGGCGAAGGTAATTCTCGGCGGCCAGCGTCTGCCCCTCGGCCGCATAGAGGAAATCAAGATAAGCTTGCGCGATCGCGCGGGTACCGCGCCGCTCGACCACTTTCTCGATGATCGCGACTGGCGGTTCGGCCAAAATACTCAGGCTCGGCGCGATCACTTCGAGTTCGCCCTTGGCAACTTCATCCGCGGCGAGCAGCGCCTCGTTTTCCCAGGCGATCAGCACGTCGCCGATGCCGCGGCGCACGAACGTCACGGTAGAGCCGCGCGCGCCGGTATCCAGCACCGGCGCGTTGCGATAAAGCGCGCTGACAAAGTCCTTGGCCTTGTTCTCGTCGCCGCCGCCGTGGCGCAGCGCGTAGCCCCAGGCGGCGAGATAATTCCAGCGCGCGCCGCCGCTCGTTTTGGGATTCGGCGTCACGATCTGGACGCCGGGCTTGATCAGGTCGGGCCAGTCGCGGATGCCCTTCGGGTTCCCCTTGCGCACGACAAGCACGATGGTCGACACATACGGCGCGCTGTTATGCGGCAACCGCGACTGCCAATCCTTGGGCAAGAGATCGCTGCGCGCCGCGATCGCGTCGATATCGGAGGCGAGCGCCAGCGTCACGACGTCGGCTTCGAGGCCATAGGTGACGGCGCGGGCCTGCGCGCCGGAGCCGCCATGCGACTGGTAGATTTTGACGCTCTCGCCCTTCTCAGCGCGCCAATGCGCCGTGAAGGCCTTGTTGACGGCCGCATAAAACCGCCGCGTCGGGTCGTAGGAGACGTTGAGGAGGCTCGTCTCAGCCGCAGCCGGCGCGGGCCAAAGCAGGCGCAGCGCCAAAAAGAGCGCGCCCAGCGACCGTGCCACGCGATAGACCAGCAAGAGCGCTCCACGAGACAGCCGGCAAGCAAATACCGTCACGCTGCCGGAGTTCCAGGGGCGCGGCTGGCACTGCGCGGCATCAACTCGGCCTTTTGTGACGCCTCCATGACGGGCGCTAACGACCAGCGCTCCGACGCTATCGATGCTGCGGATGCTTGCGCTTCACCGGCGATCGGCTCATTCAAACACCCCTGCCCCCCGCTGGAGCCGCATGGACATGCCCGAAGCCGCGCTGCAGACGAGTCAGATCGTGGTGCGGGTCTGCCTTTTTCTCGTCGGCGCCATCGCGCTGTCGGGCGGCGCGCTGCAATTCGTTCTCGGCGAGCCCGAGACGTCCGCGCGCCTCGACAATGTCCATCGCTTCATGGCGGGCGTCTATTTCTCGACCGGATTGATCGCGATCTGGGCGGCGATCACGATCCGTGAGCAGGGAACGCTCGTCTATCTCCTGGCGCTCGGCGTCTTTTTGGCCGGCTGCGGGCGGCTCGTGTCGATCTGGATGGTCGGGCTGCCGGAACCCCATGCGATGTGGCTCGCCTATCTCGTGCCCGAGCTCATGCTGCCGGTCGTGATCGCCGCCGCACATTCGGCGCGCTAGAGGCCCTCTATCTCGGCACGCCCTTCTCGCGCTCCGCCTTCAATGCGCGCGCGTACCATTCGAACTCGCCGAGGAAGCGCGCCATCGACTTCGTCAGCCGTGCGTCGGCCGGCACACCCTCTGCGCTCAGCGCATTCTGGATTGCAGGGATCGGCATCAGCGACGGCACGCTCGACATGCCGAGTTCGGCGAGGGTCATGCGAAGCTGCATCGCGGCGCGCACGCCGCCGAACGAGCCCTGCGAATAGCATACGATGCCGGACGGGCGCCAAAAATACTCCTCGAGAAAATGGTCGAGCAGGTTTTTTAGCGCCGGCGGAATGCCGTTATTGTACTCACCCGAGACGATGACAAAGCCGTCCGCCTCGCGATAGAGCGCTGCGAGCTTTTCCAGATTGTCCGGCGCGTGACCTTTGGGATGCTCCTTGTACATGCGGTCGAGGAGCGGCAATTGCAGTTCCATCGGATCGACAAGCGTCGGCGCGTGCCCGCGCTCTTCCAGCACACGCATGACGAAGCGCGCGGCGCGAATTCCCATGCGATCGCGACGCACGGAGCCGAGGAGGACGGGAAGGTTCAGGCGCATGGGTGCCTCCCGGTGGCTAACAGAAGCTTCGGCGGATTTTATCTTCTTCTCAACCTTAAATCCCGCCGGTTCGGTTCACCGCGCGCGAAGCGAGACTGCATAAACCGGATGCGCTGGCGCGCTTGACGTGGAACAACAAGGCCGCCGGCGCCGTACCCGGCCCGAGCAGTGAGGGGAGCGCTCATGAAACGAGTTGCGTTTTGTGCCGCCATGCTGGCCGTGTTCGCGCTGGCAAGCGCGCCGGCCTTTGCCCGCACGACCCTCGCCGATTTCCGTGGGGGTGGAGAGGCGATCGATCGGCTCTTGGCAAAAGTCCACAAGCACAAGAAGATGAAGGTCGTGGTGAAACGTCCGGGCGACGATACCGCGGGCACCAGCACGAGCACTGACACCTCCACCACTGCCACTCCCACCGGTAAACCCGCGGCCGTTGGCATCGACCCGCGCTGAGCGCGCAGGCGGAAGACATCTTCCTCCATCGTCTGCTTGCATCCCCCTGAAATAAAAACGCGGGCCGACTGGGCCCGCGTAAGTTTACTGGAGGTCAGGCAGGCTGCTCTTTACGAGGCGGCCGTAACCCGCCTCGCAAGATAGGCGTGACTGATTAAAGAAGCACGTTCACCCGGGTGCCGACGCCGACGCGGTTGTAGAGGTCGACGACGTCATCGTTGAGCATGCGGATGCAGCCGGAAGATACGGCCTGCCCGATCGTGTCCGGCTCGTTCGAGCCGTGGATGCGGTACATGAGGTCGCCCTTCGAGCCGTAGAGATACATGGCGCGGGCGCCGAGCGGGTTGTTGATGCCGCCGTTCATATGCCGCGGCAGGTCGGGGCGGCGCTTCAGCATCGCCGCCGGAGGCGTCCAGCCGGGCCAGACAGCCTTGCGGCCGATGTGGGCGTTGCCCTGCCACTGGAAGCCCTCGCGGCCGACGCCGACATCGTAGCGGACGGCCGAACCGTTGCTCATCGAGAGATAGAGGTAACGGTTCTTCGTATCGATGGTGATCGTCCCCGGACGTGCCTCGGTCGGATCGGCGACCACCGTGCGGGTCGGTCCGATCTCACGCCGCACGACGTTCTGATCGTAAGGCGAGGGGGTCGCTACTGCGACGGACCGGCCTTCCTGCACCCCACCCCCGAACAGGGCGGTGAAAAAATTCTGGGCCTGCGCGCCGGAAGACAATCCGACAAGGACAGCGGCAGTAGCTAAAAGGGTGACACGCTTGGACATCAGCAATCTCCACGAGACGTTGAGCGGGTTGCGGTTTGGCTTACGGTGTAGCTTCCCATGAACGGCTAAGCTCCGCCTTTTGTTCCACGGCCAAGGTGAAATCTTGCTTGCCGTTTCGCACATGGTGAAAACGGGCGGGGCCGAGAAGCTACGAATTGTGGAGAGTGGGTGCCGCGCCGGGCAGCTGCCCGGGATCTACTGAGCAGCGCGCGGCCAGGTGAAATCGTCGGCGCGATTCGGCTTCGGCTCGAGCGATTGGCCGCGGGCAAGGGCGCGATCGACCAGCGCCTGTGCGTCGCCTGAAGAATCCCGCGTACGTGCGGGACGGGCGAGATCGCCGCCCGGTGCGATCGGCGGTGTCGTCAGGGGCAGGATCGGGCCCGAAGCAGGCTTCGGGGGAGGTGCCGGAACCAAGGGCTGGGCGGGAAGCGCTGCCTGCTGACCGTTCGGTGCGGGGGCCGCATTGGAATTAGCCGGTTCGGCGGGGGCAAGGGGGGTCGGCAGGCCTTCGAGGGTGGCCACACCGGGCTCGGTCTTCGGCTTCAGAAGATCGTACAGGCGCTTGACTTCGCTTTCGGCGAAATGAGCGAGCTTGCGCGCGCCCGGCTTGGTGAAGTGCACGCCGTCCATGGCGCGCAGTTTCACGATAACGCCGTTCACATCAGGGCCGAACGCATTGTAGAGGCCGCGCGAATCTCCGAACGCCTCCCAGATATCGACAAACCCTGCATCCTGTTTGGCCAGGCGTTCGCGGACGATTTCGTTGATTTCGCTATAGTCGGAGGACGACCGCTCGCTCTTGGCGATCGGCAGGCCCACCCAGAGCAATGGGATTCTTTTCTCCTTGAAAGCCCGGGCGATCTCCTCGACGCGGTTGCCGTAGATTTCCTTCCACTTGTCCGAGAGCGGCTCGTAGCGGTTATTTCCGTCCCGAATCAGCTGGCGGTCGTTGCTGCCGATCATCATGACCGCCATGCTGACCTTCTCATTCGAGGCAAGGAGATCGCGCACCGCTTTCGGCCAGTCGTAGAACTCGCTGGCGACAAGACCGGTATCGCCTTTGGCCTTGCGCACGACCGTGATCTCGGAACGGTCGGCGTAAGCTTCCTGGAGCCCCTGGGCAAGCAGCTGCCCGAGGCTGTCGCCGAGGACGTCGATGACGAAGGCGGCTTCGGCAGGCGCCTTCTCCGGTAGTGGAGCGGCGGGTTTGTCGGCCAGCGCCGGAGGGCCCGACGGGACGGTTTTCCGTATCTGCGGTTTTGTGTGCACGTAAACGGGGCGCCGCTGAATGCGCTGGTGCTGCATCATCTCGCGTTCGCGCAGCCAGAAGCCGGCATTGTCGTCGGGGCGGTAACCGCCACCACCGCCGCCCCAGCCACCTCCTCCCCAGCCGCCGCCGCCACCTCCCCAGCCGCCGCCTCCCCACGGCCACTGCGCCATGGCCGACGATCCGCAGATGACGAAAGCGAGGAGCGCGACTGCGCAGATTTTCAGAGCGCGCCTCGCGAGGGAAACATCGCGCTGCGGGCTGGCTGACAAGGAGTCGGGCGCGTGCATTGCGTGAGTATAACCGATCAGCCGCTCAGGCCCAACTCAGCGTACCACCCCAGGGCCTATCGGCCCGCAACCGGCCAGCTTGCCTTCAATGGCGGCCAGCCGGCGATGCGGTCGCCGAGCAGGGCAACGCCGAGCGCGTAGGCGGTCGAATTGTTGTAGGTTTTGATGACCTTGAAATTGCGGGTGACGAGAAAGGCCGGCCCGCCCGCGCCTGCCGGCATGATCAGCGCCCCTTGGCCCTCGCGCGGCATCGCCTCGCCATCGGCGCGGGTGACACCCCGCGCCGCCCATTGGGCGAAGGGACGGTAATGCGCCGGCCCGCCGCTCCCATTGAAACCGGACGGCAGCAGCACTTCGTAGCCCCAGGTCTCGCCGGCAATCCAGCCGTGCTTCTTCAGGTAATTGGCGGTCGAGGCGAGCGCGTCGGGAACGTTGGTCCAGATATCCTTGTGTCCGTCGCCGTCGAAATCCACGGCGTAATGGTTGAAGCTCGAAGGCATGAACTGAGTCTGGCCCATGGCGCCGGCCCATGAGCCCTGCATGTCTTTTGCATGAACATGACCGGCCTGGAGGATCTGCAGCGCGCTCAGGAGCTCCTTTTTAAAGTAGTCGCCGCGATAGCGCGCATAGGCGAGGGTAGCGAGCGCGCGGATCACATATTTGTCGCCGACATAACCGCCGAAATTCGTCTCCAGGCCCCAGACCCCGAGCACGACATAAGGGTCGACGCCGTAGAGGCGCTCGACCTTTTCCAGAGTGTCCTTCCATTCGCGCCCTTTCGCCCGGCCGGTCTCGATTCGCTTCGCCGAGACGGCGGAGGCGAGATAGTCGCCGATCGGCTTGACGAACTCCGCCTGCTTCTTCGTGCGCTCGATGACGTCGGGATCGGGCGTGACGCCGCGCAACGCCGCGTCGAATGTTGCGCGCGAGATGCCGCGCGCCTGCGCCTGCGGCCAAAGCGAGTGGACGAATTGCGCGAAATCGGCAGACGCCGGCGCGGCGCCGCCGATGAGGAGCAGCACCGCCAAGCCGAATAGGGAGGCGCATTTCCCGGTTCGGCGCGTGACGTGGGCAGAGTGCATGATTCGAGCTTCCCGAGGGGAAGGGGCGATCATCAGGGAAATGCGTTGCGGTTTGTTTACCCTGGCTGGAGGTTTCGACACCCGAGGTTCCCAGATTTGCAGACGGTATGCACAGAGAGAAACCGCGTCTGCTCCTGCCACTTAGTGCGTTTCGGAAGCCATATCTCTGATAGCACCATGCTAGGTTC
>JAXDNH010000153.1:0-10007 GCA_034669525.1 Methylobacteriaceae bacterium | reverse complement strand
GTTATTGCCAGCAATCTGTCGAGGTCCGCACGCACGTCGTAGTGTGTCACGCGCGGTTCCGGCAGGCCCGCCTCCGCGAACAGGGCGCGCAACCCGGAAAGCGGCAGCGCGCGCGTGTGCGAGGGGTCGCGCAGCTTCTCCATGCGGTTCAGCGCGGCGGCGCGCGTGGGATCATCCGAGGCCGCGATGTCGGCGACGACGACACGTCGCGTCGCCACGCGCGCCATTTCGCGCAGGACGACTAGTGGATCGACAAAATGATGGAAGGCAAACCGCGAGACGACGACGGAGAATGACATGTCGGCAAACGGCAACGCGGTAACGTCGCCGACGCGCCAGTCGACATTCGCGAGTCGGAGCGCGGCCGCATGTTGCCGCGCCTGGTCGATCATCGCCGGCGTCAAGTCGATGCCGGTCGCATGGCGGCAGACCTTTGCAAATTCGGCAACGACCAGTCCGGGGCCGCAGGCAACGTCAAGCACGCTATCGGAGGCGCCGGCGCCGGAGAATTCGACGAGCAGACGCAGCGCCTCCTCCTCGCGTATCGCCGGCGCTTCTGCAAAGGGCGCTGCCTGGCGGGTGAACTGGTCGACGACGATGTCGTTATGACTAGCCATATCCGGTGAACTTAGCGGGTTCGATGACGAAACGACAGCGCCGACCGATTCGGACGTAGGTACCAGCGGGGTATCAGCCGAACCCCGGAGCGGCCGGCACACTTTCTGGGGTGATTGCCATCACCTTAAAAAGCTGGCCCATCGCGGTCGGACCGGTGGTTCCGGTCAGGCGCGATAGCGCGTGCTCGAT
The DNA here is from genome assembly GCA_034669525.1 of Methylobacteriaceae bacterium. GTDB lineage: Bacteria > Pseudomonadota > Alphaproteobacteria > Rhizobiales > Beijerinckiaceae > JAFASC01. The sequence goes on along the minus strand of JAXDNH010000153.1, from coordinate 9,200 downwards.
TTCTTGTGTTTGCGTGCGCGTCGAATTGCGCTTCAGCATCTCGGCGCGCTGCGCAATCCCGAGGCGCAGGAGAAACGCCGCTTGCGCGACTGGGCCGTGCACGCGTGCCCCGGCATGTTCGGCTTGCCGCGCCACCGCGGCGAAGTCGACATGTGCGGTGAGATCGCACTGGCCTGGGGCTTCGAGCGGATCGACGAAGCGATGACTTCGCACCGCCTGCAGCGTCTCGCCCGGCCGGCTTTCGACGTATCCGTAATCGATCACAAGAAGCGCGCCGCCTTGTCGCGCGATTCTGCCGGCAAGCGCGCCAACGGTTTCGCGCGCTTTTGGACTGATCTCGATAATGCTCCCTTCCGGCGCCGCAAGGCGGATTTCATCGCTCGCATCTGGTTTTAAGCCGAAGGCAAGTTTCCCGTCGGCATCGACGCCGATAAGCCGCTCGCACCAGCCTTTCTCCGTCCGCACGAAATGCTGCACCGGTAGCGCATCGAAGAACTCGTTGGCGATGAAGATCGCAGAGCACGAGGGAATATCGGCGATGCTTGCATGCCAGTGCATCGGCACATCGTATTTCGCCAGGGTTGCGCGCTGAATCTCAGCAAGCCGCGCGCTCGTCTCGACGAGATGCACGTCAATCGCGTGCGCCATGGCCGGAATGCCGCGGATGGCGCGTAGCGCATCCGCCATCAAGGTTCCGCGACCGGGCCCGAGCTCCACAAGCCGCAACGGCATGGGCACCCTGGCAAGCCGCCACATCTCCACCGCCCAGAGCCCAATCAGCTCGCCGAACATCTGGCTGATCTCGGGCGCGGTGATGAAGTCGCCCGTAGCGCCGAACGGCTGGCGCGTCGTGTAATAGCCGTAGCGCGGATGCGATAGCGCTAGGCTCATATAGCGTTCGAGCGAGATCGGCCCTTCCTGTGCGATAATCTCACGCAACTCGCGCAGCAATTCATTCATGCCGGAAGCGGCCGCCGGCGTAGCGCAACAATCAAGACCACGGCGCCGATCGCGATCAGCGGCAGCGACAGAAGCATGCCCATCGTCGCATTGCCGAACAGGAAGCCAAGTTGCGGATCGGGTTCGCGGAAGAATTCGCAGGTGATGCGCGCAACCCCATAACCGATGCCGAAGATCCCGCTCACGAGGCCCGGCCGCTTCAGCGCGCCGAGCCGAATCGCGATCGCAAGCGCGATGAAAAGAACCAGCCCTTCCAGTCCCGCTTCATAAAGCTGGCTTGGATGGCGGGGCAGGGGACCCGCATCGGGAAAGACCATCGCCCAGGGCACGTCACTCGGTCGGCCCCAGAGTTCGGGCTTGATGAAATTGGCGATCCGTCCGAGAAAAAGTCCGATCGGCACGACCGCGCAACCGATGTCGAAGGCGCTGAGCACGGGCAGCTCGTAGCGACGCGCAAAGAGATAAATTCCGACCGCCGCGCCGGCAAGACCGCCGTGAAACGACATGCCGCCTTTCCAGACGGCAGGTATCTCTGCAAGATGCGCCGCATAATAGGAGAAATTGTAGAAGAGCACGTAACCGATGCGACCGCCGAGCACGACACCGAGCGCGCAATAGACGAGGAGATCGTCGAGACTTCGCGGGGAGGGATGCGGGGTGCCATTCCACAGGGAGTCGCGGCCGGCCAGCGCGCGTGCATACAGCCATCCCAGAATCAGCCCGGCAATGTAGGCCAGCGCATACCAGCGGATCGGCAGCGGGCCGACATGGATGAGGACGGGATCGATGATCGGATAAGGGAGCGCCAAAAGCGGCATGCTTTTACGCTCTGCTCAGTTCTGCCATCACCCGCGTCTTATCCGTGGTGATGATGATGGTGGGCATGCCCGTGCTGATGACACGCATGGTCGTGATCCGGCGATTCCATATGCGCCAGCATTTCTGGGCCGCCGGTGCGCATGAACCGCCAGACGAGCACGGCGGAAACCGCGAGCGCTATCACATCGAGCACGGTCGTGTAGTTCAGCGTGATACCGTACTGCATCATATCGATCGAGCGATCCTGCGGCACGAGGCCGGCGAGACCGAAAAGAATCTCGATCACGTAAGCCGCGCCGGCCATCGCTGCATAGAAGACAAGCCCGAGGATCACGGCGATGCGCGTACCGTAATACTTGCGGTAGATGTTGAGGATCGGCAGGATGATCAGATCGGCGAAGATGAAGGCGATCACGCCGCCGAAACTGATGCCGCCGGCCCAGAGAACGGCCGCAAGCGGCACGTTGCCAATTGAGCAGACGAACGCGATGACGGCGACAAGCGGGCCGATCAGCGGGCCGACGATCTTCGCCGCGAGCGGATGCTCCGCGAGGAAGAAGGCCGACCAGAAACTTTCGGGAACAAAAGCGCTGATCAAGCCGGCGGCGACAAGCCCGATCACGATATCGACCCAGACCGAGGCCCAGTCCATCACGTAATAATGGCTGACCGCGGTGAACCCTTCCTTCGAAAACAAACGCTCGCGCCAGGTCGCGCCGGGCACGCTCATGTCCATGGCGGCGTGACCCTCCATCCGGCCAGCGACACCCTCGTCGGCCTGCCGCCGCGCCTCGTCGATCCGCTCGCGTGTCATCACCAGGCGCAGGATCACGACGAGAATGATGATCATGATAGGCCCGCCGATAAACTCGGCCAAAGCGAAGCGCCAGCCGAGGAGGACGATCATCACGATGCCAAGCTCAAGCACGAGATTGGTCGAGGCGAACTGGAAGGCCATCGCGGCAATGAAGTCGCCGCCTTTGCGGAAGATCGAGCGGGAAATGGCGGTGGCGGCGTAGGAGCAGGAGGAGGAGGCAGCGCCGAGCGCGCTCGCCTTCAAAATCGAGCCGAGCGAGGAATCCGGCAGGAGCCGGCTCATCTCACCTTTTGACACCACGGCCTGGATCACGCCGGAAAGCGCGAAGCCGAGCACGAGAGCCCAAAAGATTTCCCAAGTCATGACGAGGGTCATGTTGAGAGCGTGAAGGAGGGCTTCGCCGAAGGGCATGGATCAGCCTGTGTTGGTGGACTTGGCCAGGAGGCCCGACATATACGGAAGCCCGGAGAGAAAACCATGGTTGAGCCGCGCGGCCGCATTCTCGATGACCTTGCACGGCTGGTGACCGACGCCGCGGGTGTCGCCCAAGGTGTCCGCCGTGAAGCCGAGACCCTGGCGCGCGCTCAGCTCGACCGGCTCATCTCCAGCATGGATCTTGTCTCGCGCGAGGAGTTCGAAGCGGTGCGAGACATGGCCGCACTGGCCCGGGAAGAAAACGAGGCGCTTAAAAAGCGTATCGCCGTCCTGGAAGCGAAATCGGGGGGCCCCACAGCCGCCGGCGTGGGCGGCAGCGCCGATCTCAATCGAGGCTGACCTGCAGCTTGCGCTGCCACGGAGCTGTCATCCCGATTCTGTGGATGGTCGCGGCTTCCTCGTCAGGGGATAACCGGCAAAAGCCGTTCGCGCCCAACATTTTGGCGCGGTCTGTTGCAGCGATTTGCGGAAGCAGGGAAAACCTCACCGGCATATATAGTCCGGCTAGGAGGTTGATTCGTCTTTGATTCCGGCTTCAGGCCGATCCTCATGCCCGCCCGTCCGCAACTCGCAAATCCAGGCCAAAAAATGTCGCTCCTGCAAACCGAACATCACAGCGAACGCGCCGAACATCCCGTCGATGTCGTCGAGCGCCTCGCCGCCTTGAACGAGTGGGTCTTCAATCGCGACGACGACGACGAGATTTCGATTTCGGTGACGGGCAGCTGGTCGGATTACCACATGGCTTTCACGTGGCTGCCTGAACTCGAGACGCTGCATATCGGCTGTGCCTTCGATCTGAAAGTGCCAGAGCGCCGGAGACAGGAGCTTTTGACGCTTGTCTCGACCATCAACGAGCAGCTCTGGATCGGCCATTTCGAGCTTTGGGCGAGCGAGGGCGTCGTCATGTTCCGGCAAGGGCTGATCCTGGCGGGGGGCGCCGTGCCGAACAGCCGGCAATGCGAGGTGGTACTGACGAACGCGCTGGAGAATTGCGAGCGTTATTATCAGGCCTTCCAGTTTGTCGTCTGGGCTGGCAAGAGCGTAAGAGAGGCGCTCGAAGCGGCCATGTTCGAGACGCACGGGCACGCCTGACCTAAGGACAATTCTGGAGTGACCGAGCGCCCGCTTTCCCTGGTCCTGGTTGGCGCGGGCAAGATGGGCTCGGCGCTTCTTGGTGGCTGGTTTGGGCGAGGGGTCGACGCCAGCGCGATCACGATCCTCGATCCGGCGCCAAGCGAAGAGACGCAAATGGCCGCGCGCTACAAGGGCGTGCGAATCAACCCCGCGGTGGCCGACATCGCTGCGCCGGCCGTGCTCTTTCTGGCGATCAAGCCGCAAACGCTGGATGACGCCGTCCCGCAGATCGCGCCGCTGGTCGGACCCCAGACGCTGGTTCTGTCGATCCTGGCGGGAAAAACCACGGCCGACCTGAAGGCGCGGCTGCCTGCAGCCACAGGCATCGTTCGCGCTATGCCGAACACGCCGGCGGCGATCCGCCGGGGCATTACGGCGGCATACGCGACGCCGGACGTGAGCGCTGACCAGCGCGCCACCGCGGACGAACTTCTCTCCGCCGTCGGGCGGGTCGAATGGCTCGGCGACGAGGCCCATATCGATGCGGTGACGGCGGTCTCCGGCTCCGGACCAGCCTATGTGTTCCTGCTCGCCGAATGTCTTGCCGAAGCGGGGGCGGCGGCCGGCCTGCCGCCGGATCTCGCGGAGCGCCTTGCGCGCGCGACCGTCGAAGGATCGGGCGAGCTCATGCATCGCTCATCCGAGAAGTCAGTTTCGAAATTGCGCGAGGAAGTCACCTCGCCCGGCGGCACGACCGCCGCGGCGCTAACCATTCTCATGGGCGAGAGCGGATTGAAGAAGCTTATGGAAGCCGCCGTCGAAGCCGCAAAGCGCCGCGCCGCCGAACTTTCCGGCTGACTTGATTTCTTCCAACGCGCTTGGAGCGCTACGCTCCGGCCCTAAATAAAGGGGTCGGAGGAATTCATGTCACAGTTCAACGAACCGGCCGCGCCGGAAGGCCTTGTCGCTCCCGTCTCGGCGCCACGCATCGGCGATCCCAAAACCCGCATCGTCGACGCGCTCATGGAGCTTGCGGCCGAACGCCCCTGGGAAGAGATCACCCTTTCCGACATCGCACTTCGCGCCGGCGTTTCGCTTGCCGATTTCCGCGACCATTTTCCTTCGAAAGGTGCGGTGCTCGCGGGGTTTGCGCGTCGGATCGACAGGATTGTGCTCGAAGGCACGACTACCGATCTTGTTGGCGAGACGGCAAAGGAGCGGCTCTTCGACGTGCTGATGCGCCGGATCGATGCGCTGAAGCCCTATCGCGACGCGCTGCAGAGCATTTCCGACTGGTCGCGCGGCGATCTTATGGCGGGCGCGGCACTTAACGGGGTACTGGTTAATTCGATGCGCTTCATGCTTGAAGCGGCAGGGATCGACAGCGAAGGCCCGGTCGGCACGCTCAAACTGCAGGGTCTGGCGTTTGCCTGGAATCGTGTCCTCGACACCTGGTTCGAAGACGACGACCGGGGCCTCGCCGCGACGATGGCCGCGCTCGATCGCGAGCTCACGCGCGGCGATCGGCTTGTCGCGCGTGCGGAGGATCTGCAGCGTCTTACCGCGCCGCTACGCGCAGTCGGACGCGCGCTGATCGCGAGCCGCCGCACCTGGCGCGAGCGAGGGCGCGACCGGTACCGTGATCGTGGTGAGCGCGACTGGGGACGGCGCGGTGATATCGCTGACGATCCGGCGATCTGATCAGATCGGAATCCGCAAAGTAGCACGAAGGCCGCCAAGCGGGCTCGTCGAGAGCTGGATATCACCGCCATGCGAGCGCGCGATATCGCGCGCGATCGCAAGTCCAAGCCCGGTGCCGGCCTCGTCCTGATTGCGCGCCTCGTCCAGGCGGAAGAAGGGCTTGAACACATCCTCGCGCTGCTCGGCGGGAATGCCCGGCCCATCGTCATCGACATTGATGGTCAGGAACCTCTGATCGCTTGATCCTTCAACGCTGACTTTGCTGCCATGGCGCTGCGCATTAGCAACGAGATTGGCGACGCACCGCTTGAACGCGTCTGGCCGCACCGAGATAATTGAATCACCACTGAACGTCACCTGCGTGTCATGACCGTCTTCATCGAGTTCCTCTTTCACCTGCCTCAGCAATGATGCGATGTCGCTTGGAACCGAGGTCTCGCCGCTGTCGCCACGCGCAAAGGCGAGATAGGCTTCGATCATGCGCTGCATCTCTTCGAGGTCCTTCTGCATCGCGCGGGTCTCGGGCGTGTTACCGATGACCGCAAGCGAAAGGCGGAAGCGCGTGAGCACGGTGCGCAGATCGTGGCTCACGCCATTGAGCATCGTCGTGCGCTGCTCCATGGCCCGCTCGACCCGGCGCTTCATCTCGACAAAGGCGAGGCCTGCCTGGCGGACCTCGCGCGCTCCCTGCGGCCGGAAATCGATCTGTCTCCCTTTGCCGAAAGCCTCGGCGGCACGTGCGAGCCGGAGAATCGGTTTGATCTGGTTGCGCAGGAATGCGATCGCCACGAGGATCAGCACGAATGACGTGCCGAGCATCCACATGACGAAAATGTGCGAATTCGACGCATAGGCCTGACTGCGGTGCGCAATGATGCGCATTACTGCATCTTCGAGTTGAATACGGATCTCGATGAGATCGGAGCGTCCCACCGTGTCGAGCCAGAACGGACGGCCAATCTGGCGGCGAATTTCGTTCGATAGTGCACGATCGACGATCGAGAAGAACGGTTTTGGCAGCGCCGGCGGAAGCGGACCCGGCGGAAGAATGTCCAAGTCGACGCGGAGACGCTCGGCTGCAATGCGCTGCAACGTGTCGTAATTCTTATCCTGCGGGTAACTCTGATAAATGTCGATCAGCGCGGCGATATCTTGGGTAAGCGCCGCAGACAGGCGAAACGTCACGACCTGCCAATGCCGCTCCATGAAGAAGAACACGACTGCCGACTGCAACAACACCATCGGCAGAATGACGATGAGCAACGCGCGCGCGTACAGTCCCTTCGGCATTTGCCGGCGCAGCCACAGCGCAAAATCGCGATAGACCTTGTGCGGTCTGGCGAGCGCTGCGGGGAGGGTGATGCTCATCGCGCCGCCTTATCCATCCAGCGCGAGGCGGTACCCTGTGCCGCGCGCAGTTATAAGGTAGGCCGGATCGGCGGGATCGCCTTCGAGCTTGCGGCGCAATCGATTGATCTGCACGTTGACGCTGCGTTCGTTGCATGGCGTGCCGCAAGTCGCGAGCGCGTGCCGCGATACGACTTCGCCGCGCGCGCTGGCGAGGAGCCGTAGCATTTCGCGCTCGCGTTCGGCAAGCGCGACGCGTTTGTCGCCGCGGCGCAAATCCCCATGCGCGAGATCGAAGCAGAACTCGCCGAAGCGCACGACGGGTTCTTCTGGAACGACGATTTGGCGATCTTTGGTCCGGCGCAGGAGCGAGGCGATCCGCAGTGTCAGTTCGCGGGGATCGAAGGGCTTGGCGAGATAATCGTCGCCACCCGCCTCGAGCCCTGCGATCCGGTCTTCGACCTCGCCTCTCGCTGTCAGAAAGATGATGGGAACGCCCGTGCCGGCTTCCCCATGCTGCCGCAAGTCACGGGCGAGCGAGATGCCGCTGCCGCCCGGCATCATTACGTCCAGCACAAGAAGATCGAAGGCGAGGCTCTGCATCCGGCTTTTCGCATCCGCGGAACTGGCGGCTGTCGTTACGCGATAGCCCTGCATGGTGAGATAGCGGGCGAGCAAGGCGCGAATGCGACTGTCATCATCAACGATCAGGAGATGCGCCGCCTCTCCCTCGGCCGGCTGCCCGTTCGCTCGCGCGTTCACGCCCGCTGCCTTTCCGGCGCTAGCGAACTCAGCCGGAGCCGCTCGGTAATCGCGCCACGATCCCGGGGATCGATCATTTCAAGCAAAAACTGGACGGCATTGTCGTAGGCCCCCGGCGGAAGCGCTTCGAAGACGCGCGCAAAGCGCTTCGACTGCAGACGGGCGAGATCGAGCGCAAGCTTGCGGCCTTTGGCGGTTGGAAACAGCAGGCGCTGACGGCGGTCGACAGGCCCGGGACGCACCTCGATGTAGCCCGCCGCGAGCAGGTCTTTCAGAACGCGGCCGAGGCTCTGTTTAGTGATCTGAAGAATCGCGAGGATTTCGGCGATCTTCAGTCCGGGCTGGCGGTTGACGAAATGCAGCACGCGGTGATGCGCGCGGCCAAACTTATAGTTTTCGAGCAGACGGTCGGCATCACCGACGAAATCGCGATAGGCGAAAAACAATAGTTCGATGATATTGTACATCGGCGTCGGATCGAGCTCTTGGCCCGGGCTCCGTTTAGAGCCTAAAAGGTCGCCTGGCTGCAGGCTCTCCACCAATCACCTCGTCCGAACGGCGCGCGAATACGACAGCCTTGTTGACATATTCCAGCCCGATTGTTACTCGTCAAGCCTCTTGTAGAACAGTCAAGAGCATGGTCGCGGTAACTTTCCGCGTCGGCCAAAGGGCAGAGGAGCCCAGGATCATCATGGCGGTGCTTCCTTTCGATCAACGCGACGGCTTCATTTGGATGAATGGTGGGCTCGTTCCGTGGCAGGAAGCCAAGCTCCATGTCCTATCACATGGGCTGCACTACGCCTCCTGCGTTTTCGAAGGCGAACGCGCCTATGGTGGCGTCGTGTTCAAATCGCGCGAACATTCCGAGCGCTTCAAGCACTCCGCCGAAATGCTCGATTTTGAGATTCCCTACTCCGTCGCCGAGCTGGATGCCGCGAAACAGCTGGTCGTCGACAAGAACGGTTTTCACGATTGCTATGTGCGTCCGGTCGCGTGGCGCGGCAGCGAGATGATGGCGGTTGCCGCGCAGCACTCCACCATCAACACCGCGATCGCGGTGTGGGAGTGGCCATCGATGTTCGATGTTGCGGAGAAGATGAAGGGCGTCCGGCTCGACATCGCCGAATATCGGCGGCCCGATCCGGCGACTGCACCAGCGCTCGCCAAAGCGGCCGGACTCTACATGATCTGCACGCTGTCAAAGCATCGCGCCGAGCGGCGCGGTTATGCAGATGCGCTGATGTACGATTGGCAGGGACGTGTTGCCGAATGCACCGGCGCG
>JAXDNH010000152.1:0-24295 GCA_034669525.1 Methylobacteriaceae bacterium | reverse complement strand
GCGCGCACCTATACCGACCGGCACGGCCTCAAGGACCTCGTGCGCGAACTTTTGGGCCAGGAAATCTCGAAGCAGCAGCAATCTTCGGACTGGGGCGCGCCGGAGCTCACCGAAGCGCAGCTCGGCTATGCTGCCTCCGATGTGCTGCATCTCCATGCGGTGCGCGAAAAGCTCGACGCCATGCTCCAGCGCGAGGGGCGGCTCGGGCTGGCGAGCGAATCTTTCGCCTTCCTGCCGACTCGGGTCAGGCTCGACCTCATGGGCTGGGCTGAGACCGACATTTTCGCGCACGGCTAAGCCCGAGCCCCACGCAAACGCCTTAACTTCGCCATGCCACAATTGCTGAAGTCACTGTCCGCTGGCGCCCAGCAAGAACAGTCATGAGTCGAGACCCCGAGGGATGAGCGAGGCCGCCATCACGCGCCGCACGCGCGACCGCAATCGGCTCGGTGTAGCCGGCGGGCGGGATATGCGGGCCTTTGTCAGCGCCGGGCGGCATACCGGCAGGGTGCGCTTTCTGCGGCGCGGCATCCTCATCTTCTGTTCGGTGACGGTGACCTTGGGCGTTGTGATCGCGTTTTTCGACCCGTTCAGCCGGCTCGCCCATCGCTCGATCGGCGGCGTCGGCCTGCAGGGCAGCAAGATCACGATCGACACGCCGCGCCTCTCGGGCAAGCGCAGGAACGGCATGCCGTATGAAGTGCGCGCCGCGCAGGGCATCCAGGACATGCTGGCGCCCGAGATCGTCGAGCTCGTCCGCCTCGATGCCAAAGCGCAGATGACGGCAAGCGCGTGGGTCAACCTGACGGCCGACCGGGGCCTCTATAATTCCGCCAAAGATGAGCTGCAGTTAACCGGCCTTGTCCGCATCCGCAGCGATGCCGGCTACGACATGAAGACGCAATCGGCGCTGATGGAACTGAAGACGGGCCTCATGAAGACGATCGAGCCGGTGACGGTCGTGCTCAAGGCGGGCTCCGTCGAGGCCGATGAGATGCAGATCATCGATAGCGGGCAGCAGGTTGTCTTCGAGGGCAATGTCCATTCGGTGATGCTGCCGCAGGAGCAACGCGCCGAAGAGGCTGCCCTGCAGAAGAGCGCGACGCAATGAGCGCGCGCGCCGTGATCCTTGCGGCGGCGCTGGCCGTGGCTGGCACGGCACCCGCGCTCGCCCAAAAGGCCGGCGCGGTCCTGCCCGGCGCCTCCTCGAAGGAGCCGGTCAGCATCGATGCCGGCAAGCTCGATTATTTCGACAAGGAGCAGAAGCTCGTCTATAGCGGCGCCGTCGTTGCCACACAGGGCGAGAGCCGGCTGAAAGCCTCGGCGCTGACGATCTTCCTCGAGCCTGCGCCCGCCAATTCAAACGGCCACCAGATGCGCCGGATGGAAGCGCAGGGCCCGGTGACGATCACCTCGAAAGACCAGATCGGCACCGGCGACAGCGGCGTCTACGACAAAGCCGAGAACAAGGTTTTTCTGACCGGCCGTGTGACCCTGAGCCAGGGGGCCAACGTCACGAAGGGCGAGCGTTTGGTCTACGACCTCAACACCAACCAGGCCATCGTTCTCGGCGGCGCGAGCGCGCAAGGCGGGCGCGTGCGCAGCGTCTTCACGCCGGGCGAGAAGTCCGCATCGGCACCCGCGGCAAGCGCCGGAGAAGGTCACGCGGCGCCCCCGCAGAAGACGCGCGCCACGCGCGTCGAGGGTACGCCCCCGCCCGAATAGGCGAGCCACCGAATTCCGCTTCCTTGCAAAATCGGTTAGAGCGCCTCTACTTGGGGCAGCGCGCCCTAATGCGCTCACACTTGTTGCGAAGAAGCGCCTGCAGGCTCTCTCCGCCGGACTTTGCGTTTTGGCTGTCCATGAATCCTATGGCTCGTCGCTCCCGCCGCCCCTCCGGCGGGGAGTGATGGCGCGAATGGCCGAGCGCTGGCGGCGGCTGCGGCAGGGCGTTGCCGGCGTGGGTCGGAGCGGCGCCGCTCTCCCGTCCAGTCCGGCACCGCAGCCACGCGTGCCCGCAACTCCTGCGCCCGCTCCACCACCCCTCAGCACCCGTCCCGTCCATGAAGGACTGCTCGTCGTCCAGCATCTGGCGAAGAGCTATCGCCAACGCCGCGTCGTCGAGGATGTGAGCCTCTACATCAGGCGCAGTGAGGCCGTCGGGCTGCTCGGGCCGAACGGCGCCGGCAAGACGACGGTGTTCTACATGATCACGGGTCTCGTTCGTCCCGATCAGGGGGTCATCGAGCTCGACGGCTACGATGTGACCCCGCTGCCGATGTACCGGCGGGCGCGCCTCGGCATCGGCTACCTGCCGCAGGAGCCCTCGATCTTCCGCGGCCTCTCGGTCGAGGACAATATCCGCGCCGTGCTCGAGATCACGCAGCCCGACCGCGAAAGGCGCGAGGCCGAGCTCGAAGCGCTGCTCGAAGAGTTCGACATCAAGCGGCTGCGCAGGACACAAGCGATCGCGCTATCAGGCGGCGAGCGGCGCCGTTGCGAGATCGCCCGCTCCCTCGCCGGCCATCCGGCCTTCATGCTCCTCGATGAACCCTTTGCCGGCATCGATCCGATCGCGGTCGGCGACATCCAGGATCTCGTCCGCCACCTCAGGGACCGCGGCATCGGCGTCCTGATCACCGACCACGCGGTGCGCGAGACGCTCGGCCTCATCGACCGCGCCTACATCATCCATTCCGGCCACGTGCTGACGTCCGGCACGCCCGACGAGATCGTCGCCAATCGCGATGTCCGCCGCTTCTATCTCGGCGAGGATTTCAGGATGTAACCGCAATCCACAAGCGCCGCGCACGCTATCTTAACCGCCTGCGGCAAAAGGTGCGGGACGGAAGGCCTCGGCGGACTCGCCAAGCAAAACAACATAGGCTATCCACTTCCATGCAAGAAACGGGCCGGCCGACGGTCCGGACTGCGGCGAGTGGGGGTAATGGCGCTTTCGGCGAAGCTCATCATGCGGCAGGGCCAGTCCCTGGTCATGACGCCGCAGCTGCTTCAGGCGATCAAACTCCTGCAATTCTCCAATATCGAACTCGCAAACTTCATCGAAGAAGAGCTCGAACGCAATCCGATGCTGGAGCGGGTCGACGATTCCGCTGCCGACCTGCCTGTTTCGCCGCCGGCGGAGTCTTCCGAGATGCCGTTCGAAGCGGCCGCGCTCGATTCGAGCGAGCCACACGAAAGCGACTGGGCAAGCGAAACCCTGGCCACCGATGGGGCGGGGCTCGAAGCGAGCCTCGGTACCGAACTCGGCAACACCTTCGACTCCGATGGCCCCGCCGTCACGCCGGAGCGCAGTACCACGCTCACGGACGCGGGACTCTCGGCGACGTCCTGGACGGGGTCGGCCGGTGGGCCAACCGACGGTGAGGCACCAAATCTTGAGGCTTACATAGCCGCTAAACCCTCGCTGCACGATCACCTGCTCGAACAACTTGCCCTCGCCTGCCCCGATCCCGTCGACCGCGTGATCGGGCACACGCTCATCGATGCGATCGATGAGATTGGCTATGTGAGGGAGGACATTTCCCAGCTCGCTGATCGGCTGGGCACGCCAGTCGCGCGCATCGAGCGTGTCCTCGCCAAAGTCCAGACCTTCGAGCCATCCGGTGTCGGCGCGCGCGATCTCGCCGAATGTCTGGCGATCCAACTTCGCGAACGCGATCGTTACGATCCGGCGATGCAGATGCTTGTCGCCAATCTGCCGCTGCTTGCAAAACGCGAATTCCCCACGCTGCGGCGCCTGTGCGAGGTCGATGACGACGACCTCGCCGACATGGTCGCCGAAATCCGCCGCCTCGATCCCAAACCCGGCCGCGTCTATGGCGGCGGCCCAATTCAGCCTGTTGTGCCCGACGTGACTGTGCGTGCAGCCGCAGACGGGGGCTGGCACATCGAACTTAACTCGGAGGTGCTGCCGCGCCTCCTCGTCAACCAGACTTATGCAGCCTATGTCTCAAAGAGCCGGGTAAATGACGCAGACCGGAGCTTCGTCTCGCAATGTCTGCAGACCGCGAATTGGCTGACCAAGAGCCTTGAACAGCGCGCGAAAACAATCCTGAAAGTCTCAACCGAGATTGTCCGGCAACAGGACGCGTTTTTTGCCGAAGGCGTGCAGCATTTGCGCCCGCTCAATCTGAAATCCATCGCCGACGCGATCGGCATGCACGAATCGACAGTCTCACGCGTGACCTCGAACAAGTACATGTCGACGCCGCGTGGGCTTTTCGAGCTCAAATATTTCTTCACCGCCTCGATCGCCGCGCAAAGCGGCGGTCAGGCGCACTCGGCAGAATCGGTTCGCCATAAGATCAAGCTGATGATCGAACGCGAGAATGTCGGGAACGTTCTGTCAGACGATGCGATCGTCTCGCAATTGCGCGGCGCCGATATCGATATCGCGCGAAGGACCGTCGCCAAATATCGCGAAAGCCTGCGCATTCCGTCCTCCGTCGAGCGCCGGCGCGAGAAGCAGGCGATGCAACGCGCGATCTGATGCAATCAGGTCAATGGCGCCCCCCACTTCAGCGTCACGAAATCTGTACAGGATCAAGGAGTTAGACGGGCATCGCCTTATCCACTCCAAGCCATTGACTTCGTCCGGCGGGACTCTTAACCCTCTCTCCTGACGCGTCATTCAGTTGGCGGGGAACAATTCCATGACGCGTCCAGAGGGCATTGCCGAACGCACAATCCACGTTGTGGGACCTGCTCCAGGAGCCCTTCATGCCATTGCGGATTTCAGGCAAGAACCTCGATATCGGCGAGGCATTGCGGCAGCACGTCAACGAGAGACTCGAGACCGCCACATCGAAATACTTCGATGGTTCAGTCAACGGACATGTCGTGATCACACCGGAAGGTTCGGGCTATTATTCCGATTGCACCCTGCACCTTGCCTCCGGCGTCACCCTGCAGGCCGAGGGCCGCGCGCGTGACCCTTATGCAAGCTTCGACCAGGCGGCGGAGCGGATCGAGAAACAATTGCGTCGTTACAAACGCCGCCTCAAAGAGCATCATGCGGTGGGCGCGGACACCCGCGAACGCCAACCCTAGTCAATCGAGTTTCCTTCGGCAGCGCTGCAACGGCACGCGCCCTGCCTAGCGGGTACAGGACACAATCATGCCGTTGAACGATTTGATCTCGCCGGATGCGATCCTGCCGTCGCTGCGTGCCAATACGAAAAAGCAGGCGCTTCAGGAGTTGAGCGAGAAAGCTGCGGCTCTGTCCGGCCTCACCTCGCGCGAGATTTTCGACGCTCTCCTGCAACGCGAGCGTCTTGGCTCGACCGGAATCGGCAACGGCGTTGCGATCCCGCATGGCAAACTCGCCAAGGTGAAGCGCATCTTCGGAATTTTCGCGCGGCTCGACCGGCCGATCGAATTTGAGGCACTCGATGGTGCGCCCGTCGATTTGATGTTTCTGCTCGTTGCGCCGGAAAGCGCCGGCGCCGATCACCTGAAAGCTCTGGCGCAAGTCGCACGCATGTTCCGCGAACCGTCGCTCGTCGCGAAGGTGCGGACGACCCGAGATACGTCCGCGCTCTATTCGGTACTGACCCAGGTCTCGACCCCAAACGCGGCGTGATCTAACGCGGCGTCGTCCACGAACGAGCCGCGTAGTCGAGGACATAGCGCTCCGGATCCGCGGCGAGCGCAGCCATGCCGGCGAGCACGCCTCTTCCATCCGTGATCACGCGCGCCGGAATTGCGCGCACCACGTGCTCCAACGGCGCCTTCCGTTCAAACAGGCGCCGGAATTCCGCCGCGTCGAGGAGGTCGACGATGCGCGGCAGGATGCCACCGGCCAGGCTGATCCCGCCGGTCGCCAGAAATGTCAGCGCGAGATCGCCGGACAGGCGTGCGATGAGCCGCCAGAACAGGCCGATCGTTGCGATCTCTTCGACGCCGCCGGCGAGCGCTCGGTCGACGATCGCAACGCCGTCGCAGGGGCCGGACTCGATGCCGCGGCACGCCAGACGCGCGTTATGCAGACGCACAAGTCCCGGACCTGAGATCACGCTTTCTGCGGTGACACGATCGTGCACCCGCTCCAAATACGGCCAAATTGCCTCTTCTTCCGCACTCGCCGGACCGAAATCCGTGTGTCCGGTCTCTGTCGCGAGCGGCAGTAAGCGGCCTTCGATTTCGGCAAGTGCGGCAGCGCCGAGTCCGGTGCCCGGACCGAGCACCAGGCGCAAGCCGCTGGCCGGTAACGGCACGCTGCCGATCTCTTTCGTCCATTCGGGCAAAAGCGCCGGAAGCGACAGCGCCTGCGCCTCGAAATCGTTCAGAAGCAGTCCCTGCTCCAGTTTTAAGGTATCGGCGATCTCGGGCCCGTCGATCGTCCATTCGGCATTGGTGAGCTTCAAACGCCGTCCTTCGAGCGGCCCCGCGGCGCAGACGATCAGCGAGCGCGCACGCCGCGGCCAGTTGGCGACCAGCGATTGCAGGGCTTCGGCAAGCCCGGCATGATGCTGCGTCTCCGTATGAGCCGGCGCGCCCGGCGCCTCCCCCGGTGCGCGCGCTTTGGCGACACGAACGTTAGTGCCGCCGATATCACAGAGAAGAACCGGAAAGGGAAAGTGCAAACGAAGCTCGCTTTGTCACGGAGATAAACAGTCGACTTCGCCAGGGGTCAATCATCGGGCGAAAACGCTTATGCCGGCATTCCGTGGACCGGGACAATTCGTGCGGGATTGCCGACGACCGTGGCTCCCGCGGGAACATCGCGCGTGACGACGCTGCCCGCCCCCACGACGGCGTTATCGCCGATTCTTATCCCAGGGAGGATGATCGCGCCGCCTCCGATCCACGCGAACTTGCCGATCCGCACCGGACGGCCGAATTCCAAACCGGCGCGGCGCTGATCCGGATCGCGCGGATGATCTGCCGCGTAAATCTGTACCGCAGGTCCGATTTGCGCGCCTTCGCCGACCGAGACCTCCACCACATCGAGGATCACGCAATTGTAATTGAGGAAGGCGTTCGCGCCGAGATGAATGTTGAAACCATAGTCGCAATGGAACGGCGGACGCACGACCGCGCCTGCGCCAACTTCCGCGAACCGCTCCGCAAGCAGGAGGCGGCGTTCGGCAGCCGATGAGGCAAGCGACGCGTTGTAGCGAACGAGCCATCGTTTCGTCGCTGCCTGGTCAGCCTGAATTTCAGGGGCGCCCGGGCGATAGGGTTCGCCGGCGAGCATCTTCTCTTTTTCGCTGCGGCTCATGCGAACCTCGAAGGACTGTTTTGTCGCGCTCCGGCTTGTTGACCTGCAAGTGCGGCAGTAAGACCTGCCGTCCTCCTGCCGAAGAATGCGACATGACCTATCACTACACCCCGATGTTCCCGCTGGCGAAGGATCGGACGCGCTATCGCAAGCTGACGGGCGAGGGCGTGAAGACGGAGATGCTCGGCGGACGCGCGTTTCTCACGGTTTCGCGCGAGGCGATCCGGCTTCTCGCCGAAGAGGCAATGATCGACATCAATCATCTCCTGCGCCCCGGCCATCTCGCCCAACTCGCCAAAATCCTCGACGATCCCGAAGCGACATCGAACGACCGCTTCGTCGCCTATGATCTTCTGAAGAACGCCAATATCGCGGCGGGCGGCGTCCTGCCGATGTGCCAGGACACCGGCACGGCGATCGTCATGGGCAAGAGGGGTCGGCTCGTCCTCACCGACGGTGACGACGAGAGCGCGCTCGCCGAAGGCATCCGCGACGCCTACGAGAAGAAGAACCTGCGCTATTCGCAGCTGACGCCGCTCGGCATGTTCGAGGAGAAGAACACCGCGACGAACCTGCCGGCGCAGATCGAAATCTATGCCGAGGGCGAGGATGCCTACAAATTCCTGTTTGTGGCGAAGGGGGGCGGCTCGGCGAACAAGACCTTCCTTTATCAGGCGATGCCGTCGATGCTCACGCACGACCGGCTGCTGGGTTTCCTGAAAGAGAAAATCCTCACGCTCGGCACCGCTGCCTGCCCGCCTTACCACCTCGCCATCGTTATCGGCGGCACGTCGGCGGAACTGAACCTGAAGACCGTGAAACTCGCCTCGACGCGATATCTCGACGAACTCCCGACCACAGGCAGCGAGGACGCGCATGCTTTCCGCGACCTCGCCATGGAAGCCGAAGTGCACGCAATGACGCAGTCGCTCGGCGTCGGCGCGCAATTCGGCGGCAAATATTTTTGCCACGACGTGCGCGTCATCCGCCTGCCACGCCATGGCGCCTCGTTGCCGATCGGGCTCGGCGTCTCCTGCTCGGCCGACCGCCAGGCGCTCGGCCAAATCACGCGCGACGGCGTATTCCTCGAGGAACTCGAGCGTGATCCCGCGAAATACCTGCCGCAGGTCGACACCGCGGCGCTCGGCGGGGATGTCGTCCATATCGACCTCAATCAGCCGATGGCCGACATCCTCGCGGCGCTGTCGCGCCATCCCATCAAAACGCGGCTGTCGCTGTCAGGTCCGATGATCGTCGCGCGCGACATCGCGCATGCGAAGATCCGCGAACGGCTCGAACGCGGCGAGCCGATGCCGGACTATTTCGGCAACCATCCGATCTATTACGCCGGGCCAGCGAAAACACCGGTGGGCTATGCGTCGGGCTCGTTCGGGCCGACCACGGCCGGACGCATGGATTCCTATGTCGACCAGTTCCAGGCCGCCGGCGGCTCCAAAGTGATGCTCGCCAAAGGCAATCGCTCGTCCGCTGTGCGGGAAGCCTGCGCGAAGCACGGTGGCTTCTATCTGGGTTCGATCGGTGGCCCGGCGGCGCGCCTTGCACAAGATTGCATCAAAAAGGTTGAGATCGTTGAGTATCCCGAACTCGGGATGGAAGCGATCTGGCGCATCGAGGTCGAGGATTTCCCCGCCTTCATCGTCATCGACGATAAAGGCAATGACTTCTTCAAGGAACTCAATTTGGGTTAGCCGAAAAATTCGATGTGCGATCCCGCACACACGCAACTTTGCGGCTACGCTAGTGTTATGCGGCTGTGACGGAGGGGTCCATGTCGCGTTCGCGTCTTTTCTGCGCTGTCTTTTTTGCCGCGCTTATTCAGCAAGCAGCGGCCGGGGTGATCCAGACGCCCCAGTGCACCAAGGACATGTCGTCGGTCGATTCCTCCTTCCAGGAAACGCTCGGCAATCTCCAGAAGAGCGGGCGCAGTGCGGCTGTTCCCTCGGCGCGGTGCGCCGCCTACAAGCATCACATCGAGGTGATGAAAAACGCCAGCGCGATTTTCGCCCGCTGCACCACCGAGCCGGACCGCACCCAGAACATAAACCAGATGAGCGGCACGATCGCCGACATCAACGACACGCTGAAGAACGAGAAGTGCCAGTAAACTCAACCGGCTGCTGATCGCATAACATCGCCGGAGGGAGGCTCGCGCGGGGTGCTGACTTGCGCCCGGCGGCCCGAACGGGGTAGGCGTTCGCCTATGGCACCCCGGGAAAGTAAGCCTTCAGCTGACCAACGGCCCCTGAATTGGCTGCATGTCTCGACGCTGGTGGCGGTGGCGATCCTCGTCGGCACTGAGCTTGTCGGCGCTTCCTGGGCGGCCGGCTGGGCGCTCGGCGGCATTTTCCAGTTCGAGCCGGCGGTGAGCCGCGCCTTCGAAATCGGCTTCGGGCTGATCGGCTTCGTCGGCCTCTACTACTTCATGCGCACCGCGATCCGGCACGAATCGATCCGGGGGTAGGCAGCCCTCGCGCTGAGGAGCGCTCCACGGGAGCCCGTCTCGAAGGGCGACAAAGGGGGGCCTCCCCCGCTCTCCCCCGTTTGCGCCCACCTTGCCGCTTTGCTAGGCCACGCCCATGGAAAAATTCACGACACTGACCGGCGTCGCCGCGCCAATGAAGATCACGAATGTCGACACCGACATGATCATCCCGAAACAGTATCTGAAGACGATCGCCCGTACCGGCCTTGGCAAGGGCCTCTTCGCCGAGATGCGCTACCGCGAGGACGGCTCGGAAAACCCGGATTTCGTCTTGAACAAGCCGGGCTACCGCCGCGCGCAAATTATCGTCGCCGAAGACAATTTCGGCTGCGGCTCATCGCGCGAGCACGCACCGTGGGCGCTCTTAGACTACGGCATCCGTTGCGTGATCTCGACGAGCTTCGCCGACATTTTCTACAACAATTGCTTCAAGAACGGCATGTTGCCGGTCGTCGTCTCGCCGCAAGAGCTGGAAAAGTTGATGGACGACGCCGATCGCGGCGCAAACGCGACGCTCACGATCAATCTCGAAGCGCAGGAGATTCGCGGGCCCGACGGCGGCGTCGTCAAATTCGACATCGATCCGCACCGCAAGCATTGCTTGCTCAACGGCCTCGACGACATCGGGCTGACGATGGAGAAGGCCGCAGCGATCGATGCATTCGAGAAGCGTGCGGCGGAAAGTCGGCCGTGGGCGTAATCAAGCCGCCTTGGCTGTGCGTGCGCGATTGTCGACCGTGACTGGGTTCTCTAACCACTCGATCTCGCCCGCACCTTTGTATTTCTTGGCAATCATCTCGCGCCATTCCGGCGTGTAGAAGCGCTCGGCCGCCTCGCGCGAGTCCCAGAGATAGATGCCGCCGCCTTTGCCGCCGCCGAACACGTAATATTTCGTGATCAGGCCGGTCGCGTTCTCATATGTGGCGAGGTTCTGCTCGTAGAGCCGGCGTGCTTCCTCAAGCGTCGTGCCCTCCGGCAGCGGAAAACGAACGGATGCGATGATCATGGCGGCGCTCTCCCATTTGTGGGCAAAACCCTGCCACAGCGCCGCAAAGGCTGCAAAGCGTGCGTCCTTCCTCTAACATGACCTGATGTTTTTCAGGTTCTTCGCCCTCGCACTGCTCTGCACGTGCGCCGCCCTGCCCGCCCGCGCCGATTGGGCCTCCTGCCTCGCCGGCCTGCAGAAAGCCGCCGCCGCGGCCGGCGTCGATCAGGCGACGATCCAGTCCGCCACCGGCAATCTCGAGCCGAACGACGCGGCGAGCTTCATCGGCCAGCAGCCGGAATTCACGACGCCGATCTGGGACTACATGGCCGCGCTCGTCGACGAGGAGCGCGTCGCCGAGGGCCGTGACATGCTGCGCAAATATGCCCAGCCGCTCGCTGTGGCGCAGGAGCGTTTCGGCGTCGATGCGGCGACGCTGGTGTCGATCTGGGGCGTCGAGTCGGACTACGGCAAGGGCTTCGGCTGGCGCCCGGTCGTACAGTCCTTGGCAACGCTCTCCTGCACGGCAAACAGGCGCCAGGATGCTTTTCGCGGCGAGTTCATCGCTGCGATGAAGATTCTCGGAAATGGCGACGTGCGGCCGGAGGAATTTAAGGGCTCCTGGGCCGGCGCGTTCGGCCACACGCAATTTATGCCGACGACCTTTTTGCGCATGCGCGTCGATCTCGACGGCGACGGCCACAGCGACATCGTCGGCTCGGTGCCGGACGCGCTCGGCACGACGGCGAATTTCCTGCGCAAAAGCGGTTGGGATCAGAGCCAGCCCTGGGGCTTCGAAGTGAAGCTGCCGAAGGATTATTCCGGTCCGAGCGGCCGCACCACGCGCCAGCCGATGTCGTCCTGGGCGGGGCGCGGCATCACGCGGATCGACGGCGCGCCGCTCGGCAGCGGTAATGCGGCGCTGATCATCCCGGCCGGCAATGACGGTCCGGCGTTTCTGGTCACGCGCAATTTCGATGCGCTCTACACCTACAACAATGCGATTTCATATGCGCTGGCGATCGCGGTTTTGTCGGACCGGCTGCGCGGCCGACAAGGCATCGTTACGCCGTGGCCGACCGACGATCCCGGCCTCTCGCGCATCGAGCGCAAGGAATTGCAGTCTCTTTTGCAGCAGCGCGGTTATCAGATCGGCAATATCGACGGCGTGCTCGGCACGAAGACGCGCGAGGCGATCGCCGACTTCCAGGAACGCGCCGGCATGAAGCGCGACGGCCGCGCCGGGCAAAAGGTGCTGCAGGCGCTCAAGGGGCGATGACATTCCCGGACACGCGCAGCGCGATCCGGACCAGAGGATCGCGCGTTTGCCCCTGGATTCCAGTGTGTGCCGGGAATGACAGCTCACCACAACGTGACTCGCGCGTGAGCCACGCTCAGGGCTAGGCTTTCCTCCATGATGACACCACGCCTTGCGACAAGCCTCGCCTTTGTGGTCCTTGCCGCGACTGCGACCACACCTGCTGCTCGTGCCGCAGAAGTGCGCGGCGTCGTCGAGCTCTTCACCAGCCAGGGCTGCTCGTCCTGCCCGCCCGCCGACCGCTATCTCGCCGAGCTTGCGAAAGATCCGAGCCTCGTCATCCTCTCCTGGCCGGTCGATTATTGGGATTATATCGGGTGGAAGGACACGTTTGCGTCGCCCGCCTTCACCGCGCGGCAGAGGGCTTATGCCGCCGCGCGCCGCGACGACCAGGTCTATACGCCGCAAGCCGTGATCGACGGCGTGACACATGCCGTCGGCAACGATCGCGATCGCGTGCAGGAAGCGATTAATGCGCAAAGCAAAACGCTTTCGTGCGTGATTACGCTTGCCGATCGCGACGGCAAGGTCGGCGTCGATGTCACGCCGAAGGGCAGCGCGAGCGGCTCGGCGACTGTGTGGCTGCTCCGCGTGTTGCGCACCGCGAATGTCGCGATCGGCCGCGGCGAAAACAAAGGCCGCAGCGTCAGCTATACGAATGTGGTGCGTGAAGCGATTCCGGTCGGCGAGTGGTCCGGCGGGCCGATGCATTTCGATGCCGCGCGGCCGAAACTCGGCGAAGGCGAAGGTCTCGTCGCGCTGTTGCAGACCGGAACGGCCGCGAAGCCGGGCGCGATTCTGGCTGCGGCGAAGGAATAGCCATCATTGCGAGCGAAGCGAATGACGCTCCTCGCAATGACGGCGATCACTTCCCTTTCGGCCGAAACGCCTGCACCAATTTCGGATTCGTTTCGATAAAGGCCGCGCCGATCAGATCGAGGCAATACGGTACCGCCGGCATCACGGCATTCAAGCAGACTTCGATCGACGCAGGCTTGCCCGGCAGATTGATCACAAGACATGCGCCGCGATGCGCCGCAAGCTGACGCGACAGGATCGCGGTCGGCACTTGTTCCAAGCTCACCTTGCGCATGAGCTCGCCGAAGCCGGGAAGCTCGCGGGGTGCGGCGGCGAGAGTGGCCTCCGGCGTGAGATCGCGCGGCGCGGGACCGGTGCCGCCCGTGGTCAAAACGAGATCGCAATGAAAATTGTCGGCGAGGTCGATGATGGTCTCGCGCACGCTTTCAAACCCATCGGGGATGATGCGGCGCTCGATCTGAAACGGACTCGTCAAGACGCGCTTCAAATAAGCTTCGATCGCCGGCCCGCTTTCGTCGATATATTGGCCGGCGCTGGCGCGATCCGACGCGGTGATAATTCCGACGATGGCGGAGCGATGCAGATCAGGCATGGGACAACGCCGCTGCCTCTTTCCGCACCAACTTCCCGCTCAGCGCGTCGGCAATCAGCTTGCGCGTCGGCTCGATTCCGTACAGCGCGACGAACGAGCCGAAACGCGGTCCGCGGTTTTCGCCGAGCAGCACCTGATAAAGCATGTTGAACCAGTCGTTCGACACGCCGGGGCGCGCGGGCGTTGCGGTCTTGGCTTTAAAATCCTGGTAGCGCGGGATCGGCCGCGCGACATCGTAGAGCGCGGTCTGGATCGTCTCGGCGCTTGCATCCGGCGGCAGCCCGGCGAGCATGGCGGACAGCTTCTGCAGCGCGTCGCCTTCGACATCATCGGCCAAGCGATATTTCTTCCCCGGCAGAACGAAGTCGCGGAAGTAGCGCACCGCATAATGCACGAGCCTGTCGAGCCGCGGATGCGTCTGCGGCGAAACCTCCGGCGCATAACGGCGCAGGAAGCCCCAGAGCACGCCGGCGTCCTCGCTGCTGGCCACCGTTGCCAGATTGAGCAGCATGCCGAACGAGACGCTCGTACCCGTCGCGCCGATATGTTCGGGCGGCGGCGGATCGCCATCGTGGATATGCCAAACGGGATTGCCGAGGCGCTCCTTCCACTCCTGGCGCGGATAAGCCTCGAGAAACGTCAGATAATCCTCGACCGTGCGCGGCACGACGTCGAAATAAAGCCGCTTGGCTGCACTCGGCTTCTGATACATGAAGAGCGACAGGCTTTCCGGGCTGGCATATTTCAGCCATTCCTCCATCGACAGGCCGTTACCTCTAGATTTCGAAATCTTCTGGCCCTTTTCGTCGAGAAAGAGCTCGTAATTGAAACCCTCCGGCGGCGTACCGCCGAGCGCGCGCACGATTTCACCGGAAAGCTTGATCGACTCTATGAGGTCCTTGCCCGCCATTTCATAATCGACGCCGAGCGCATACCAGCGCATCGCCCAATCCGGCTTCCATTGCAGCTTGCAATGGCCGCCGGTGACCGGCGTCGTATATGTCTCGCCGGACGCAGGATCGCGCCAGGTGATCGTGCCCGCTTCCGCATCGTGCGCGTCGATCGGCACCTGCATGACGATGCCGGTCTGCGGATGCACCGGCAGGAACGGCGAATAGGTTGCGGCGCGCTCCTCGCGGAAACTCGGCAACATGATTTTCATGATCGCGTCGTAACGCGCCAGCATCCGCAAAAGCGCCGCATCGAAACGCCCGGACGCGTAATAATCCGTCGCCGAGGCAAATTCGTAATCGAAGCCGAACGCATCGAGAAATGCGCGGAGCCGCGCATTGTTGTGCGCGCCAAAACTGTCATGCGTGCCGAACGGGTCTGGCACGCGCGTCAGCGGTTTGCCGAGATGGGCGGCGACAAGCTCCTTGTTCGGGATGTTGTCGGGCACTTTGCGCAGTCCGTCCATGTCGTCGGAAAACGCAATGAGCCGCGTCTTGTACTTACCCTCGGTCAGCACTTCGAAGGCATGGCGCACCATGCTGGTGCGCGCGACTTCGCCGAACGTGCCGATATGCGGCAGGCCGGAGGGGCCGTAGCCCGTCTCGAACAGTGCCTCCTGTTTGCCGCTCTTCTCGAGCCGCGCGACGACATGGCGCGCCTGCTCGAACGGCCAGGCGGCAGAGGTTCGTGCGGCGTCCTGCAACGAAAGAGGCGCGGCTTCTGTCGCCGTCATCTTCTGTCCTTGAGAGAAGCGCGCACAGTAGAAATAGCGGCGGAATGCGTCAACGCGCCGGTCTCTTCGGCGCTGGCGCCCGGCGCCGCTCCGCCACCCAGATGCCGGAGAGTGCGAGCACCATCGCGACGGCATGATAGGGATGAAAGTCTTCGCCGAGTATGAGCACCGCAAAGAACGCGCCGAAGACCGGCGTCAGATTGTTGAAAAGCCCTGCCCTGCCCGGCCCGATCAATTCGACGCCGCGCATATAAAGGAGCTGCGCGACAAGCGAGGGGCCGACGGCGACAAAGGCGAGAATCGCCCAGCCCTTCGGCGTCGGCGCGTGAAAATAGCCGCCGAAAACTTCGATCATGAAGAACGGAAACGAACTCACCAGCGCGCCCATCGCGAGGCCGGCAAAGAAGACCAGCGCCGAAATGGGCGGCCGGTCGAACAGCGCGAGCGTGTAGCCGGCATAAAGGGCGGCCGCGCCCAAAATCATGAGATCGCCCCGATTGAACTCAAGCTCGCCGATGCGCAGCGGCTCGCCGTGCGTCGCGATCAAGAGAATGCCGATGAGTGCGACCGTCATGCCGATCACCTGCATTCCCGTGATCCGCACGCCGCGAAAGAGGGCCGCGCCGGCAAGCACCAGGACCGGAATTGCTGTCTGCAGCAGCGTCATGTTCACTGCGGTCGTGTAATAACCGGCGATGTAGAAGAGGACGGTGAAGCCGGTGAAACCGAACCCTGCCATAAGCAGGATTTGCCGCCGCGCCCGAAGCAGCTCCTCGCGCTCAAGCAGTATGCGCTGATGAAACAGGGTGAGGAGCACGATGCAGACGATCACCCAGCGCACGAACACGAGCGTCATCGGCGTGACTTCGCCGGCCGCCGCCCGCGCCGCCACCCCATTGCCGCCCCAGAGCGCTGTCGTGACGACGAGCGGCGGCCAGGCATTGTTATAAAAGAGCGACCAGATTGACCTGAAGGCGCGCAAAAGCGTTTTCCTGAAGAGATGGGCTCGAAGATCACGGGAGGCGCGAAATCGCAATCGCGCGGGACCAAACCCGCCCGAAAAGGGCCGATTTGACAGGGCAGACATAGAGTGTGAGCGAAGCCGGAGGAATTCGATGAGGCGCATCGCAGTCATGTCTTCGGCGATGTCCTGGGCCGGCGCGCTCGCCGCCTGCCTCGCGCTTTCGCTCGCGGCGCACGCGGCCGAGCTCGAGGTTCTGTCAAAAGTCGATTCCGTGTCTCTTTCGCCCGACGCGGCCACGGTGTCGCGCGTCGCCGAGGTTGATCTTGCCGCCGGCGATCTCACGGTCGTGTTCAAGAACCTGCCGTTCTCGCTCGATCCCGGTTCGCTCAGGCTCACCGGCTCCGCGCGGGAGAAGATCATGATCGGCACCGTGGAGGCGCGCGTCTCGCCGGGCGACATCAAGTCGAATGACAGCGCGATCGAGGCGCGCCTGCGGGCCCTGCGCGCCGACCGCGAGGGATGGCAGGTCACGATCGACGCGCTCTCGGCCAAGCAGGCAATGATGATCCGCTTCTCGCAAAGCGGGCCGGAAAAACTCTCGCCGGAATCGCGTCCGCTCGATATCGGGCAGTGGAACGCCGCCTGGGACACGCTCGGCAACGCGCTCGCCAAGGTCGGCGATGAGCTGCGCGCCGCGCGAACCCGCGCCCGCGAGATCGACGAGGATATGAAGGCGCTGGACAACAACCGCCAGCGCCCGGCCGCCAGAGGTCCGGGGCGTGATGTCGTCGCGAGCCTGCAGGTCCCGGCGAACCTCTCCAAGGCACGACTCGAACTGAGCTACCGCGTGCCCGGCGCCTCGTGGCAGCCGGCCTATGACGCCAATGTCGACACCGCATCCGGCGCCAAGCCGCGGCTCGACTTCGTGCGCCGCGCGACCGTCACGCAAAGGACGGGCGAGGACTGGAACGACGTGGCCCTTTCAGTGTCCACGATACGCGTCGCCGGCGGCACCGGCGCGCCGGACATGCAGACGCAGCGCATCGCCTTCTTCGAGCCGCCGTTTCCCCCGCCGGAGGCGGCTGCCAAGACCGCCGGCGCAGCGCCTCGGGCAGCAACGCGCGCATTGAACGAGGCGGCCGCCCCCGCACCGGCCGCACCGCAAGTCGCCGCGAGCGAGCGGGCGGCAACGCTCGAATCCGGCGCCTTCCAGGCAAGCTATCAGGTGCCCGGGCGCCTCAGCGTCCCCGCCGACGGCACACCGAAGAGTTTCGTCCTGTCGTCCCGCCAGATCAGTCCGACGGCGCTGATCAAGACCGTGCCGGCGCTCGATCCGACAGCCTATATCGAGGGCCATTTTACCAACGACGACGACGCGCCGATCCTGCCCGGCGATGTCCGCGTGCGCCGCGACGGGACGTTTGTCGGAACCGGACATGTCGGGCTTGTCGCGCCGGGCGATGCGCTCGACCTCGGCTTTGGCGCCGACGACAAGGTGAAGGTCACCCGCGTGCCCGTCCGCCGCAAGGAAAATGAGCCGACATGGTTCGGGCAGACCAAAACGGAGGTACGGGAATTCAAGACGAGTGTGAAGAACCTGCACGATTTTCCGATACGCGTGACTGTTATCGATCAGGTGCCGGTATCGGAGAACACGGCGATCAGCGTCGAGCAATTGCCGCAGACCACGCCGCCGACCGAAAAGCAGGTCGCCGACAAACGCGGCGTGATGAGCTGGACATATGATCTCGCGCCCGGTGAGGCGAAGGACATAAGGCTCGCCTATCGGATGAAATGGCCGGGCGACCGCGACGTTGTTTTCGAGCGCAGTAAGTAGCGGCACGTCCGATATACTCGCAAGAAGATGATAAGAATAATGCCAAGTTGAGCGAGTTCCCGAAAGCTTTTTTCAATCCTCGATGACACGTTCCCCGCCGGAGGGCGCGCGTCATGATTTCCGATGCAGTGAAATTGTCGACAGTGGAAAGGCTGATTTCCAATCGAAGGCCATTCCCCCCAGCCGTAAAAGACCAGTTCGAGCGCGACAGCCGCGAACGCCACGCGCGGCGGCTCCGGGCTGTCATTTGGCCGACCATCATCGTTTATAATCTTTTACTCGGCGCCGATTTCTTCCTCGTTCCGGATGTGTGGCAGGTCTCGGCCGCCATTCACCTTGTCATCATGACACCGCTCCTGATCGCAGTTGCCCTGCTGCTTCCGCGCCTGCAGTCGCGAAGCTCGCGGGAGATCCTTGCGGCGCTCGTGCCCCTGGCGATGAGCTTGCAGGTCCTGTTTGTTTTCGCGGCTAGCACGAGCCCGTTCGCCGATCATTACCAATATCTCGTTGTTCTCAACACGGTCTTCCTCAGCACGAGTTTGCGTCCGCAGTTTTGGATCGTGCTGACGGTTTCTGCGATCGTCTTTGCCCTGCATTTTGCCGCCGTGCAGTTTCTTTCGGACTTGCGCTGGCAGGAGGCCGCCATGGCCTCGCTGGTCCTCATGGTCGTCACTTACGTCACCGCGATTGGAAGCCTCAGTGCGCAGCGACGGGAACGCCGCTCCTATCTTTTCCGCCTGCGCGAAAGTCTGCGCCATGCCGAGGCGGATCTGTCGTCCCGGCATGACAAGCTGACCGGCTTTTTAAACCGCAGCGGGCTCGACAAAGCCCTGCAGGACCTCTGGAAGGGGTCTTCCTCGCAGGTCGCCGCAATCATGATCGATATCGATCACTTCAAGAGCTACAACGACCATTATGGACATCTCGCAGGCGATTCCTGTCTGAAAGAAATGGCGGCGCTAATTGCCGCCGAGACACGCCAGCCGAACGATATTCTCGCCCGCTTCGGCGGCGAAGAATTCCTCGTCCTGTTGCCGAACACGGACCTCCGCGAGGGTGGCCGCGTCGCCGAGCGGATGCGGCGGGCCCTGATCAGCGCTGCGATGCCGCACGATGGTCCCGGCGCCTGCGGCTTCCTTTCGGCGAGTTTCGGCGTCGGATCGGCCGCCACCAAAACGATGAGCGCGCGCGAACTGATTTCCGCGGCCGACGCGGCGCTCTACCACGTGAAGAAAAACGGCCGGAATGGCGTCTGGCCGGCGGTCGACCGGCCGGTGCTCAGCATCGTCGGTCCAGGCGCGAACGACAGTGAACGCCGCTCGGCGTAGGCCATCTCTTCTTTACTCCCCCCGCCCGATCCGCTAACCCTCAACCGCAAGAGCCCGGCCTTGCGCCGGGTTTTTTGTTGGAATTTTGCGCGCGGGACCGGAGCAACGGGCGCGATGGCGAATGTGGTTGTGGTCGGCGCCCAATGGGGTGACGAGGGCAAGGGCAAGATCGTCGACTGGCTGTCGGTCGAGGCGGACGTCGTCGTGCGCTTTCAGGGCGGGCATAATGCCGGCCACACGCTCGTCATCGACGGCGTCACTTACAAGCTCGCGCTTCTGCCCTCGGGCATCGTGCGCCCGGGCAAACTGTCGGTGATCGGCAACGGCGTCGTGCTCGATCCGCATCACCTTGTTCAGGAGATCGCGAAGCTCGAAGCGCAGGGTGTCAGCGTCAGCCCGGATAATCTGAAGATTGCCGACAACGTTGCGCTGATCCTGTCGATTCACCGCGAACTCGATGCGCATCGCGAGAGCGCTTCCGACAATGCGATCAAGATCGGCACGACCAAGCGCGGCATCGGCCCGGCTTACGAAGACAAGGTCGGGCGGCGCGCCATCCGGCTGATGGACCTCGCCGAACCGGACACCCTCGATGAGAAGCTGGCGCGGCTGCTTGCGCATCACGATCCGCTGCGGCGCGGCCTCGGACTGGAACCCGTGGCAGCATCCACGTTGCGCGAAGAGCTGCTTTGTGTCGCGCCGAAAATCCTGCCGTTCATGGATGCGACGTGGGAATTGCTGGACAGCGTGCGCCGCGCCGGCAAGCGCATTCTGTTTGAAGGCGCGCAAGGCGCGCTGCTCGACGTCGATCACGGCACGTATCCGTTCGTGACGTCGTCGAATACGGTTGCCGCCAATGCCGCCACCGGCAGCGGCCTCGGCCCGCGCGCCATCGGTTATGTCCTCGGGATCGCCAAGGCTTATACGACGCGCGTCGGCGGCGGTCCGTTTCCGACCGAGCTGCATGATGACACCGGCAAGCTCATCGGCGACCGCGGCCATGAATATGGCGTCAATACCGGGCGGCGGCGGCGCTGCGGCTGGTTCGATGCCGTGCTCGTGCGCCAGACGGTGAAGACCTCCGGCATTGACGGGATCGCGCTTACGAAACTCGACATTCTCGACGGCTTTCCCGAAGTGAAAGCCTGCATCGGCTATATGCTTGACGGCCATCGCATTGATCGCCTGCCCGCAAGCCAATCGGCGCAGGAACGCGTCGAACCGATCTATGAGACTGTCGAAGGCTGGGAGGGAACAACAAGCGGCGCGCGCTCCTGGGCCGATCTTCCCGCGCAAGCGATCAAATATGTGCGGCGAATCGAAGAGCTCATCGAGGCGCCGGTCGCGCTGCTCTCGACCAGTCCCGAGCGCGACGACACCATACTCGTTCATAACCCTTTTCAGGATTGAGCGAATCCTGCGTTAGGATTGACCTCGACCCGCGCCCGGTGCTTGTAACCTCGAATGGCCGATTATTACCCGCTGCTGGCGAAAGCCGTCGCTGCGCAAGCGCAGTCGGACCCGGCAAGGCGCCGCGCGATATATGAGCGGGCGCGCACGGCCCTGTTGGGCCAGCTGCGCGCAATCCAGCCTCCCATTCCCGAGCCCGATGTCGAGCGCGAAAGCCAGGCGCTCGATGACGCGGTCAACCGGCTGGAGAGCGAGCTCGCCCAGGGGAGTCCGCCTCCGGCTCCGGCTTTCCCCGATCCTGGCGGATCGCCGCCTCTCGGCGAACCGGCACGCGCACGGCTTCCGCTTCGACCCTTGCCGCCGCGACCATTACCGCCGCGTCCGCCCTTACGCTCCCGACCCGACAACAGACCGCCCGCGCCGACCGGGCCGGGGGACGAAGCTTCGCCCTCCGGCGCTGCCGACGAACCTGCTCGCCCGCCGCTCGCCCCCGTCGACGGGCCGCTCCCCGGCGCCGACAGCTGGGATGCGCCCACTGCCCCACCGGGAAGCGGGACGGCCGGCTTCAGCCTTCCGCAAAACCGCGCCGAGCCCGAGCCGCCGCTTCGCCCGCGCAGCGACCAGTTTCATCCGGCGGCGCCACGGCCGCAGGCAGCTGGCCGCCGCACTCGCGGTATCTGGATCGCCGGGACAGTTGCAGCCCTGGTCGTGCTCCTCGTCGCCGCCGCGGCATGGAAGCTGCGCGACCGGCCGGAGGAGCTGACGCGCGCAAAACCCGCCGCACCGCAGAGCGAAGCCGGCAACGCCAAGCTCTCCGAGCGCGTCGGCGGCGCCAATCAGCCGGCGAGCGGCACTAAATCCGCAACCGGCACGCCCGCCGCGCCGGGTGACCAGACCATTGCCGTCGCGCACCGCGCCGCCCTCCTCATCGAGGCGCCGGAGGAGGAAAGCAAGGTCAAGACTTATATCGGCTCGGTTGTCTGGCGGCTGGAAAATGTCAGCCGCGATTCCGGCCAGCCCTTATCGAATGCGGTGCGCGCCGACGTCGATATTCCCGACGCCAAACTGAAGGTCCTGCTGACCTTTCAGAAAAACCTCGACGCGGCGCTGCCCGCCTCGCACACGATTTCGATCCGCTTCACGCCGCTCGCCGGCAGTCCGCTCGGCGACGTTCAGCAGATCGATTCGCCGCAGATGCGCCGCGACGAAGCGCCGAGCGGCGATCCCCTGAGCGCCGTCCCCGTGCCGATCATGGACAACAATTTCCTGGTGGGTCTCGCCCGCGGCGACTTCGAGACCCGCAACATCGATCTCATCAAGACGCGCACCTGGATCGATGTGCCGATGCTTCTGAAGAGCAAGCGCGTGGCTAAACTGACGCTGGAGAAAGGCGTCACCGGCGAGCGCGCGATCAACGACGCGCTGGCTGCGTGGGCCGGGCAGTAGGCGACTGCATTCTCGGTCGTCGGCAATTTCTTCGGGTCGCTCGTCGGCAGCCTGTTCGATCCGCATGTCGTGCCGTCGTCGATGGAGATGGTCGGCGCGGTCAACGGCGTCCTCGGCATCAACTATTGGAACTATAATTCGACCGGCAATCCCAACGAGTTCACAAGCCTGTCGAATCTGGTCGCCGGCCAGGCAAACCAGGTGCTGGCGCTGACGCGGCGCGATCCCAACATCATGGATATAACCGGGCTGACCAGCATCAACGAGCTCGTCTTCAATCAGGTCGGCAGCACGCTCACGGCGATCTATCCCGACGGCAACAGGACCGATTTCTATGTTGCCGGCATGCCGCAGGCGTTTGCGCTGCAAGCTTTGTACAAGACGAGCGAGATCGCGACTTACGAGCTTGTCCAGCACGCCAATCTCGCCGGCGCCGATCCGATCATGGCCGGCGCGCTCGCCGCGGCGCGCGTGCAGGATACGACGACGCCGGCAATCTATGCCGATCTTCTGATCGCGCAGGATTACGAGCGCTACCGCGCCAATGCCGAGATCATCAACACCGCGATGGGGGCAAACCCGCAATCGGATTTCACCGCGGGCTGGAACCTGACGCTCTTGCGCGCCCAAGCGCTCGGGCTAGACAGAATCGCCGCGCAACCGGGTTGGACGGCAAGCCTCGTCGACGGGGATGAGAACATCCGCGACGGTGCCGGAAACGTCGTCCAGCAATTGGTGTTCAATGCCGCGGGTTTATCACGGCCGATATCGTCATTAGCGGCCCGTGGCTGCCCGCCCCGTTATTTGAAGACCTTCGGGGACCTCGTCACTTGGCTCAACAGCAACCCGGAGAGCTTCAATTGGATCTGCCGCTCGGGCCAGTGCTACACCTATTCAAATTTTGCCTGGTCGCTCCTGGCTATCGCTGGCTCGAACCCTTATGGGACCGACTTCGATGTTTATGGGGCCTATAACGATCAACTCATGAGCCTCTGCAGTGGTCTAAGCATGCGCAATACCGCATTGTTCGACACGAGCCAAGTTCCCAGCATGGCGTGCGGATTTACCGAGAACAACGAACCTTTCATGAGCCAGAATTATCAGCCAGTCCCAAACATGGAGTTCGGGAGCGGCTCGATCGTCAGCTGCGCGTCGGACATGCTTCAATGGCTGCTTTACAATATGGGGCGACTGCCGGCTTCCCAAGCCGATTTCGACATCCTGTCCGCGCAGCAGACACAGCAACAAACGCCGCCACTAAATAAGTGCGGTACGGTGACGGGCCAGTGCGGCGGCGGTGAGCCGGCCGGTTCGACGGTCGGAATGGGATGGTTCTTGGGGACGGGGGACGGCGCCCCGGTGCTGTCGAAAGATGGCGGCGTACCGGGCTTCACCTCATGGATGGGCTTTGAGAGCTGGGTTGCAAACGGCAAAGCAAACCCGTCCGGCAATGGGGTCGTGGTTCTGGCCGCCGGCCCCAACGCGTCGGCAGTGGGACGCGGGATTATGCGCACAATTCTTGGTGCCAACGCCGAGGCTGGATTGTCGTCAAGTTGACCTGAGCCGCACCGGTGGTTTGTACAGGTCGCGCCGGATCAGCGGTAAGCACGCGAACAAGGGCTGTCGCGACCGGCGGCGCACGATTTGTCGATCCGGTGCTGGACAGCACCAATTTCGGCGCTGATGCCGGCCTCTAGACCAGCCAGGATATCTATATCCGGGCGCTTGCCGACGTTACCGGAGACCACCATGCCGATGTCGTCGCATCTAGTGGACTCGGAGTTGGTAGCGCGGGCCTCTTGAGCGGGATTCCTACCTCGCCCCCGCACCTTCGTGATGCGTGACGCGCGCCGCCGGCGGCGGCAGCGCCTCGATCTTGGAGAGGCCCTGCTTCACCGCCTGCTGCACTTTCTCGAAGGCGCGCACCTCGATCTGGCGGACGCGCTCGCGCGAAATGTCGAACTCGCCGGATAATTCTTCCAGCGTGATCGGGTCCTCGCTGAGCCGGCGCGCTTCAAAAATGCGGCGCTCGCGCGGGTTCAAGACGGAGAGCGCGCCGCGCAGGGCCTGGTGGCGGTTCTCGCTCTCTTCCTGCTGGGCGAGCACCGTCTCCTGGGATGCGCTGTTGTCGACGAGCCAGTCCTGCCACTCGCCCTCGCCGGC
>JAXDNH010000151.1:0-10929 GCA_034669525.1 Methylobacteriaceae bacterium | reverse complement strand
CGGAATTCGACGCGAGGTCTGCAGCGGCCGTACGACGATGAAATAGGTGGCGAACGCCGCAATCAGCGTGACGCCAATGCCGAATAAAGCCGCGAGATAGGCGCCGACGTGGAGCTCGTTGGTGGCGGCCCAGGCGGCGACCGCGCCGAGCACCATCAACCCGCCATGCGACAGATTGAGCACGCCGGAAACACCGAAGATCAGCGTGAAGCCTGTCGCACCGAGCGCATAAAGCGCGCTGATCGCGAAACCGTCGACGAGAATTTGCAGGGCAAGCATGGCGTCGCGACCTGAAGGCGCCGTTTGTCAGCTACGCGCGAAAAAAACGGCCCCGGCAAATGCCGAGGCCGTTCACGCGTTGCTCAGGGATTTTGCGCTTTGATGAAGCTCGGGAAGCGAATCTTCCCGTTGGCGATTTCCGGCGGCAAAACCGCAACCTGCTTGCCGTCCTGCCATTGCGAGATCATGCCGGTGATCAGGCCCTTGCCGTATTTCAGGCCGTGGGTGAACTGATCTTCCTTGCCGTAGAACTGGATGCGGCCGATCGTGCCTTCCCAGTCGGTTTTCTCCAAAGCCGCGACGAGCTTGTCGGAATCCGTCGATCCCGCGCGCTTCACTGCATCGGCAATGTAGTAGACCTCGTCATACGCCGTGTAGCCGGCATAGGACGGAAAGTTGCCGTACTTCTGCTTGAACGCGTCGGCGAAGGGCACCGACTTCGAGGTTACGGCAACGCCGGGGCCGGACACCGACTGGAACAGCACGCCGTCGGCCGCGCCGTTCGTATCTTTCCAGAAGGTCGAGTTTGTCGCCTGCGATGCGATCCCCAGCATCGGGATCGGCACCTGCTGGTTCTTCCATTGCACCGTCGGCTGCACGCCGACATGGCTGATGCCGGTGATCATCACGTCGGGCTTTTCGCCCTCGATCTTGTTGTAGATAGGCGTGAAATCGGTCGTGTCCGGCGACATCCGGATGTGGTCGAGCACTTGCAGGCCGATCTTCGGCAGGCATTCCTTGTAGCCGGCGTCGAGCGGCGTCGTCCACGCCGCATCCTCGCTGAAGATCACGGCGGTCTTCATCTTGCGATCGTTGACGAGAATGTCCTTGGCGCCGTCGCAGACCGACATCGCCAGCGCGGCCGAGGTCAGATAGCCGTGGAACGTGTATTTGTTCTTCTCGTAATCGTCGTGGACGGCTTTGGTGATCTGGTTCGACGCGGCGCCCGGCGTGATCATCACGGTCTTCAGCCGCGCCGCCCAAGGCTCGAGCGCGAGCACCACTTCGCTGATATAGCTTGCGATGACGGCGTTCACCTTGTCATCCGACACGGCGCGCTGGAACGCGCGCACGGAATCCGCGGACGAACTCTTATTGTCGTAGGTGATGATCTGGATCTGCCGGCCGTCGACGCCGCCCTTGGCGTTGATCTCATCGGCGGCGAGCTGCGCCGCCTGCGGAATGGACGCGCCGGCAATCGCCTGCGCTTCGGCGATGACGGCAATCTTGATCGGATCGGCGGCCTCTGCCTGCGCGACCGCGAACAGCGAGGCAAGGGCGGCGGCTCCGCTGAGAAGCGTATGGCGAATCGACAATTGCTGACGCGTGGTCATGTCTTAATCTCTCCCTTGCACGTTGGTTTGTAGTTGCGCCGGTTCTGCGCGAAATGTACCCCGGGTGTCAACGCGGGTGACGCTCGTGGCCATCCCCATTTGGTCGCATGGCTTTGGCGCTCAAGGATTTTCGGGCTTGACCGTTGGATTTGCCCTGCCGAGCTTCACAACATGAGCCGGACCTCCATCTCCCGCATCACAGGGCGGCAAATCCTTGACTCCCGCGGCCGGCCAACCGTCGAGGCCGATGTCCTGCTCGAAGGCGGCGCGACCGGCCGCGTTTCGGTGCCCTCCGGCGCCTCGACAGGCCACAACGAGGCGCACGAACTGCGCGACGGCGTCGCAACCGAATATTTTGGCCGCGGCGTCAAGCGCGCCGTTGCGCATATCGACGGCGACATCGCGCGTGCGCTGCATGGACGCGATGCCGAGGATCAGCGCGGCCTCGACGCGCGCATGCGCGAGGCCGATGGCACGCCGTCTTTGTCGCGGCTTGGCGCGAATGCGATCCTTGCGGTGTCGCTCGCCGCGTGCCGCGCAGTCGCATCGGCCAAAGGCGAGCCGCTTTACCGACGCATCGCCGAGATCAGCGGGACAACGCAGATGACGCTGCCCGTGCCGATGGTGAATATTTTCAGCGGCGGTCTGCATGCCGGACGCGGCATGGACGTGCAGGATTTTCTCGCCGTGCCGCTTTCGGCTGAAGATTACTCATCGGGGCTGCACATGATGATGCGGGTTCGCGCCGCTGCGGAAAGCGTGGTGGCACGATACGGCGCGCCGACGTTGCTCGCGGATGAAGGCGGCTTGAGCCCCGGCTGCCCGACGGGGGAAACCGCACTCGATTTGATGATCGAAGCAATCGAGGAGGCCGGCTTCGTTCCGGGGGGCGATGTCGGGATTGCCCTCGACATCGCCGCGACATCGCTCGCCAATGAGCGCGGCGATTACGTCCTGGCCCGCGAGGGCCGCACATTATCGAGCGCGGAGATGATCAAGCGCATGGTGAGGTGGAGCAAAACCTATCCGATCGTCTCGATCGAGGATGCTCTACATGACGAGGATTGGGAGAATTGGACAACGCTCACGCGAGTCCTCGCCGACATCCAAGTGGTCGGCGACGATCTCTTCTGCACCAATCCCGCTCGCATCGCGACCGGCATCGCGCGCGGCGCCGCCAATTGCGTGCTGATCAAGCTCAATCAGAACGGCACGCTGACGGGAACTCTCGACGCGATCCGAACCGCGCGTGAGGCAGGCTATGCCACAGTGATCTCGGCTCGCTCCGGCGAAACCGAGGATGCCTTCATGTCGGATCTTGCCGTCGGCACCGCCGGCGGACAGATCAAGATCGGCTCGCTGCGCAACAGCGAGCGGCTGACGAAATACAATCAGCTCACGCGGATTGGCGAAGACGCGCGCATTCCTTACGCCGGAACACGTGTGCTTGCCGGCGCGCGCACTGTGCCCGCCGCATGATTGCGGCTCCTGCGTCCGCGGCCACCGACGCCAATCTCCCGCCGGAAATGCACGCTTTCCTGCGTGAGCTCGGACTAGCCGACAGCATTATCGCCGCGCGTCCCCTGACCGGTGGCGTCTCCTCCGACATTTGGCTCATCGAAACGCCGCATCGAAGGCTCTGCATCAAACGCGCCCTGCCCGCTCTGCGTGTCGCGGCGGATTGGCAGGCGCCGGTCGAGCGCAGCACCTACGAATATGCCTGGATGAAGCGTGTGCAGACGATATTGCCGGATGCGGTGCCCTCTTTGCACGGCAGCAGCGCCGACGGCACGATGTTCGCGATGGCGTATCTTGATCCGGCAGGTTATCCGCTTTGGAAAGAGGTACTGCTTCGCGGCGAGGTGGAGCCGCATTTCGCCAGCGAAGTCGGTGCCGCGCTCGCGACCATTCATTCGGTGACAGCAAAAGACCTAAGCATCGCCGCCGCCTTCGCCTCCGATCATATCTTTCACGCGATCCGGCTCGAGCCGTATCTGCTCGCAACGGCCCGCCGGCATTCCGACATCGCGCCGCAATTGCGATCGCTTGCCGAGCGCACCGCGGCAACGAAGCGCGCGCTGGTGCACGGCGATGTCAGCCCCAAGAACATCCTGATCGCTCCCTCCGGTCCGGTCTTTCTCGACGCCGAATGCGCCTGGCACGGCGATCCCGCCTTCGATGTTGCCTTTTGCCTAAATCATCTCCTGTTGAAATGCATTCCCCTGCCGTCCCAGGCAGATGCATTGCTGGACGCTTTTACGCAGTTTACGGCGACGTACCTCGCTCTGGTCGACTGGGAAAACCCCAGCGGAATGGAACGGCGCTGCGCCACGCTGCTGCCGGCGCTTACTCTGGCGCGCATTGATGGCAAGTCGCCTGTCGAGTATATCGTAGCCGAAAGCGACAGGCAGCGCGTCCGCGACATCGTGCGTGCGCTGATCATCAAGCCGCGTTCGCGACTCGCCGAAGTCGCAGATAACTGGCGCCGCGGCATCGCAGAGCATTAGGCGATGCTGTTTACCTCGCCGGTTTTCCTGTTCGTTTTTTTGCCCGCGGTGCTGCTCGGCTTCCATGTGCTGCGCCGCTTCGGTCGTAACATTTTGCTCGTCGGATGGCTCATCGCCGCCTCGATGGTCTTTTACGCCTGGTGGAGTCCGTCTTTTCTGCTTCTCCTCATCGCGTCGATGCTCGCCAATTACTGGATCGGCTATGCGATCCAGCACGCGGACGGGCCGCCGCGAAAAGTGCTCTTTACGATGGGCATTGCCGGCAATCTCGCACTGCTCGCCTACTTCAAATACGCGGACTTCTTCATCGAGACGCTGAACAATGTTGCCAAAAGCGACCTGCCGCTGCTCCATATTATTCTGCCGCTCGGCATTTCCTTCTTCACATTTCAGAAAATCGCCTATCTCGCGGACATCCACGCGCGCCACGCGCGGACGCGGCGGCTGGCCGACTTCGCCCTCTTCGTCTTTTTCTTTCCGCAGCTCATCGCCGGGCCAATCGTGCACCATTCGGAGGTGATGCCGCAGTTCCGGCTGCTCGGCCGTGAAGAGGCGCACGATCCCCAAAAAGCGCGCGCGCTTGCCGGGGAGAACAGTGCCGTCGGAGTGACGATCTTCCTCATCGGGCTTGTCAAAAAGGTCGTCATCGCCGACCAGATCGCGCATTATGTCTCGCCGATTTTTGCAGCGGCGTCGCACGAGCCGGCGATCGGCTTCGTGCTCGCCTGGCAGGCGGCGCTTGGTTACACCGTGCAGCTTTATTTCGACTTCTCCGGCTATAGCGACATGGCGATCGGGCTTGCGCGCTTGTTCGGCGTGCGGCTGCCGGCGAATTTCAATTCGCCTTATGCCGCGCTCTCGATCATCGAATTTTGGCGGGGATGGCACATGACGCTGTCGCGCTTCCTGCGCGATTACGTCTACATTCCACTCGGCGGCAAGCGCCACGGCCCGGCAAGACGATACGTCAATCTGATGGCAACGATGATTCTCGGCGGCTTTTGGCATGGCGCGGGATGGACGTTCATTCTCTGGGGCGCACTGCACGGGATCTATTTGCTCATCGCGCATGCCTGGGAATTGTTTGCACAGGTGCGGCTGCCGGCGCCGCTCGCGTGGATCATTACGCTGCTTGCCGTGATCGTGGCCTGGGTGATTTTCCGCGCGCCCGATCTCAACAGCGCTGTTGTCATCCTGAAAGGGCTCGTTGGAATGCAAGGCTTGCATCATCCGATCGCCAACGTCGCCGAGGCACCTACCGTCATCCTGATCTCGCTTGCACTCCTTGTCGCTTCAGCGATCCTGCCGAACACGCAGCAGATCATGCGCGCATATCGTCCGGTTCTCGGCACCGTCGCACCGGCGAAATTCGCGCTGCACTGGTCTCCAACCGCCCGCTATGCGGCGCTCGGCGGCGTCGCGGCGGCCGCGGTCATGCTCCTGTCCTGGGAAACGTCGGAATTCCTATATTTCCAGTTCTGAGGACGTGATGCGCTCCTACCTCTTGAAGGTTCTCGCATGCGCGTTCGCGGCCATTATTGCGGTCGTGAGTCTGGTCCTGTCTGTCGACGCATTCGGCCTCTTCGCCACGCGCATCATTCCCGGACATCTTTTTCCACATAATCTGCGGATGACGACCGGCGGCGATCGCGTCATCAAGACGATCGAAATCGCCCGGCATAAGCAGCCGCTCGATATTCTCTTTGTCGGCTCGTCACGCATCGCTTTCGCCTTCGATCCGCGCTCGCTTTTGCTCGCGGAGATGCAGACCTACAATGCGGGTCTCAACGGCTCGCATTCCTATGAGACCGGAATTGTCGTGCGGTATGCCCTCGATCGCGTTCCGAACATCCGCCGCATCGTCTGGAACATCGATTTCGAAGAATTCTTCCGCCCGTTGAGTGTCGAGGCGGATTTCGCACAATCGGGATTGGCCGGCACGCCGCTGGCGTCCGGTTATGCACGACATCTCTTGTCGTATGAGGCCTTGCGCAAATCGCTCGATGCGGCTGCCTCGGCGCTGCGCGGCAGGTTCTTTCCTTACATCGATATAGACGGCTTCTATGTGCACGAGCGGTCAGAAGCAGCGACGCGCGCGCTCGATTATGCGCTAATGCCCCGGCTGCGCCATTTCTATCCCAATTATGTTTTCGCCAGCCAAAAACTTTATGCCGAATTTCTCGACGCCCGCCTCGCCGATCTCGATGCGACGCTCGCCTACGCGAAAGCACGCGGCGTCGATGTCGACATCGTGCTGATGCCGGTCCACGCGACGCGGCTCGAAGTCTATTCGCTCGGCGGGCTCCTGCCGCTGTTTGAGAGCTGGAAGCAGGCCCTGGCGCAAAACCTCGCAACGGCTGCGAGGCTACCGGGGCGAGGCACGATCCGCGCCTTCGATTTCACGCCGATCACGCCGCTATCGCTTGAAGATTTTCCGCCCCCCGAATCTGGCAAGCATACGCGGTTCTTTCTCGAGACGCTGCATCCCGGCCCGATAGTCGGAGACATGATCATGGCGCGGCTGCTCGACCGCGCTCCGCCGGTCGACATGCCGGGTTTTGGCGTGCCGCTCGCCGACGCGACTGCGCCACAGCGGCTTGCGGAGGAGCGTACAAAGCTGCGCGCGTGGGAAGATGCGCATCCGGAGCTGGTCGGGGAGATCAAGGCCCTCGTGGCGCAGGAACAGTTAGCCGCAAAGTAGCTAAGAGTGCGTCATTGCGAGGAGCGTAGCGACGAAGCAATCCAGGGGCACGTGGTGCTGGAATCATCGCGCGTTTGCTCCTGGATTGCTTCGCTGCGCTCGCAATGACGGCGTGTCTGACTCCAACAAAGCGCTTGCGCTACGCGCCGCCTGCTTCCGTCTGCAGCCAGGCGGCGCCGCAGGCCTTCGCCAGCTCGCGCACCCGCAAAATATAGCTCTGGCGCTCGGTCACCGAGATCACGCCGCGGGCATCGAGCAGATTGAAGAGATGCGAGGCCTTGATGCATTGGTCGTAAGCCGGAAGCGCGAGCTTATGATGGCGATCATTGCCGTTCTCGCGCGGCGCGCCGGCGGCAAGCAGCGCCTTGCACTCTTCCTCCGCATCGCGAAAATGCCGGAACAGCTTCTCGGTGTTCGCGGATTCGAAATTGTAGCGTGAATATTCCTGCTCTGCCTGCAGAAAGACGTCCCCGTAAGTGGTGCGGTCGTCGCCGTCGCGGCCGTTGAAATTCAGGTCGTAGACGTTTTCGACGCCCTGCACATACATGGCGAGCCGCTCGAGGCCGTAGGTGAGCTCGCCCGAGACCGGCGCGCATTCGAATCCGGCGACCTGCTGGAAATAGGTGAACTGCGACACCTCCATCCCATCGCACCAGCATTCCCAGCCGAGGCCCCAGGCGCCGAGCGTCGGGCTCTCCCAGTCGTCCTCGACGAAGCGGATGTCGTGCAGATGCGCGTCGATACCGATCGCCTGGAGCGAGGCGAGATAGAGGTCCTGCAGGTCGTCGGGCGAGGGCTTCAGGATCACCTGGAACTGGTAGTAATGCTGCAGCCGGTTCGGGTTCTCGCCGTAGCGTCCATCCTTGGGGCGGCGCGAGGGCTGGACGTAAGCCGCCCGCCATGGACGCGGCCCGAGCGAGCGCAGCGTCGTCGCAGGGTGGAACGTGCCCGCCCCCACTTCCATGTCGTAGGGCTGCAGGATGACGCAGCCGCGATCGGCCCAAAAGCGCTGCAGCGTCAGGACGAGGCCCTGGAACGAGCGCTTCGGGTCGAGCGAACTTTCGGCCGCGGCCGCATGCATTGCGTCTTCCTTCTTGAGCGCGCGGAACCTAGAAAGGCCGCCTTCTCGGGTCAATGACAGGACATCGATGGCGGACGCGAGCCCCAATCCCCGTCTCTACCCCGCGCGGCCTCTGCTTGCGGTGTCGGTCGCCTGCTTCCGCGACGGCAAGGTGCTCTTGGCGACGCGCACCCGCCCGCCGGCCAAGGGCGCGCTGACCCTGCCCGGCGGCCTGGTCGAGGCCGGCGAGCGCCTCACCGAGGCGGCGCTGCGCGAATTGCAGGAGGAGGTGGAGGTGGAGGCCGAAATTATCGGCTTCAACGGCCATGCCGAACGCATCGAGCGCGACGCAGAGGGCCACATCAAGCATCATTACGTGATCGCCTCCTTTGCAGCCCGCTGGGTCGCCGGCGAGCCGAAGCCCGGACCTGAGGCCGGCCAGATCGTCTGGGCCCATTCGCAAACTTTGGACGATCTGCCGCTGACTGAGGCTCTGCGCGCGCTGCTGCGGCGCGGTGCGAGCATGGTAAAGAGCGCCGGATGAGAGGACGTGTTGCTCCGGCGAGAACTGTAGTGCGGGCCGCCGCCCTTGCCGGGGTCCTCATCTCGCCGCCAGCGCTTGCGCAATTCTGGGGCGCGCCGCCGCAGCAGCAGCAACAACAACCTGGCGGCTTTTTCGGAGGGGGCGGATGGCCTTGGGGACAGCAACCGCGCCAACCGCCTGCGGCCCGCGAACAGCCGCCGATTCACCGGCGGCCGACCGCGCGGCCGCTCGTGCGTCAGCCGTCACCCGCCGCGCTGCAGAAGCCGGGCGCCGCGCCAGGGTCAAAGCCCGGCGAGCCGTCGGCCTCGGTATCGGCCACGCCGGAACAGCCGCCAATCGAAGGGCTGCCGCCGCCCTACGAGCCGCAATTGCTCCGGCTCTCCGAAATCCTCGGTGCGCTCTCTTACCTCCGCGACATATGCGGCGCGCGTGACGGAGACGCTTGGCGCGCTAAAATGGCGGCGCTGCTCGACGCCGAGGCGAAGACCCAGACCCGCCGGGAGCGGCTTGCAGGTGCCTTCAACCGCGGCTTCCGCGGTTACGAGGTGATCTACCGCACCTGCACGCCGAACGCCGAGACCGTCATTGGGCGCTATCTCACCGAAGGCGGACGGATCGCACGCGACATCAATTATCGCTACGGCGCCTCCTGAGCGATCCCAGCCGTTGCGTTAACCTTTTCGCAAGAGCTTGGTCGCCGCGCGTGGGTGCGCTCGTTAATGTCCTTGGCGATGTCCCTTTCACTTCCAGAAGCCGCGCCGGATGAAAGTTTCGGCAGCGAAGACAGGCAGGTTGCGCTCGCCTTCGTGACCGAAGCTTTCGCCGAAGCGGTGCTTGCCGGCGTCGAAGGCGAATGTTTCGCGCACGCGGCCATGTTCGCTGCCCTGCAGGAGCTTGTCGCGACCTATGGCGAGGAGCCGGTCGTTGCCTTTGCCGAGCGCCTGCCCGCGCGCGTGCGGAGCGGCGAGTTTTCAGCGGCGAGCAGGCATTAGCCTGCCGCCCGCACCCCTTGGTGCACATCTACAGCAGTTGCGCCTTGGGCCAATCGGCTTACCTGTTGTTCGATGATCACATCCCAGAGTTCCGAGCCCATCCTGCTTGCCGATCGAGGCGTGCTGCACGTCAGTGGCCCGCAATCGGAGACTTTCCTGCAGGACTTGGTCACCAATGACGTGACAAGTCTTGCGCCCGGGAACGCGCGCTACGCTGCGCTGCTGACGCCGCAGGGCAAGATTCTTGTCGATATGATTATTATTGCTATCGAGGAAGATGGCGCGCGCGCCTTTCTCATTGATTGTGCGCGCGAGCAGGCCGGTGATCTCGCAAGGCGGCTCGGCTTCTACCGGTTGCGCGCGAAAGTCACCATCGAAGATCGGTCTGACGATATCGCAGTGTTGGCGTATCTCGATGCAGCGCCACAGGCTCAAGGCATAGTCCTGCGCGATCCACGATCAGAGTCGCTCGGATACCGCGCCTACGTGCCGCGTCAGCAGGCCGATTCGGCACAGTCGGATACCACCGCCTACAACTCCCGCCGCATCGCAGCCGGTGTGCCGAAGGGCGGCATTGATTTTACTTACGGCGACGCGTTTCCGCATGAAGCGAATTTGGATCGCATCAACGGCATCGACTTCAGGAAGGGCTGCTACATCGGCCAGGAAGTCGTGTCGCGGATGCAGCATCGCGGAACGGCGCGAAAGCGCATCGTCCACGTTGCGTTTTCGGGAAATCCGCCGCCGCCAGGCGCTGACATCAAAGCCGGCGACACCCTCCTTGGCATGATAGGATCGTCTGCCGGCAAGCACGGCCTCGCGATGGTGCGGCTCGACCGCGCGGAAGAGGCGAAAGCTGCCGGCACCACTCCGCTTGCGTCCGGCGTCACGCTCGACATTCAGCTTTAATCCGGACGGCGCAGCGCGCGGACCGCGCAACCGCCCTGGCACTTTGCCGTGCGTGAGGTCCTGGTCTAATGCTATACGTTCGCCTGCGTCACGAACTTCGTGTTGAGATACGCCTCGATCGCCTCGGCGCCGCCCTCCGAGCCATAGCCGGAATCCTTGACGCCGCCGAACGGCACTTCCGGAAGTGCCAACCCATGGTGATTGATCGACACCATGCCGCTTTCGATCGCAGCACCGATCGCTGCCGCTGTGTGCGTCGAGCGCGTATAGGCATAGGCGGCAAGACCGTAGGGCAGCCGGTTTGCCTCCTCGACCACTTCGTCAAAACTTCCGAATGACGCGATCGGCGCCAGCGGACCGAACGGCTCCTCGTTCATGATTTTGGCGTCTCTCGGCACGTCGGTCATCACTGTCGGCTCGAAGAAATACCCCTCGTTGCCGATGCGCTTGCCGCCGGTACGTACGTTGGCCCCGCGCTGCACGGCATCGGTGACGAAACTCTCCATCGCATCGACGCGGCGGCTGTTGGCGAGCGGTCCCATGCGCGAGGATGCATCCGATCCCGGCCCGACTTTCAGCTTCTTCGTCGCCGCGACAAACTTG
>JAXDNH010000150.1:0-17465 GCA_034669525.1 Methylobacteriaceae bacterium | reverse complement strand
GGAAAACAGTCCGATCTGGCGCAGCACGATCAACAGCTACAAGGTCGTCTGGCGCTGTCGGTCAAGGCAGCAGGAGGCTAGGGGCAACCGCTCGCATACTCGCGCCTCACAGCATCGAGGAATGCCCGCATCTCCGCGCGTGACTTCAGGTGGTGCACCCGCTTCGACGCCGCCGCATCAGCGACGAGCTGTCTGTATTTCGGCGTAAGCCGGCGATGGCAGCGCCAGACGACCTTGTAGCTGTTGATCGTGCTGCGCCAGATCGGACTGTTTTCCGGCCAGCCCGCCGGAGCTACGAACGGACTTTGGATCAGGCGCTTTGTCACAAACCAGTAGTGCGTGACGAGAGGCAGATCGATGTAGACCAGCGTGTCGGCTGCCGCGAACCGCTCCCAGGCAGTCGCAATACAGCCAAAGCCGTCGATGATCCACTCGTCCCGGCGCAGCAGGTCCGCATGC
Organism: Methylobacteriaceae bacterium; assembly: GCA_034669525.1. Taxonomy (GTDB): domain Bacteria; phylum Pseudomonadota; class Alphaproteobacteria; order Rhizobiales; family Beijerinckiaceae; genus JAFASC01. The sequence continues at coordinate 17,006 of JAXDNH010000150.1, read as the reverse complement.
GCCTGCAAGTACTCATCGTGCGGAACTTCGCCGCCGCCGGCTTTGTACTGGATCAGGTCCAGCGAATAGAGCGGCAGCCGGGCTATATCGGCCAAACGTCTGGCAAGTGTCGATTTGCCACCGCCGGTGTTGCCGAAAATCGCGGCTCTTTTCATACACCGTCCTTCTGAGCGCGATATCTGAGGGTATTGCCTTCAACCAGTATCAATTATGCTTACGACGGCCTATTGGAAGTGACAGTGACGCGTTCGCTTCTGTTAGTTGTCACGCGGTTGACTGAGCGCAGCCGCGTGGCTTCGCGAAGAAAGAGTGCTAGCAGATATGATGGTCAGGCCGAAACACGTGCAACCAATTCGACGCTATCGCATCGCTCTTGTCGCGTCGCTCGTTCTGAACGCGCTGCTCGTCACAGCGTTCTGGCTGTACGTTCATTTCGCCGGGACGTTATCGATGATCGAAGATGTCGTCGGATTTTTCAACTGACACAGTCCTGCATAGACGAGCTTCCGCCCTGCCTCCTATTGGAGGAGATTTGTGCGGTGTTCTTGCCCGTTAAGCCGCCTGCAAAATTTCCGCTTCGAGCGCTTCGAGATCGATCATAGGCGGGCTCAGGCGCTCCGGGGCCGGCGAGACCATCGGCACAACGACATTGCCCTCTTGCTCCGGGCCGCGCAAATCGAGCGCAAGTACGCGCGCTTCTTCGCGCAGCGCCTCGGTTTCGAACCGCCTCAGCAACGCGAGCAGGCCGTTGAGCTCGCCAGCCTTCGTATCTTCGCAGGCCGTAAGTACCCGCTCGATAATGCTGCGTGACAGACGCACCGTATGGCAGCTCTCGCTTGCAAAGCCGAACTCGCGCTGCGCTTCGAGTCCGGCGCGGAAGGCCGGCAGCAGGCCGGCCGGAAGCCCGGCGCGATTATAGAGTGCGGCGAACCCTGTGCTGCGGAAATCCCTGATAAGACCCGCAACGCGCCGTGCCGGCATCCCCGACAATTCGCAGAGCGCCGTTTCGAACAACGTCGTGTGACCGGAGAGAAGCGAACGCAGGATGAGCCCGGCCGTGAGCTGCCCTGATTGACGCAGATAGGCGACGAGCTCGCACGCGGCGGCATAGTCGCGATCCCTAGCGCTTTCCGCCGAGATCATGATGTTGGCGCTCTCGCGCGCATCGCGAGTGACGCGCTCGGCGCGCTCAGCGGAAAGCCAGGAGCGGGAGGTGACGAAGTCGGACAGGGTCCGCGCCGTCGCTTCAACAAGCGCGCTGCGTAAAGCCGCCGGCAGCTCCGGGCGGGAGAGAAGCGCTTCACGCACTTCGCCGTCGGAGCCGAAGCGCTCGATCATCCGGCGCAACGAGAAGTCTGCGACATCCGCGCCGGGGTTGACAGCGAGTGCGATCAGCGCCTCGCGTGAACCGATCTCCGCGAGGGCCGCGCAGACACTGCCGGAGAGACGCGGGCGCAGCGCGATCGCCGCCTGCGCGAAGGCGTCGCCGATTGCGGAGCAGTCGATGAGCTCCGCGTCCGAGAGGAGCGGCGATCGGCTGAGCACGGCCGAAGAGATCGCGGATTGATCGTTGGCGAGCGCGAGCACGATCGCGTGCGGGGCGTCGAGCGCGCTCGCGAAGGCTTCCGCAATCGACTTGCGGACGATCGGCGAGGGATCGTCGAGCAGCGAGAAGAGCGCGATTTCAGCGTCGCGCTTTTCACCTTCAGCGAAATCGCCGTAGAGATAGGCGCGCGCGAGAGCCCCGGCGCCCTCGGCCCGCTCTGAAGCGGAGACCTGGCCGACCCAGAGCATGAACTTGCGCACCAGCATTCGCGTCACTTCAAAGCGGTCGGACGCTCTCCGTCCCGTGCCGCAACCATGAAGATTTATGGTAAATGGCAGCTTAAGTGGCTGTGAGCGGCACGTGTATCGGAGGGGGACATGGTGAGAGGCGAGCGGCATCCGCGCGGCGGCATCTATTTCGAGGATTTCGCCCCCGGCGAGAAGATCGCGCATGGCCTTCGGCGCACGGTCACGCAGATGGACAACATGCTGTTCTCGAACATGACCCTGAACCCGCAGCCGCTCCATATCGACGCGGATTTTTGCTTGAACGAAACGCAGTGGGGCAGGCCGCTGATGAACTCGCTGTTCACGCTCGGCCTGATGATCGGGATTTCGGTCGGCGATACGACGGTCGGCACGACGATCGGCAATCTCGGCATGACGGACGTGAAGTTTCCTGCGCCGCTGTTTGAGGGCGATACGGTGCGGGTGGAGACTGAGATCGTGTCGAAGCGCGAGTCGAAATCGCGGCCCGATGCCGGGCTCGTCGAATTCTATCACCGCGCCTACAAGCAGGACGGAACGCTTGTAGCCGAATGCAAGCGCCAGGCTTTCATGCTGAAGCGGCCGGCTGCCTGATTCTGTTGGTTCGGGAAGGCTTCTGCGACAGGCCGGCATGCGCTGCGACTTTCAGCATGACGCTGGGTAGGCCTTCGCGGCGCAATGCGCCGATGTCGATGAACCGCATCCCAGCCGGTGCGGCAGCGTCGGGCGCTTCGGCTGTGTAGACCGTCAGATGCAGCGCGAAATGAGTGAAGACGTGTTCGACATGGCCGGGCAGGCGCTTCCAGCGCGCTTCGACCGGAAACGCGATTTCATTGTCTTGCGCCGTGTCACCGCTTGTCCAATCGGAACTCGGGAATTCTGTCATTCCGCCGAGCAGCCCGCGTGGCGCGCGCGTTTGCACGAGAACCTTCTCGTCCACGCGAAACACAAAGATGTCTCCCAGCCGGAGCGGCCGCTCCGGTTTGATTGCCTTCACCGGAATGCGCTCCTGCTCGCCGATTGCAAAGGCGCGGCAAAACTCGCGTAGAGGACAGAGTGCACAGGCGGGCCGCTGCGGCGTGCAGATCGTCGCGCCGAGGTCCATCATTGCTTGCGCGAAATCGCCGGGCCGAGCGTCCGGCGTGAGCTCGTCCGCGGCGGCGCGGATCGCGGCCTTCGCCGGCGGCAGCGGCGTGTCGATCGCTGCGAGCCGCGCGACGACCCGCTCGACATTGCCGTCGATGACCACGGCGCGCTGATCGAAAGCGATCGCGGCAATCGCCGCGGCGGTGTAGGGCCCGATGCCGGGCAGGGCGAGGAGGTCTTTTTGCGTGCGCGGGAAGTGCCCGGCATGTTCGTGCGCGACGGTCTTGGCGCAGGCGTGGAGGTTGCGGGCGCGGGCGTAATAGCCGAGGCCCGCCCATTGCTTCATGACCTCTTCGACTGGGGCCTCGGCCAGCGCGCCGACCGTCGGCCAGCGCGCCATGAAGGCGCGGAAATATTTCTGCACGGCGGCGACCGTCGTCTGCTGCAGCATGATCTCGGAGAGCCAGACACCGTAGGGGTCGGCTTGCCGGCCGGGCTCGGCGCGCCAGGGCAGCCGCCGCCGGTGCCGGTCGTACCAGGCCAGCAGTTCGGCAGCTGGATTGTGAGCGGGGGCTGGCCCAACAGCGGCCGCGTGCCTGACCATGTGGGTATTGGGGGCCGCGAGGTGCGAGGGTCAAGCCGCGCTGGCGTCTGTCCCCAAAGGAAGGCACTTATAGACGATGGCGCCACGCACCCCTGATCGCAAGCGGCCCTGGTCGCAGCCTTTAGCCGACTTCGTGCCGAAAATCCTCGACCCGGCGGTGGCGCGGCAGGGTTTCGGGGAATCGGCGCTGCTGCTCGACTGGGAAGAGATCGTCGGCGCGCGCATTGCCGCGAGCAGCCAACCGCTGCGTCTGCAATGGCCGCCTGCGGGCGTGAAGCGCGATCCCATGGAGCCACGCCCCCCCGCCGCGCTCATCCTACGCGTCGAGCCGGGCTTCGGGCTAGAAATCCAGCACCTTTCTGCGGTGCTGATCGACCGGGTCAACGCCCACCTCGGCTGGCGCTGCGTCGGGCGGCTGAAAATCCGGCAGGAGAAAATCGACCGGGCGCCTGCCGCGCCGCGGCGTGCGCCCGAGGACCCGCTCGCTCGCGCCGAAGCCGAGCGTCAGGTCATAGGCATCGAAGAGGAACCTTTGCGGGACGCCCTTGCACGCCTCGGTGCGCGCGTCTTGGCCCCTCCTAGTGACGCAACGGGAGCGGAACAGGAAAAATGAGCGCCAGACATGCCGCCTGCAATTGCGGGCAACTGAGTGTCACTTGCGAGGGTGAGTCGGTGCGCATTTCCGCCTGCCATTGTTTGGAATGCCAAAGGCGAACCGGCAGTGTTTTCAGCGTTCAGGCGCGCTTCAATTATGATCGCGTCAAGACGCGGGGAAATGCGAGCCAATATGCTCGTGTGGCTGATAGCGGTAATCGCCTTACCTTCAACTTCTGTCCGATCTGCGGGTCGACCGTCTACTGGAAATCCGAAGCCGCTCCGGACCTGATCGCCGTCGCTGTTGGCGCCTTCGCCGATCAGACCTTTCCGGCACCCGATTATTCAGTGTGGGAAAGGACCCGCCATTCCTGGCCGGCGATGGGGACGGACAGGCCAGTGCAGCATTCCGATTAGCCGCGCAGGACCTCGCCGCAATGCACTTTGCCCGAAAATGCCCTAAATGTTGCGGCTACTCTCTGGGCTTAGCCGTCACGATTGGAAACCCATGCTCGTTCCCAACAAGTCGCGTCGCGATCTCCTGAAATTCGCCGCCGCGGGTTCAGCTCTTGCGGCGGCACAGCTCGTCGGACTGACATCGGCCGCCGCGCAAAATGCGCGTGTCGATGTCGAGCAGCTGATGGCGGAGGGAGCCCTGCCCGACGTGGTGGAGGGAGAGGCAAACGCGCCGGTGACGATCGTCGAATATGCATCGATGACCTGCTCGCACTGCGCGACCTTCCACACCAAAGTCTATCCGACGCTGAAGTCGAAATACATCGACACCGGCAAGGCGAAGTTCATGTTACGAGAGTTCCCGCTCGACCCGCTAGCGACTGCGGGCTTCATGCTGGCGCGCTGCGCGGGCGACAAACGCGAGGCTATGATCGAGCTTCTGTTCGGGCAGCAGAAGAACTGGGCGTTCATTGACAAGCCGCTCGATGGCCTAGCCAACATCGTCAAACAGACCGGCATGGGCCAGGAGACGTTCGAAAAGTGCCTGAAGGATCAGGCGCTCTATGACAAAGTGAACACGGTGCGCGATCGCGGGGCGGAAAAATTCGGCGTCAACGCCACGCCGACTTTCTTCATCAATGGCAAGCGCGTTTCAGGCGAAATGACGGTCGAGCAACTCGACAAGGAGCTCACGCCGCTTCTGCCGAAGGGCTGAGCCAGATTCATGACACCCTGCCGAACCCGAGCTTCCGGAAAACGGATCTTAGTCCAGATGGGCGCTTCTGTTCGCCTCGACCGGGAGCGAGCGGCGCGTCCGGCTCGAGGACGAGCCCGATCCCCACGGTATCGAAGTGCTCGCGATCGATGAGGATGAAGCTACCGAGATCACGGCTGCATACGTAAGGCTCCAGCGTAAGCGGCCAGTCGAGGCCAAGGACGATCTCGCCGATGTCGTTGTTCACGAGACGGTCGGCGGCTTCCCGCTCGGCACTGTCGGGATCGACCCTGTGCGTGACGCGCTCGACGATCGCGCGCCGCCTCGCCGTTGCGAGCTTCAACTCGAATCGTTCGCCTGCCGCCAGCGGCCGTTCGCCGGTCCAGAACAGCCGCGCGGAGAGGCGATCCGCAAAGAGCCGCTTAGCCTCGAGGGACGTGAGAACGTCACCACGGGAGACATCAATCTCGTCGGCCAAAGCCAAAGTCACGGATTGGCCGGCGACAGCTTCGTCGAGATCGCCGTCATATGTGGCGATGCGAGTGACCTCAACTTCCTGCTGAGAGCGCTGGACTCTTATACGGTCGTTGACGCGGATCTTGCCGCTGGACACAAAACCGGCGTAGCCGCGGAAATCGCTGCGGCCGCGATTGATCCATTGTACGCAGAACCGGAAGGGGACGTTCGCCTCGGCTCCCGCGGGGGGGACACTTTCGAGATACTGCAGCAGGGTCGGCCCCTCATACCAGGATGGGGCGATCCCCGGATGCACGACATTGTCGCCGCTGAGCGCGGATAGGGGAATGCCGACAATCTCTGTGAAATCTAGCGACTCTGCGTAAGCCTCGTACTCCGCCACGATAGCCTGGAAGCGGTTCTGCGACCAGCCGATCAAATCCATCTTATTAACGGCGAGCACGACCTTGCGCACGCCGAGCATCGAAAGGATCAGACTGTGCCGGCGCGTCTGGCGGTTGAGAACCTTGCGCGCATCGACAAGCAACACCGCGAGGTCGGCAACTGACGCGCCCGTCACCATGTTGCGGGTATATTGTTCATGGCCGGGCGCATCGGCGACGACGAAGCAGCGCTTGTCCGTCGCGAAAAAGCGATAAGCAACGTCGATCGTGATGCCTTGTTCACGCTCGGCGGCGAGGCCGTCGACGAGCAGCGCATAATCAATATCGCCGTCTTGCGTGCCATAGCGCCGGGAATCGCGCTTGAGCCGCGTCAGCTGATCCTCGAAGACTTGGTTCGCGTCATGCAAGAGCCGGCCGATCAGCGTCGACTTGCCGTCGTCGACCGAGCCGCAGGTGATGAGGCGCAGCACATCGCGGCGACTCTGCGTATCGAGGAAGCTTTCGAAAGCCTGATCCGATGGAGCATCGAACATATCAGAAATAGCCTTCCTGCTTCTTGCGCTCCATAGACGCTGCGCCGTCCGAATCGATCAGGCGGCCTTGGCGCTCGGATGTCGATGCGGCGAGTGTCTCCAGGATGATATCCGGCAATGTCGCGGCCGTGCTTTCGATTGCGCCGGTCAGCGGATAGCAGCCGAGTGTCCGAAAGCGCACCAACCGCAATTGCGGTGTCTCGCCTGGCTCGAGCGGCATGCGCTCGTCATCGACCATGATAAGCGTGCCGCCGCGCGTCACGACCGGGCGCTTTGCGGCAAAATAGAGCGGCACGATCGGGATTCTCTCCTGATAGATGTAAAGCCAGATGTCGCGCTCAGTCCAATTCGATAGCGGGAAGATGCGCATGCTCTCGCCTTTGCGCTTCAGACCGTTGTAGAGGCGCCACGGCTCGGGACGCTGGCGTTTCGGATCCCAACCGTGATTTGCGCTGCGCAGGGAAAAGACTCGCTCCTTGGCGCGCGAGACCTCCTCGTCGCGCCGCGCGCCGCCGATCGCCGCGTCAAAACCGTGTCGATCAAGCGCTTGACGTAGCGCCTGCGTCTTCATCACGTCCGTGTGCACATCCGATCCGTGCACAAACGGATTGATGCCTCGCGCGATTCCCTCCCGGTTGGTGTGTACCAAAAGCTCGAGGCCGAGGGTCCTGGCGCGCGCATCGCGAAAGGCGATCATCTCCTTGAACTTCCACGTCGTGTCGACATGAAGCAGCGGAAAGGGCGGCCGCGCCGGATAAAACGCTTTCATTGCGAGATGCAGAAGAACCGACGAATCCTTGCCGATCGAGTAGAGCAGGACGGGGTTCTCACTCTGCGCGATCGCTTCGCGCAGGATATACATGCTCTCTGCTTCGAGCCGCTGCAGATGTGTGAGCGCGTGCCCGCTTGCAAGTCTTCGCTCTTGAGATGACGGAGGCACAAGAATGGGAGCGTCGTAGCCCATTACGCGGGTTCTCTTTCTGGCGTCATTGACGGTCCAGTTTCCGGCGTCGCACTCGGGCGCAGATGCAAACCGCATTCTTTCTTCTGATCTTCTTCCCACCACCAGCGGCCGGCGCGCTCCGGTTCGCCGACGCGAACGGCGCGGGTGCAGGGAGCGCAGCCGATCGACGGAAATCCGCGGTCGTGAAGGACGTTGTAGGGAATGCGATTGTCGGCGACGTAACGTGCCACGTCGCGCGCGATCCAGTCGGCGAGCGGATTGATCTTGATGAGGCCGTGCTGCTCGTCGAATTCGGCAAGAGGCGTGTGTCGTCGATGTTGCGATTGTTCGGCACGCAGTCCGGTGATCCAGGCGCTCGCACCGACAAGGGCGCGGCGCAGGGGCTCGCTCTTGCGAACTGCGCAGCAGGCCTGCCGATTCCGCAGTGACGTACGGAAGCCGTTGATACCGTGCTCGCCGACTAAGACCTCAAGGCGATCGCGATCCGGTATCACCGCCGCGATACGGATGCCGTAGCGCTCCTCCGTCTGCGCCCAAACGTCGTAAGTCTCTGCAAATAACCGTCCGGTATCGATCGTAACGATCTCAATTGCGAGCGCATTCGCGGCGATCGCATGCGTAATCGCCTGATCTTCCAGTCCGAAGCTCGTTGTGAATCGTACACGCCCGTTCACCGACATTGACGCGCTAATGAGACGCGCCTGCAGAGCGAGCGGTGCGAGTTGATGCGCAATGCGTGCAGCCGTCTTTGTGAGTGCAATCACGACAAAGTGCTCAAGAGACGGGAGGCTGCACCCGCCATGACGCACGCGGAGCAAGCCATTCGTGTAGTTCGATAGATCGCGCTATCGGGTGCTTCTGTCCATTTCAAAATAACTGTAACTTGGAGCTGAGCATTGCTGTGCAAGCGCAGATCACAAGAACAATCTTCTTCACGCGCACAAAGTTAGCGCCTGTTCACATGGGTTAAGGCGCGCGGGGAGCCTACCCTTGTAGAGTAACGGAACTGATCGGCGATCCTCGGCCCTCTGATATCACCGATCGGTTGCGGACATTTCATGATGTCCAGCCTCCCAGGACCCCCTGTCGCTTCTCCCTAGGCGACAGGGGGAACTGTTATGGCTTAGCCAGCAAGTCAGCCGGCGCGCGCCCAAGAGACTGGCAACGGAACGAAGCCTTAGGCTTGCGTTTGCACTGCTGGGCCAACCTGTAGCGCGTTGAACTCCGTCGCGGCCTTGAGAACATGGGCAAGCAGATCGAGGGGCAACCAGGGTTTCCTTAGAAAATCGGCATCGTTGGGAAGCTTGTCAGATGGTTTGCCGAACGCGCCGGACGTGACGATGACGCGGATCCACGGCCACGAGCTATGAGCGACGCGCGCCAAATCGAGCCCATCCATTGAGCCTGGCATGCGAACGTCGGTGAAGAGGACGGCAACCTCCGCCGCCCGATCGTTCAAAAGCTCAAGCGCCTCGGTAGCATTTTCGGCTTCGAACGTAACGAGACCGGCTTCGCTGAGGAATTCGACCGCCATCGAGCGCAAAAGCGGCTCGTCCTCGACGATGAGAACCCCGGCTGACATCGGCCCCTCCTAACCCCAAGGAGGAAAGCCGCTGCGAGGCGGAAGGTTTCACCCTCGGCATATAACTTATGTTATGAGCTCACCAACGAGCGAGTGCCTGTTGATCTTCGTGCCTGGCGTCAACCCAGCCGGCTTCGCTGCTTTCGGCGAGCACCTCTTTCTTCCAGAAGGGGGCGGCGCTCTTGAGATAATCCATCAGGAATTCAGCGGCATCGAAAGCGGCGGTGCGATGCAAGGAAGCGGTCACGACGAGCACGATCGGCTCGCCCGGACGAATCGGTCCATACCGATGGATGACCGTCAGGCCGAAGAGGGGCCAGCGCTGGAGCGCTTCATCGGCGACGCGCCCCATCTCGGCTTCCGCCATGCCGGGATAATGTTCGAGATCGAGGCGGGCCAGCCGGCCGCCCTCGTCGCGGCAGAGCCCGGTGAATGTGACGACCGCGCCGATATCGGTACGCCCTGTTGCGAGCGCCGCTATCTCCGTTGCCGTATCGAAGGGCTCGCTTTGGACCCGGATTGTCGGCGCCACCGCCACGTCACCCCCCCGTCATCGGCGGGAAGAAGGCAACCTCGCGGGCGCCCGAGATTGGTGCATCGTGTTTGACGTGAATGCGATCGATGGCAGCACGGATAGTGCGGCCATTCTCGAAGGCGTAGGCATATTCCTCGCCGCGCGTTTTCAGCCAGGTGATCATATCGCCGACCGTGGCGACATCGGGCGGGGGCGCCAGCTCCTCTTCCGCCCGGCCGATCCGCTCCCTCACCCAGGCGAAGTACAGCGCTTTCATCTGGAGTTCACTCGTCCACCACGTGCTTGATGCCGGCCTTCATATAATCCCAGCCGGTGTAAAGCGTCAGGATCGCAGCAACCCAGAGCAGGATGAGCCCGATCTGGGTGACGCCCGGCACCATGAGATCGGCGGCGCGCCCGGCGATGAGGAAGCCGAGCGCGACGAGCTGCAGCGTCGTCTTCCACTTGGCGACCTTGCTGACCGGCACGGACACCTTGAGCTCGGCCAGGTATTCGCGCAGGCCCGAGACCAGGATCTCCCGGCAGAGGATGACAATTGCCGCCCAGATCGAGAAGCTCGTGATCGTGTGATCGGCGACGAGCATGAGGAGGACGGCGGCGACGAGCAGCTTGTCGGCGATCGGATCGAGCATCCGGCCGAGCGAGGATTGTTGCGACCAGGCACGCGCCAAATAGCCGTCGAAAAAATCGGTGACTCCGGCCAAGATGAAGATGCAAAGCGCCGTCCAGCGCATCCAGGCCAGATCCGGCCAGAACAGGAGGACGACGACGACCGGGACCGCGATGACCCGGCCATAGGTCAGGATATTCGGCAGCGTCCAGCGCCGATGCGCTCCTGTCTGGACCGTCGTTATCGCCATGGCGCGCTTAGGAACATGGTCAGCGCGGCGAGGTCAACCGCGTCGTCTCCGCAGGGGAACGCCGCGACGGAGCATATCCGTTCCGCCATTACCGCCGCTCATGGAAATAGTCGTAAACGAGCCGCGCGGTAGCGGCATTGATGCCGGGCACTTTCTCAAGGTCGGCCAATGCTGCGCGCGAAATCGCCTTGGCGGTCCCGAAGCTCTGGAGAAGCGCCCGCTTGCGCGCCGGTCCGATGCCGCCGATCTCGTCGAGCGGGCTCCTTGTGAATTCACGTTTGCGCCGCGCACGATGCGTGCCGATCGCGAAGCGATGCGCTTCGTCGCGCAGGCGCTCAGCGAAATAGAGCGCCGGATCGCGCGGCGGCAGATGGAACGGCTCGCGCCCCTCGACGAAGAATGTCTCGCGTCCGGCATCGCGGTCGCGCCCCTTGGCGATCGAGACGAGCGTCACGCCGGTAATGCCGAGCTCGGTGAAGACCTGGCGTGCCGCATCGAACTGCCCGCGCCCACCGTCGATGAGGACGAGATCGGGCCAGGCGGGGAAAGCGTCGTCGCCCTCACCCTGAGGAGCCGTCTGATCTCGGGTGTTCCCGAGATCAGCAGTGTCTGCAAAGTCGGCAACAGCCGACTTTGCAAGCGGCGTCTCGAAGGGTGCTGCGTGTATGGTCTCCTCGGTGGCGACGGGCCTTTGCGCCTCCTCAGGACGAGGATTCGCCGCTCGCGGCGTCTCCTTCAACAGCCGCGAAAAACGCCGGCTTAATACCTCGCGCATCATGCCGTAATCATCGCCGGGCGTGAGTTCCTCGCTGCGGATATTGAACGTGCGATAATGCGTTTTCATGAAGCCGGCAGATCCGGCGACGATCATCGCACCGATCGCGTTCGTACCCATGATGTGGGAATTGTCGTAGACTTCCACGCGGCGGAGCGGCCCCGGCGCACCCACGGCGTCCCCAAGCACGCCAAGAAGCTTCGTCTGGCTTGCGGTATCGGCAAGTTTGCGGCCGAGCGTCTCGCGCGCATTGTGTAGCGCGGCTTCAACAAGTTCGCGCTTTTCACCACGCTGTGGCACAGCAATTTCGACGCGGTGACCCGCCTTTTGGCAGAGCGCTTCCGCCAGCAATTCGGTTTCCTCGATCGCCGTCGACAACAGCACCAGCCGTGGGGCAGGGCGCTCACTGTAGAATTGCGCAAGAAAGGCGCCGAGCACTTCGCCGGTCGTGAGACTCCGATCGGCGCGCGGAAAATAGGCGCGGTTGCCCCAGTTCTGGTAGGTGCGGAAGAAGAACACCTCGATGCAGAATTGGCCGGCATTTTCGGTGATCGCGAAGACGTCCGCTTCTTCGACTGTCTTGGGATTTACCCCCTGCGATCCTTGCACGGCCGATAGTCCCGCGATCCGATCGCGCAGCCGTGCGGCGCGTTCAAAATCCAGCTGCGCGGCCGCCTCGCCCATGTCGCGCGCGAGAAGCTCGCGCACGGCGCGGCTTTTGCCGGACAGGAAATCGTGCGCCTCCTGCACGAGCTCGGCATAGTCCATATGTGAAATCTCGCCGGTGCATGGACCGGAGCAGCGCTTGATCTGATAGAGCAGGCAGGGCCGCGTGCGGTTCTCATAGTACGAATCGGAACACGAGCGCAGAAGGAAAGCCCGCTGCAACGCGTTGAGCGTGCGGTTCACCGACCATACCGTCGCGAACGGGCCGAAATAATCGCCCTTCCGCTGCCGCGCGCCGCGGTGCTTAGTGATCTGCGGCGCGACGTGATCGCGCGTCAGCAAAATATACGGAAACGACTTGTCATCGCGCATCAGCACGTTGAAGCGCGGCTTCAATTGCTTGATGTAGTTGGTCTCGAGAAGCAACGCCTCGGTCTCGGTTTCGGTCGACACGAAAACCATCGACGCCGTTTGCGCGATCATGCGCGCGATACGGTTGGTATGTCCTTGCGCGCGCATGTAGCTGGCGATGCGCTTGCGGACGCTCTTCGCCTTGCCGACGTAGAGAACCTCGCCGTTTCCGGCGATCATGCGGTAGACGCCCGGCCCGACCGGCGCATGTTTCCAGTAGGTGCGGATCGCCGCCGCGCCGCGCTCGACGGACGCGGGCGCCGTCTCGCCGGGATCCAATTCGGGTGCTGGCAGGCTCGGCTCTTCGTCCGTCTCGGTGAGCGGTTCGAAGTCTTCGACCTCCGGGGTATCGGCGTCCTGCGGGCGAGTCATGGCGCCCTGATCTATTCGTGCTCTCCGCCGAATGAAAGGACGGCGTCCCGGTGAGGCTCTGGCTTGGCCGCATCTGGACGAGGGGCTGGAACGCCGCTAGCAATGGCGGGTTCGGAAGTGCCCTGGGGCAGCCCCGGACGGGTGACGCGGAGCCGCGTATGAGGGTGGGGTCAGTCGCGGGTCACGCGCGCGTCCTGGTGTATGCCGGCCTGTGTTTCGGCGTCTGCCTCGTCGCCGGGTGCAACGAGACTACGAACTCGGTCAGGGAGCCGATCAGGGCTGCCGCGAGCGCGCCGGTCCGTAATGCAAATGCAAGCCCGCACGGCGCGTCCGTCGCGGTCAATCTGACCGGAGTGGAGAACGTCCCGCCTGCGATCGTGTCACGTTTTTCCGAAGCGCTTGCACATGCCGCCGACGTTCGCGATGTCGAGGTCGTCCATCCGAAGCTCGCCAAATATTTCGTGCAGATGCACCTGACCGCCTATCCCGTCGGCAACGGCGCGACTGCGCTCGCCTATGTGTCCGATATTTTCGACGGCAAGAAGAACCGTGCGCAACGTCTTGGCGACGACATCGTGCTCAAAGGAACGGCCGCCGATTCCTGGTCGCTCGTGGACGACAGGGCAGTCGAGGCGATCGCCGCCCGCAGCGCCGACGACCTCGCCGCATTCTTGTCCAACACCCCGGAAGCGGTTGCCGCAGCGAGCGCGCCTCCTGCAGTCGCGGCGCGGCCTACCGAGCCACGGGAAAAGCTGCGCGTTCCGGCGCCCATAACCACATCCCCTGACATGCCGGCGGGCGCGCTCGGATTTTCGGCGGTACGGTAGCATATTCCGGTCGGGTTTCAGACCGGAGTCGTAATGGCGGATACACAAACCCAACCAAAGAGATACAGCCGCATCGGCCTTTATGTGCCGATATTTGCGGTCATCGCGCTGGCGATCGGCTGGTCGGTCTTCTGGTACATATCGGCCACGATCACCGGCCGCGAGATCGGCGCGTGGATCAAACGCGAGGCGGAGGACGGACGCAATTGGACCTGCCTTGAGCGTAGTGTCGGCGGCTATCCCTTCCGCATCGAGATCAGTTGCAAAAGTCCGAGCTTTACCGGGCCGGCTGCCGGCATTCCGGTTGCGGGGAAACTCGGCGGCATCCGTCTCGTCGGGCAAATCTATAATCCGAAGCTGATTGTCGGCGAGGCGGATGGTCCTTTCGAGCTAACTCTGCCGCAGGACGCCAGCCAAACGAATGTGAACTGGAAATTATTGCAAATCAGCGTGCGCGGCGGCCCCGACGCTTTGCAGCGCGCTTCGCTCGTGGCGGATGAGATCGCATTCAAGGCGGCTGTCGCCAACGGGCGCACACTCAGCGGCCGCGCGGACAATCTCCAAGTCCACTTGCGGCGAGGCGCTGAAGAGCAGCACGCCTACGATTTCGCAATCACCTCCACAAATACGACTTCCACCGATCTCGATAATGCGACGGGGATAAACGTTCCGGCGACGCTGCAAGCGTACGGCACGGTCACTCAAGCCGATTCGATCGGCGGCGGCACGATCCCACAATTGCTCGAACGCTGGCGCGCGGCGGGCGGCTCTCTCGTTTTGAATAATGCCGCGATCATCAAAGGCGGCCTCAACGCGCAAGGCAACGGCACATTGCATCTCGACGGCACGCATCGGCTCGATGGGCGCATCGACCTCACCGCGTCGGGTCTGGCGCCGGTATTGCAGCGTTACGGCATTGCGCCACAAGTGCTCGACATTGGCGGTCTGATCGGGGGCCTCCTGACCGGACGCGCTCCCGCGCCGGGGACCGGCCAAATCCGACTTCCACTCACCTTCGATCGTGGCCAACTCGGCCTTGGTCCCATAAGAGGCCTGGCGCTTTTGCCGCCGCTCTATTGATGCGCATCGCGGTTCTCGGCGGCGGACCTGCCGGTCTTTATTTTTCTTATCTGTGGAAGACGCGGCACCCGCGCGCGGAGATAGCGCTCTTCGAGCAAAACGCCGCCGACGCGACGTTCGGCTTCGGTGTCGTTTTCTCCGAGCGCGCGCTCGACTTCATGCAGCAGGACGATCCCGAGACGGTCGGCGCGATCATGCCGTACATGGAGACCTGGCGCGACATCAAGCTCGTGCATCGCGGCGAAGAGATTGTCATTGATGGGGTCGGTTTCTGGGCGGTCGGCCGTTTGGAATTTTTGCGGCTTCTGCAGGAACGCGCCAGTGGTGCGGGAGTAGTCGCGCGTTACGGAACGCTGGTGAAATCGACGGACGAGCTTTCCGGCTTCGATCTCATTGTCGGCGCCGACGGGGTCAATTCTCTCATTCGCAGAAGCTTTGAGGGCGATTTCAAAACTTCACTCGCCTGTCTCGACAATAAATTCATTTGGTACGGCACTAGCCAACCCTTCGATGCCCTGACGCAGACGTTCGTCGAGACGGAGCTCGGCACGTTCAACGCGCATCATTATCGCTACGCGCCGAACAAGAGCACGTTCATCATCGAATGCGATCGCGCGACATGGCTTAGGACCGGGTTCGACCAGCTTTCGCCGGAAGAGACGCAGGACGCGCTCGAGCGCGTGTTCGCTGCCTCTTTAGGCGGTCACACGCTGATCTCGAACAAATCAGCCTGGCGGAACTTCCCGTGGGTATGGAACGAGCGCTGGTCGTTCGGCAACATGGTGCTTGTTGGAGACGCGCTGCACACCGCGCATTTTTCGATCGGTTCCGGCACGCGGCTCGCGCTCGAAGACGTGATCGCGCTTGTCAAAGCGCTCGAAGCGGCGCCCGATGATCTCGGCGCTGCGCTCGCACTCTATGAAGCCAACCGGCGCCCCATCGTCGAAAAACTCGTTCAGGCATCAAAAGCGAGCGCGTCCTGGTACGAGTGTTTTCCCGAGCACATGCGGCTCGCACCGCTCGACTTCGCGATGAGTTATGTCGGCCGTTCGGGCCGGGTGGATCGGGATCGGCTGCGCGCGATGTCGCCGGACTTCATGGCGCGCTACGACGCCGCGCAT
Organism: Methylobacteriaceae bacterium; assembly: GCA_034669525.1. Classification (GTDB taxonomy): domain Bacteria; phylum Pseudomonadota; class Alphaproteobacteria; order Rhizobiales; family Beijerinckiaceae; genus JAFASC01. The sequence goes on along the minus strand of JAXDNH010000150.1, from coordinate 1,153 downwards.
CGATAAAAAGGAGGCGCCGGCTCCCATGAGAAAGCCGGCGCCAGTCTAAAAGCGGAGCACTCCGTTGTGGCGCCCCGCCCTATCTTGCTGGGCGATCGTCCGCGTAGATGTCGCGATCCTTGGTCTCTGGGATGAAGATCAGGCCGATGACGAACGTCATCAGCGCGACGACGATCGGATACCAGAGGCCCGAGAAGATGTTGCCGCTTGCCGCCACGATGGCGAAGGCGGTTGGCGGCAGGAAGCCGCCGAACCAGCCGTTGCCGATGTGATAGGGCAGCGACATGCCGGTGTAGCGGATGCGCGTCGGGAACAGTTCGACGAGCATGGCGGCAATCGGCCCGTACACCATCGTCACATAGACGACGAGGATGAACAGAAGTCCGATTGCCGTCAGCGCCCGCGAATCGCCCAATGTCGCGCCGATCGACGGCGTCTTGAGGATCGTCGGATCGCCTGCCTTGGGATAGCCGGCCGCCTGCGCGGCGGCGACGATTGCGTTACCATTGTTGTCGCTCGTCGCAGCATCGGCGCCGTTGACCTTGGCGGTGAGCGGCGATCCTGCGGGCCCGGAGGCGAGCTCGTAGTGGATCGAGTTGCTCGCCAGCGTACGGCGCGCGACGTCGCATGGCGTCGTGAACGTGCGCACGCCGACGGGATCGAACAAAGTGCCGCAGGTCGCGGGATCGGCGGTCAGGTTGACCTTCACCGAGTCGGTCGCCGAGATCAGCTTCGGGTTTGTGGTCTTCGCGATTTGTCCGAAAAGCGGGAAATAGGTGATCGCCGCGATCAGGCAGCCGGCGAGCAGGATCGGCTTGCGGCCGATCTTGTCCGAGAGCCATCCGAAGAAGATGAAGAACGGCGTGCCGAGTAGCAGCGCGAAGGTGATGAGGATGTTCGCCGTCGTGCCGTCGACCTTCAGCGTCTGCGTCAGGAAGAACAGCGCGTAGAACTGGCCGGTGTACCAGACGACGGCCTGTCCGGCCGTTCCGCCGAGCAGCGCCAGGATCGCGATCTTGGCATTGCTCCAAGTGCCGAAAGCTTCGGTGAGCGGCGCTTTCGACCGCGTTCCCTCATCCTTCATGCGCTGGAACGCCGGAGATTCCGCAAGCTGCAGCCGGATCCAGAGCGAGAAGCCGAGAAGGATGATCGA
>JAXDNH010000149.1:0-11371 GCA_034669525.1 Methylobacteriaceae bacterium | reverse complement strand
ACGAACCGGACGGCCAACCCAGCAGCGGCCGCGGCGGCCATCAGCCAGATCGGATTTATCCTGGTGAGAAGGAGCGCGATGGCCGCTAGCGTGGTGATCACGAGGCTCAGTGCATCCCGATCGGCAGCACGCGCCAACACGAAACCGCTCGCCAGGATCAGTCCGATGGCCAGCGGCACCAGCCCGGCTTTGACTGCTTTGAGAGCGCGATTGTCGCCTGCTCGCGACAGGAAACGCCCCGCTGCGAGTGCGAGGACCGACGTTGGGATTACGGTGGCTGCCGTTGCGACCGCAACGCCTGCCGTCCCCGCCAGCTGCCAGCCGACGAGGCTGAGGATCATCACGTTCGGCCCGGGCGCCGTCTGCGCGAGCGCGAAGAGATTGGTGAATTCGGCGTCGGTCATTGCGCCCATGACGTCGACGACCTGACGATGCAGTTCCGGCACGATTGCGTTGGCGCCGCCAAAGGCGAGCAACGATAACACCGTGATCAGGATGGCAAGGTGAAGGAGCATCTATCGCGCGGTCACGACGTCGGGTCTAACCACGCAGCCACGATGGTGAGCGGCACGAGGCAGAGGAGGACCCAGACCAGCGGCAGGCGCAGGATGCCGACGGCGACGAAGGTGACGAGCGTCACCAGGATAATGCGTGGCGAGAGCTTCAGATTGCGAGCGATCTTGAGGCCTGTTCCGATCACGAGGCCCGCCGCCCCTGCCCCCGCGCCCGCAATCGCGGCGGCCATGTGCGGGTTCTGACTGACCGCGCCATAGACTTCGACGATCGCCACCGCGATCGCGAGCGGCATCGCCATGAGGCCGAATACGGCGGCCCCGGCGCCGGAAATACCGCGGAAACGGTCGCCGAGCAGAACGGCCGTGTTGATCGTATTCGCTCCGGGCAGAGCCTGCGAGAGGCCGAGGAGCGACGCGAATTCGCCGTCGTCCATCCAGCGCCGCTCTTCGACGATGACCTGCCTGACCCAGGGCGCCACCCCGCCAAAGCCGAGCAGACCCATTTTCAGAAACGCGAAGAACAGCGCGCTATGCGTGACGGCAGGGATCGTAGGCTCGGGCCGCGAGCCAGCCCGAAGCTCCCTCACCGCCGCGTCAATCGATTGACAGCGATTTCAGCTTCCGGTGCAGCGCGGAGCGCTCCATCCCGATAAATTCGGCCGTGCGCGAGATATTGCCGCCGAAGCGGCTGATCTGCGCAACGAGATATTCGCGCTCGAACACTTCTCGGGCCTCGCGTAGCGGCAGGCTCATCAGCCGCTCGCCTCCTGCCCCGTTCGGCGTCGACGGCACGAGCGCGCCGACTTCGGACGGCAGCATGTCGGCGGTGATCTCCGCCTCTGGATCGCCCGCGGTGAGGATCATCAGCCGTTCGACGTTATTGCGCAGCTGACGGATGTTGCCTGGCCAATCGTGGGATTGCAGGACTGCCATCGCGTCTTCCGCGATCTTGCGCTTCGGCATACCGGTCGCGGTCGAGACCTGATCCATGAAGAAGCTGATCAGTTCTGGGATGTCCTCGCGCCGCTCGGCAAGCGTCGGTACACGGATCGGCACGACCGACAGCCGGTGGAACAAATCTTCACGGAAAGCTCCTTCGGCGATCGCCGTCGGCAGATCGCGCGCGCTCGACGAGATGACGCGCACGTCGACATGCACGCGTGTCGAGCCGCCGACGCGGGTGAAGTTCTGGTCGACAAGCACGCGCAGGATTTTCGCCTGCGTCTCTTTCGGCATGTCGGCTATCTCGTCGATGTAGAGCGTGCCGCCATGCGCCTCCTCGAGCGCACCGACTTTGCGGCCTTGCCCATTCATCGGTTCGGTGCCGAAAAGCTCGACCTCCATCGTCTCGGGGGCAATTGTCGCCGCGTTGATGACGTAGAACGGCCCACCGGCCCGGTTCGAAGCCTCGTGGATCGTGCGCGCCACAAGTTCCTTGCCGGCACCCGGCGTGCCGGTGATCATGATACGTGAGTTCGCCGGCGCGATGCGCTCGATTACCTGGCGCAGCTGATTCATCGCAGTCGATTTGCCGACGATGTGATTTGTGGCGCCGGCGCGCGCGCGCAATTCGCTGACTTCGCGTTTCAGGCGCGAGGCTTCGATCGCGCGATCGGCGACAAGCACGAGACGGTCGGCCTTAAACGGCTTCTCGATGAAGTCATAGGCGCCGAGCTTGGTCGCCGTGACCGCCGTTTCGATATTACCGTGGCCGGAAATCATCACGACTGGCAAAGTCGGATGCTCGCCTTTGATGATCTCGAGAAGCTGCAATCCGTCGAGCTTCGAGCCCTGCAGCCAGATATCAAGGAAAACGAGCTGCGGCCGCCGCGCCTGGATTGCCCCAAGCGCCTCGTCCGAGTTTTTTGCGGTGCGCGCGCCGTGACCTTCATCCGATAGAATACCGGAGACGAGTTCGCGAATGTCGGCCTCATCGTCGACGATCAGAATGTCTGTTGCCATGTGACCTTCATGCTTTTTCTGTTTCGACCGCGGGCGTTTCCGTCTTGGCGGATTCGCGGCCGATAGGGATGAAAAGGCGAATGCAGGCGCCGCGTCCCGAAGGTGCATCGAGCAATTCGAGACCGCCGCCGTGATCTTCCAAAATTTTCGCGACGATCGGCAGGCCGAGGCCCGTCCCTTCGGCGCGCGTTGTCATGTAAGGTTCAAGTAGTCGCTGCCGGTTTTCTTTCGGCAGGCCCTTGCCGTTATCGATCACATCGATTTCGGCAAGATTTTCCGGCGTGACTTTTAATGAGACCAGAATACGTCCCTTCTCGCTAATTCCTTCCTGCTTCGCAGCAGCGATTCCTTCGGTGGCGTTTTTGACGATATTGGTGATCGCCTGCGAGAGAAGCCGGCGATCGAAGCGCGCAATCATCGGCTCTTTCGGCAAGTCTTCCTCGAAATCGATCTGCGGGTTGCCGACACGCATCAAGAACAGAACCTGACGGATGCACTGGCCGAGATCATCCTTCTCGAGCGTCGCTTTCGGCATACGCGCGAATGACGAGAACTCGTCGACCATTCGCTTTATATCATCGACCTGACGAACGATCGTGTCCGTGCATTGATCGAAGACGTCGCGATCCTGCGTAATCACTTTTCCGTATTTGCGTTTCAGCCGCTCGGCGGAGAGTTGGATTGGCGTCAGCGGATTCTTGATCTCATGCGCGATACGCCGCGCGACATCCGCCCAGGCGGAGGTGCGTTGTGCCATGACGAGATCGGTGATGTCGTCGAGCGTCACCACATACGAGCGGCCTGATCTGTCCACGTGCCCAGTGGTGACGCGCACATTGAAGGTGCGTTCGCGGCCGCCGCGCAGCAATGTCAGCTGACTCTGCACGTTCTTCGGATGCACTGCAGCGGCTTCGGCAAGTATGGCTGAAAGCTCCGGCATCACTTCGGCAACCGGCATGCCGATCGCGCCTTCGGCGGAGAGATTGCTCATGAGCTTCTCCGCCGACGGATTAAGCGAGCTGATCGTCCCCTGCGGACCAAGACCGATAACTGCGGCAGGCACGCCAGAGAGCACCGCCTCGGTAAACTGGCGCCGCTCGTCGATGAGCTGATTCGCCGCTAGCAGCCGGTTCTGCTGCAGCTTCAGTTCGGAGGTCATATGATTGAACGTGTCGCCAAGATGGGCGAGATCGCCCTCCGACTTGTGGACGGGAACGCGTATGTCGAGATTGCCGGACGAGACCTGGTCGGTCGCTGCGATCAAACGCCGAATGGGCGCGACAAGCCGGTTGGCAAACGACAATCCGAGCCACACCGCCGAGAGAAGCATGATGGTCGCGAGCAGAGCGAACATGATCGCGAAGGCGATCTTGATGTTGTTACGGTGCGCGTCGAACAGATCGTAGAGGCGGATCAGATTGGCCGCGGCGCGTGGAAATTCCATCGCAAACTGATCGAGCGGCCGCGCAACATAAAGAAACGCTCGATCGAAGGCTTGCAATGCGCGCACCGCGACAAAGACACGACCGCCGTCAAGCACGAGGCAGAGCGGCTCCCCCTTTTTGGCATCCTCGTAGTCGCTCGGCTCCGGTTTGACGATGCTGGAGCCAATGCCATTGCCGAGATCGACCTTTTCCAGGATCTCGCCGTCATCGCGGATCATTGCTGCGGCGGTGAAGCCCAAAAATTTCGCGCGCGAGGAGAAATATTCGTGAAAGAAGGCGTGATCGGCGATGTACATCGTGCGGCCGCGATCGAGATCGGCCGCAGTGAGCTGCGCCTCCTGCAGGAGCGAATGGCATTGCGTTTCGCGGAACAGTTTTGCCGCTTCCGCCGTCGTGTAGACGAAGCCGCGCACGTCCTGCATGAAAGCGGGGTTGAGCGTGCGATCGAGCGTGATCGAGCCGACGACCGCCATCAGCAATGCCGGCGCCGCGGCGATGATCGAGAACAGTCCGACAATGCGGATATGTAGGCGCGACGCTGCGGCCTGCTTGCGCCAGGCGCGGATCAGCGCCCAGGCTTCGGCAAGAACGAGAGCGACAAGCGCCAGGACGACGACGACATCTGCCGCAAAGAGCGACAGGACCACGTCGTTCGTCGGCGCGATCGGAGTTAGCCCGGCAAGGACGAAGAAGCTCGCAAGCGCGCTTAAGATCGCGCACAGCACGATGGTCGGGCCGAGCTTCGCCAAGAGGCGGCGACCGCGGCCGCTCTCCAGTAACATAGCCTGCGTATTGGTGTCCGTCGCTACTGCCAAGTCCCTACCGCGCAGTCAGGGGCGCGAACGGCTGGCCGGCCGTTGCAATCCTGCAACGCTGTTGCCGAATTGCGACATTTTTAGGGGCGGGTTGCGGCCCTCACCGGGGCGAGCGCAGAAGCCGAATATCGAGATCGCGGACCTTCTTGCGTAACGTGTTGCGATTAAGGCCCAGCAGCTCGGCTGCCTTGATCTGATTGCCGCGGGTGGCGCCGAGTGCGGCTGAAATCAAGGGGTATTCGATCTCGCGCAGGACGCGGTGGTAGAGACCGGGCGGCGGCAGACCGTCCGCGTGCGATTTGAACAGCTCGTTGAGATGGCGCTCCACCGCCATCGACAAAGTTTCGTCGGGGTCGGGCGCGCTTGCAGTGCGTGACCCTGCAGATTGCACGGATTCGGCCGGTGAACTCGGCCGCGGCACATTCTGCTCGAGCTCGGTCTCGACGAGCTGCTCGGAGATGAGTTCCTGCGGATACAGCGCGGCCAGCCGGCGCACGAGATTTTCCAGCTCGCGGATATTTCCCGGCCAGCGATAGCGCTTCATCCGGTCGAGCGCCGCGTTTTCGATATGTTTGAGGGGCAGGCCCTCGGCGGCCGCAAGTGAAAAGAAATGCCGTGTCAGGTCGGGAATGTCTTCGGTGCGCTCGCGCAAAGCCGGAAGGCGCAGCGGCACGACGTTTAGGCGGAAGAACAAATCCTCGCGGAACAACCCCTGCTGAATGAGGACGCGCAAATCCTTGTTGGATGCGGCGATGATGCGCACATTCGTTTTGATTGGGGTGCGCCCACCAACGGTCGTGTATTCGCCCTGCTGCAGCACGCGCAGGAGCCGCGTCTGCGCATCCATCGGCATGTCGCCGATCTCATCGAGGAACAACGTGCCGCCTTCGGCCTGTTCGAAGCGACCCGCCGAGCGCTGGTTTGCGCCCGTGAACGCGCCCTTCTCGTGACCGAAAAGTTCGCTCTCGATAAGGTCGCGCGGAATCGCGGCCATGTTGATCGCGACAAACGGCCCCTTCTTCCGCTTGCCGTAATCATGCAGAGCGCGTGCGACGAGTTCCTTGCCGGTGCCGGATTCACCGGTGATCATCACCGTGAGATCGGTCTGCATCAACCGCGCAAGCGCACGATAGATTTCCTGCATCGCAGGCGAGCGGCCGACGAGAGGCATGCCTTCGATCTCTTCATGAGGTTCGGGACGCTTGCCCTTCGGCTCACTCATCGCGCGCCCGACAATCGCGACGAGTTCCTTCAGGTCGAACGGCTTCGGCAGATAATCGTAAGCGCCGCGTTCGGAGGCTTTAATCGCCGTCATGAACGTGTTCTGCGCGCTCATCACAATGATCGGCAATTCAGGCCGAAGCTTCTTGATTTTCGGCAGAAGTTCAAAGGCGTTTTCATCAGGCATCACTACATCGGTGATGACGAGATCGCCGTCGCCCGATTGCACCCAGCGCCACAATCCCGCCGCGGTGCCGGTCGTGCGCACTTCATATCCGGCGCGTGAAAGCGCTTGATTGAGGACCGTGCGTATCGCCGCGTCGTCGTCGGCGATCAGGATATTTCCACCCGTCATTGCTGCGTGCCTCCGCCGCGAGACTCAGCCCGGTTCATGTGTCCGATGCCTCGACTGCGCGTCCGTCGCGTGACCTGTAGACCGGCATAAGCACCCGGAAGGTTGTCCGCCTCGGAAATGATTCGCATTCAACGATGCCGCCGTGGTCCCCGATGATCTTGGCAACGAGTGCAAGTCCGAGGCCACTTCCAGACGCCTTGGTTGTGACGAACGGATCGAAGAGATGCTCGACGATTTCGCGCGGGACACCGGGCCCGTTGTCGCGGACGCAGAATTCGAGCGGCAGGCTGACGGGACTTGGCGAACTCGCGGTTTTCAGCCTCACGCCGGGGCGAAAGGCGGTCGAAAGCTCGATTTCGCCATCAATTGCCTCTTCGCCGATCGCTTCGGCGCTGTTTTTCACGAGATTGAGGAAAACCTGAATCAACTGGTCGCGATTGGCGAAGACCGGCGGCAGCGAAGGGTCGTAGTTTTCGTGAAAACGGATATGGCGGGCAAAGCCGGCCTGCGCGACGCGCTTCGCGTGATCGATCACGGCATGAATATTGACGCTCTCGCGCTCGACCGGCCGCTCATCGGTGAAAGCTTCCATTCGGTCGACAAGCTTCACGATACGATCGGTCTCGTCGCAGATCAGACGGGTCAGTTCGCGGTCGGAATCAGGGATGGAGCTGTCGAGCAGCTGTGCCGCCCCGCGTATCCCGGAAAGCGGATTCTTGATCTCATGGGCAAGCATAGCACCCAGCGCAGAAACCGAGCGGGCTGCCCCCTGGTGCGTCAGCTGCCTGTCCATTTTGTGAGCAATCGTTCGTTCTTGCAGCATCAGCACGACGCCGTCGCGCTCGTCCGGCATCGGCGCGACGTGGATGTCGACGCGCCGCTCACCTGGGATTTTCTGCATGCCGAGATCGACCTGATACTCGTTGATCGCCGCGCCACGGGCACGCACTTGATCGATCAGGGCCAGCACCGGCGAGCCGAAGGGCAGGATTTCATTGAGCTTTAGCCGGCGCAGATGCAAGCGCCCCATCTCGAAGAAAGCCTCCGCTGCGGCGTTGGCGTCGGTGATCGTGCCGTCATGCGCGATGGTAAGAAGCGGGGTCGGCAAGGCCGCGAGAAGCTGCGACGCATTGGCGGCGAGGCTGCTTTCGATCTCTGACGGCGTTGCCGCTCGCCGAATATCCGGGACAGGCATGAGCTTGCGGCTGAAGAGCATCATGCGGCCTCCAGGACCGGCTCGTAATCGAAGATGTGGGAGAGCAGACATTCTACCTCGGCCGGGTTTTCGCTGGTCACGAGCGGCAGGCGGAGGGCCGCGGCGGAAGGCGAGCCATCGCGCGCGGCCCATTCGGCATAGGCGGCGAGGTGCTTTCGCGCGTGGCGAAGCCCCTGCTCGCGCCCAAAAAGCGAGAGCAGTGTGCGATAATGGGCGGTAGCTGCCTGACGACGCTCTGCAAAGCTGGGCAGCGGCCCGAGCTTTCCGGTTGCAAGGAAACGGGCGATCTGCCCGACAAACCACGGGCGCCCGATTGCGCCGCGTCCGATCATCACCGCATCCGCGCCGGAGGCCGCGAGCATCGCTGCGGCGTCGGTAGGCAACGCGCAATCACCATTCGCAACAACGGGAATGGAAACGGCCTCTTTCACGCGGCGGATCTCGCGCCAATTTGCTTCGCCCTTGTAGAACTGATCCCGCGTGCGCCCGTGCACTGTCAGGAAGGCAACGCCCTCTTCCTCCGCGCGGCGCGCAAGTTCCGGCGCGTTCAGCGACGAACGGTCCCAGCCGAGCCGCATCTTGAGGCTCACGGGGATACGAACCGCCGCGACCGTTGCGCGGATGATCGCAGTCGCAAGCTCAACGTCCCGCATCAGCGCGGACCCTGCGAGGCCGCCGGTCACGCGCTTGGCGGGACAGCCCATGTTGATATCGACTGCCCCGGCGCCGGAGGCTTCCGCCAGGCGCGCCGCCTCCGCCATCCAGTGTGGGTCCCGGCCGGCGATCTGCACGACATGGGGCTGCACGCCCTCGCCCTCCGCGCGGATACGACTTTCCGCCTCGCCGCGAACAAAATCGTCCGAGGCAACCATTTCGCTGATGACCAGACTCGCGCCAAACTGCAGCGCAATACGCCGCATCCCGACATCGGTCACCCCCGACATCGGCGCTAGAAAAGCGCGCCCGGAGAGTTGCAGCGGATCCATCGCCAGCGGCGCGTGGGGGAAGATGCCCACGGAAGAGGCAGCAGCAATCATGCCTGCATACTAGCCAACTTCTGCACCGCAGCAAACACCTTCTCCTGCCAAATTGACGCGGCAAACAAAACATTGGAGAGCACTGTGGATGAGTGGCCCCGCCAATCTCGCAATCCTCGTCGTTGCCGCGGGCCGGGGGACGCGGGTTGGTGGCGACCGGCCGAAGCAATATCGGCCGCTGCTCGGCATTCCGCTTCTCACCCGCACGCTCACGACTTTGGCATTGGCCGCGCCCGCGGCGCATCTACGCACCGTTATCCATCAAGATGATCGCGACGCTTACGCTGCGGCGCTTCGCGCCCTGCCCTCAGGCAGTGCCGGTTGGGCGGCACCAGCGATCGGCGGGGCAACGCGCCAACAAAGCGTGCGCAATGGCCTTGAAGCGCTAGCTGGGGATGGCCTCTGGCCGGAGGCGATCGTGCTCGTCCACGACGCCGCACGGCCGTTTGCTAGCCGCGACCTCGTCACGCGCGCAATCGAGAGCGCCCGCTCGCACGGCGCCGCGGTCCCGGGCCTGCCACTCACCGACACAGTGAAACAGGTTGCCCCGTCCGGGCGCATCCATGGTTCGCCGGATCGCGTCTCGCTGCGAACGGTGCAGACGCCGCAGGCCTTCCGCTTTGACGTGCTACTCGCCGCCCATCGTCAAGCCGCCGAGGCGGGCGAGTATGACCTGACCGACGACGCGGCCGTGGTGGAGCGCGCCGGACATGCCGTGTATGTCTTCGACGGGGAGAAGGAGAACGTGAAGCTGACGACTGTCGACGATTTTGCCCGGGCCGAAGCCCGCCTCCTCGGCAATCTCGCGGATGTGCGTTGTGGCCAGGGTTTTGACGTCCACGCCTTTGGGCCCGGCGATCATGTCTGGCTCGGCGGGCTCAAAATCCCACACGATTACGGGCTCGAAGGGCATTCCGACGCGGACGTCCTCGCGCACGCGATCACCGACGCGATTCTCGGCGCGCTTGCCGATGGGGATATCGGCGCGCACTTCCCGCCCTCCGACCCGAAATGGAAGGGCACGGCGTCCTCCCTCTTCCTTGCCGATGCGGTGGCGCGGGTGAAGGCGCGTGGTGGGCTCCTCGCCCATGTCGATGCGACAATCATCTGCGAGCAGCCGAAGATCGGCCCGCATCGCGACGCTATCCGTCAAAACCTTGCGATCATCATGGGAGTCGCGCCCTCGCGCGTGGCGCTGAAAGCGACCACGTCCGAGCGCCTGGGTTTCACCGGCCGCGGCGAGGGCATCGCGGCGCTGGCGACGGCGACCGTGCGCCTGCCCTTCGAAAGCTGACGACTTGCTCGGTCCCGAACTCCAGACGCGGGCCGGCGAAATCATCCGGCTCTACGTGGACCGCGGCTTGCAGATCGTTACCGCCGAATCCTGCACCGGCGGCCTCGTCGCCAGCTGCCTAACGGCGATCGCGGGCTCCTCCGCTGTCGTGGAGCGGGGCTTCGTCACCTATTCCAACGAAGCGAAAATCGAGCTGCTCTCCGTGCCCGCCGAACTGATCGCGAGTGTCGGCGCGGTCAGCGCCGAGGCCGCCGCCGCGATGGTCTGCGGCGCCCTGGCCCATTCGCGCGCGGACATCGCCGTGTCCGTCACCGGGATCGCCGGCCCCGGGGGCGGTAGCGAGGAGAAACCGGTCGGCCTCGTCCATTTCGCCTGCGCCGGGCGTAACGAAAGGCCGAAGCTTGTTGAAAAGCGCTTCGGCGAGATCGGGCGCGCCGCGGTGCGTCAGAAATCGGTCGAGGTCGCACTTGATCTGCTGGCCGAGGTCGCGCTCACCGTACCCGCCCGGCCGTAAACCTGGTCGGCGCGGCGCTCGAATGCCGCGGAAAAGCGGCGGAAGGCCGTGTCGAACATCGAGCCCATGAGGAGCCCGAGCACGCGGCTCCTGAACTCATAGTCGATGAAGAATTCGACAGTGCAGGCGCCCTGCCCGGCTTCCGGTTCCTCGCGAAAGACCCAACGATTCTTCATCCGGCTGAACGGGCCATCGACATAATCGACCAGGATTGTGAGGTTCGCCCGATCGCAGACGACACGACTCGTGAAGCGTTCGCGGATCGCCTTGTAGCCGATCTCCATGTCGGCAAGCAGCGTCTCGACGCCGTCGGCATTTCGCGTGCGCTGGCGCAGACGCATGCCGGTACAGAGCGGGACGAATTCGGGATAGGCTTCGACATCGGTGACGAGGTCGAACATATTCTGTGCCGAATGGCGGGCGCGGCGGGTGGTTCGAAATGACGGCATGCAGAGCTCGCGAAGAGATCACTCAGATAGCACGCCGGGAGCGAAGCGGAAGAGATTGAACGCAAGATGAGCGAGCGGCCGGCGTCTAGGAAAACAACCACACGCAAGGTTCGCTTCGGCGGGCGGGACTTCCTTGCCCGTGGGTTGGAGCGCAATTTCTGGGGTGACCTCTACCACACGTCACTGACAATCTCGTGGATTCGATTCTTCTCGTCTGCAGCGCTGGCGTTTCTGACCATCAACACGGTTTTTGCGGCCCTCTATTTGCTCGGCCACGACCCGATCGCGAATGCGCGGCCCGGCAGCTTTCGCGATCTCTTCTATTTCTCCATCGAGACGCTTGCCACCGTCGGCTATGGCGACATGCACCCGCAGACGGATTACGCGCATCTTCTCGCGACCATCGAGATTTTCAGCGGGCTGTCGTTCCTCGCAATCATGACCGGCCTCGTCTTCACGCGGTTCTCGCGACCCCGCGCGCGTGTGCTTTTTGCCGATCACGCGATCATTACCGAGCACGACGGACAACGAGTTTGGACGGTGCGGAT
>JAXDNH010000148.1:0-12125 GCA_034669525.1 Methylobacteriaceae bacterium | reverse complement strand
CGCTCTGGCCAGGCGGCGAGGAGCGCATCATCGGGCAATCCGACTCGCATGGCGCGTGGGTCGAGTGGAGGTAGATCGGCCGTTAAGCGCCCGGAGCTGGCTAGCTCTCCATGAAGTGGATGGCGGCCAGGGCGATAGCGACACCAAGTAGAGCAGCGGCGACAAAGACGGCAATCAATATGCGCGTGCCGCTGTCCGCGAGATTGATATTCAGTAGCCGCATGTCAGCTGATTATGTCCTCGCTCGCATCGGGTAAAGCGCTCAGGGTTCGGGGGGAAGCTGCCTTAACAATATCTGAAACATTAATCGGATTTTCACGGGTCTCGGCCAAGCTCGCTACTCGCCCGACAAAGAAGCGAGCCTTGCATGGGAAACGCCGTTCCGAGACATCGCCTTATCGCGCGGACGGGTCTCCCACTGCTCGCATTTTGCGCCCTCGCCGGGGGATTGAGCCGCGTGCCCGTGCGGGCGGACTCGGCCACGACTTTCGTGATCCCGGCGAATGACGGCTATGGCCTCGGTGAATGCCTCACCGGCGGCAAACCTTGCGGGCGCATCGTCGCAGACGCCTGGTGCGAGGCGCATGGCCGGGGATCAGCCCGCGCTTTTGGCCGCGCCGAGGACATCACCGCCTCGATTGCGAACGCCTCGACCAGAGACGCGGCCGCACCCGGCTCGATCATCGTTTCCTGCGGCGAGTGACCGCGCTCAGCCCCTGAGGAAGTCCCCGCATTTCGGCGCCTCGCCCGAGGCGCCCCACGGCATGACCGGGACTGTCGACGTCGAATTCTTCGGCGAGCCCTCGATCAATTTGTCGGTATAGACCATGTAGACGAGCACGTTGCGCTTAGCGTCGCAGCCGCGCACGATCTGCATCTTCTTAAAGATCAGCGAACGGCGCTCGCGGAAGACAACATCGCCCTGCTCGAATTTGTCCTTGAATTTGATCGGGCCGTATTGCCGGCACGCGAGCGAGATGTCGGAGACTTCTTCCGCGACTCCGAACATGCCGGCGACGCCGCCCTTCTCCGGCACCGTGTAGTGGCAAGCGACGCCCTCGACGACGGAATCGTCGATACCGTAGGTCGCGAGCTTGTCGTTCGGCGTGAGCAGCTTGAAGACGGTGGATTTCTTGAAGATGAGGTCGGGGCCGTCGTCCGCCGCAAGCGCCGGGGCTATCGCGAGTGTGAGCACGGCAGCCGCCGCGGCCAAAATGGAAATCAAGCGCATGGAAACCTCCCCGGGAGCGCCGCTCATATGGGGAGCTGCGGCTCCGCCGGAAGGCCCCCTGCGCCCTGCCGGCCACACCCCCTGCCTTATTGGCGGCGTGAGGGCGCGGGATAGTCGACCGTCGGCCAAGTTGAATGATATTTCACCATTCGGGAGCGAGCATCCGGTCAGTGCATGATTCTGTAACCATACCGGGCGGTGGCGATCCCGCCCGAACAGGGTCGATGGGTTCTCTTCCCCATATCCGCCTCCTTGCATGCGCCCTGGTTTGCGCCGGATTGTTCGCCCCGGCGGTGCACGCACAATCGCTCGATTGCAATCGCCTGCAAATGCAAATCGCGCAGGCAGGCACGGCCAATCCCTCCGGTTCCGACCGCGTCGCGGCGGCAGCCCAGAAACAGCGCCAGGAACTCGACCGCACGGTCGCCTATGCCCATTCGATCGGTTGCGACCGGTCGGGCTTTGTCTTCTTCGGCCCGCAGGCCCCGCCGCAATGTCCCGGGATAAATGCGCAGATCCAGCGTATGCGCGCCAATTTCGACCAGCTCCAGGGCCAGACGCGCGGCGGCCCGCGCGAGACTCTCATGGCGCAGTACAATGCCTATTGCCGGGGCGGCGCGCAGGTCGCGGCGCGCCAGCCGCGCGGGTTTTTCGAGCAGCTTTTCGGCGGCACTTTTGGCGCGCAGCCCGACATCATGGTTCCCCCGCCTGAGGACGACACGCCGCGCGGCGGCTCGATGGCCGTCTGCGTCAAATCCTGCGACGGCAGCTTCTTTCCGGTGAGCTATTCCGCCCACCGCGGCAATCTCGACGAACTGAACGATCTCTGCCGTGCACTCTGTCCCAATGCCGAGGTGACGCTCTACACGCGCTCGATTTCGCGCGACATGAAGAGCGCCATCTCAATCGGGGGCGAGCCGTATCGGGACACGGCCAATGCCTTCAAATTCGAGAAGAGCGTCGAGCCGTCCTGCTCCTGCAAGGCGCCGGGACAGACCTGGGTGCAGGCCCTGGGCGACGCCGAGCGCGTGCTTGGGAATCAGCGCCGCGGCGACATGATCGTGACACCGCAGCAGGCCGAAGAAATGTCGCGGCCGAAAGAAGGGAAGACGGACGCGAAGACGCGCGGCAAGCCGGAGGCTTCACCGAAAAAGCCGGTGGAGGATCTGACCGCCATCGAAGGCCAGGCCGCTGCGCAGGCGCCCACCGCCTCCTCGGAGTCCGCAGGCATTTCCCCGGGCAGCGTCCGTGGCGGCAAATCGTACGGAATCGGCGAGGGTGAGCTGCGCGATGCCATCGGGCCGGATGGGATCAAGCGGCAAGTCCGCGTAGTCGGGCCGACGCTTTAGCCCGGCCGATCAGCGGCAGCAGCCGCGCCAGCTCCGGGCCGTTCTCACGCCCGGTCAACGCGAGGCGGAGCGGATGGAAGAGCGCCCTGCCCTTACGGCCGGTTTCCTGGGCGATACGGCCGGTCCAGTCCTTCCAGCTCGTCTCGTCCCACGGCTCTTCAGGGAGACGTTGAGAGGCCATATCGAGGAAAGCCTGGTCCTCGAGGACCGGCTCGATCTCACCCTCGATCACACGCCACCAGTCC
This sequence comes from Methylobacteriaceae bacterium, assembly GCA_034669525.1. Taxonomy (GTDB): domain Bacteria; phylum Pseudomonadota; class Alphaproteobacteria; order Rhizobiales; family Beijerinckiaceae; genus JAFASC01. The sequence continues at coordinate 9,300 of JAXDNH010000148.1, read as the reverse complement.
GCGGCATCAAGCAGGGTTTCGAGATTTCCGCGCACCGCCAGCCAGAACGGCTCGGCCTTGAAGCCGGTGATGTCGTAGCCCGCGAGCCGGTCTCTCACCGCTTCGAAATCGAGCTTGTGCAACGTGCGCTGCGACAGCGCTTTCAGCTCCGCCGGGTCGAAGCGCGCCGGCGTGCGTGAGATGTGGGCAAGGTCGAACCCCTCGCTGAGCTCTGCCAGCGAGGCGATCGGATGCACCTCATGTGAGGAGCCCGTCAGCACCGCAAGCGCGGCCACGGCGAGCGCCTCGATGCCGCTGTCGCGCAGGCTGCCGATCGACAGCGCGCCGGTGCGCTTCGACAGGCCCTCGCCGCCGGCCGCAACAAGCAGATTGTGATGCCCGAACGCCGGCGGCGGCCGCGCGCTCAGCGCCTCGAAAAGCTGGATCTGCACGGCCGTGTTGGTGACGTGGTCCTCGCCGCGGATGACATGCGTGATCGTCAGGTCGATGTCGTCGACCACGGAGGGCAGCGTGTAGAGAAAGGTGCCATCCTCCCGGACCAGCACCGGATCGGAGAGGGATGCGCAGTCGATATGGCTCTCGCCGCGCACGAGATCATGCCAGCGGACGGCCTCGTGCTTCAGCTCGAAGCGCCAATGCGGCCGCCGGCCCTCGGCTTCCAGCTTCGCCCGGTCGGCCGCGGTGAGCTTCTTCGCAGCGCGGTCATAGATCGGCGGTAGCCCACGCGCCTGCTGGAGCCGGCGGCGCCTCTCGAGCTCTCCGGCCGTCTCGTAGCACGGATACAGCCGGCCGGTTTCCTTCAGGCGCTGAGCGGCCGCGGTATAAAGCGCTTCGCGCGCCGACTCGCGTACCGTCACATCGGGCCTCATGCCGAGCCATTCGAGATCGACTTCAATCGCCTGCACGAATTCCTCGCGCGAGCGCTCCCGATCGGTGTCGTCGAAACGCAGCACGAAGCCGCCACCTTGCGAGCGAGCGAAGATGTAGTTGAGCAAAGCCGTTCGCGCATTGCCTATGTGAATGCGGCCCGTGGGCGAGGGTGCGAAGCGGACGAGTGGGGGCGGCATTGCTATCCAGGAGCGGAACTAGATCGCGAGGGCGGACATATCCGCCTGCGGCTGCCATGTGGCAAGCCAAGCGAAAGATGTTAAGCAGCAGGCGTTTCTGGTTGATCAGGAGGATTAGCCCTTATGCCGATTGGCCAAGGCACACGATGATCCTTGCTTCCATTGCAGTGCTGGGAATTGTAATTTTTATCCTTCAATTGGCCAGCGTGTTAGCGGCCGCATGGCGCTGCAGGGCCCGGCCGCGCACGCTTGCCGTTCAGAATCCTGCACCTGCGGTCAGTCTGGTACGCCCGCTTTGCGGCATCGAGGCATTCAGCGAAGAGACGCTGCGCTCGACCTTTGGCCTCGACTATCCCGCCTACGAGATCATTTTTTGCGTTCAGCGCGCCAACGATCCGATCGTAGCGACGGTCGAGCGGGTAATCGCTGAGCATCCCGACGCTGACGCTCGACTTCTCATCGGCGAGGATGCGATCAGCTCCAATCCCAAACTCAACAATTGCGTGAAGGGCTGGAACGCCGCCCGGCACGACTGGATCATCCTGGCCGATTCGAATGTCCTGCTGCCGAAGGACTATATCCAGACGCTCCTGAAGCCGTGGGATGAGAAGACCGGCCTTGTCATCTCGATGCCGATCGGCTCGCGCCCGGAGGGCTTCTGGGCCGAAGTCGAGTGCGCGATCCTCAATACGTTCGAGGCGCGCTGGATGTTTGCCGGTGAGATCCTGGGTCTCGGCTTCGCGCAAGGCAAGAACATGCTCTGGCGTCGCGAGCTCCTGGAAGATGCCGGCGGCATCGCCGCCCTCGCGGCTGAACTCGCGGAGGACGCGGCCGGAACGAAAATCGTCGCCGCGGCGGGTTTGAAAATTCGGTTTGTCGACATGCCTTTCGAACAGCCGCTCGGCCCCCGCAAGGCGAGGGATATCTGGTCGCGGCAAGTGCGCTGGGCGCGGCTGCGCCGTGTGACCTTCCCCGGCTATTTTGCACCGGAGCCGATCGCCGGTGCTTTCATCCCGCTCCTCCTCATCGGCATCGCGGCTCACGGCTACGATTTCAATCCAATCTCGATTGTCGCTGCTTTCGCGGCAGTTCTCTATGGTGCCGAACTCATTCTGGCGAATGTCGCGGGCTGGTTTGTCAACTGGGCAAGCCCCATCGCCTACATCGTGCGCGACCTCGGCTTCCCGGCCATGTGGATCACAGCCTGCCTCTTCGACGATTTCACCTGGCACGGCAAATCGATAAGCATGAAAGAAGCAGTTCCTCGTTCCGGTTAGTTGAAACTCTATTCAGCGATCCTGTGAGAGGATCACTGCGGAATAGGCGCCGATGCCGATCGACCCTGAGCACGGCATTCCGTCCTGCCCCGCACCATCTGCCGAGACATCGAAGCTTGGATGATTGCCGAAGACCGGGCTGTAGCCCTGCCAATCGCCATTGAAGCGCACGCGCCAAAGACCCCCGCGCGGCAGCCCAATTCTGTAATGGTCGTAGCCTCGCGCACCGAAATTGGCCAGAACGATTACATCGTCGCCAGATCCGCCACCGTCCCAGCGGTGGAAAGCCAGCAATTTGTCGCTCGAATTGACGTGATGGACGTTGACGAGCTGACTTTTAAGGCCAGCGGTGTTGTTGAACCAGTTTCGTCGCAGGCGGATCAAATCCCGATAGAGCATGCGAATGCCGGCAAAACGCGTGGCTTTCGACCAGTCGAGTTCGTGTCCGTCAGACCAGGCTCCCCATTCGAGGAATTCCTGGCCCATGAAAATCATCGGTATGCCCGGCGCGGTGAAGACCAGTGCTGCCCCCAGGGTCGAGCGCTTTTGTGAGGGATAGCTGTCGGCTTTGCCGGGCCAGATAATTTCCGGCACGCGTTTGTTGCCGTTGCTCTCGGCAACTTCATCATGGGATTCCGTATAGACGACGCGCTGAAAGGCATTACTGTTGTAGCGTTGGCCTATCAGTGCGGCGAGCGCACCAACGTCGCGCGCTGAATCATCGGGTGCGGCGAGCGCGTCACGCAGGCGATGCATGAAGGTCGCGCCCCATTGCGCGCCGAAGCCGGCGCCCCCTTCGCCGACGCCCTTCGTGATCCACTCGTTATCATGCATGTCCTCCGCGATCGTGATCTTCCACGGCTGGCGATCGCGGATCTCGGTGTGAATCCACTGCAGCAGGCTCCAACCGCTCGGCAAGTCCGCACCCGGATCGTTGTCGTTGCCCCAGACATTTCGGATCCAGCCGGTCGCGTCGAAGCGCAGCCCGTCGCACGCGCGCTGCTCGAGGAAACGCAAGGCGTTGTCGCGAATGTACTGGCGGACTTCGCCGCGGCCATAATCCGGGCGGGTTTCGCCCCATGGAGTTTGTCGTCGCCAGTCGTTGTAGAAGTAAATGCCGCCCTTACCGTTTTCGCTCCAGCCGTCGAATTGCCAGAGATCGAGATCGCTCGGACCGAAATGGTTGTAGACAACATCGAAGATAACAGCGATTCCCCTGGAATGGGCGGCATCGACGAGGCGGCGCAGACCGTTGGGGCCGCCGTAACTCTCCTCAATCGCGAAAATGTATGATGGGTTGTAACCCATCGATATGTCGCCGGGAAACTCGTCCGACGGCAGCAGCTGAATCGCGTTTACCCCGAGATCGTCGAGATAATCCAGCTTGGTAATGACGGTATCGAAATCGCCCCGGTCACCGCGGTTAGTAGGATCGAAGAGAAAGCTTCCGACATGAAGCTCATAGATGACCACCTCGTTCCACGCAGGCGTGCGATAATCGGCGCTGGTCCAATCGAAATCTGCTTCGGCAATGATGCTGTTGCCGGCCGAATTAGTCAGCGAGCGGGCGTAGGGGTCATTCTTCCAGAGTTCGTCCTGAATGAATTTTCCCCTGAGAACGAACTTGTACTCGTGACCGATCCGCGCGGCGCCGACATCGGTCGACCAGAACCCGTTGCCCTCGCTTGTCAGCGGTGCCGCGCTGTCCTTCCAGTCATTGAAAGTGCCCGCGACGGAGACTTTATCCGCGAAGGGCGCCCATACACGGAAGGAAACGCCGCCATTGAAGGGATTTGCTCCCATGCCGGGATGCACTGAAGCGCTCACGTAGCCTCCCAGGTCAGGTCGCAACTATACATTGTTGGGCGGCTTGGTCCACGAGCCGACTGCCGGTGGCGAGGGCGCAGTGCAGCTGGACGACGGCGCGTCACGGCGGCATCATGGCTCATGTCATCGATGCCGCATCTCGATCTGCTGCTCTCGTCCGCGGTAAACCGGGGCGACGTGCCGGGCGTCGTCGCCGTCGCAACGACTGAGCGCGACATCCTTTACGAAGGCGCATTCGGCAAGCGCGCGCTCGGCAGGAGCGATGCGATGACGCTCGATTCGGCCTTCTGGATCGCGTCGATGACGAAAGCGGTGACGTCCACGGCGGCAATGCAACTGGTGGAACAGGGCAGGCTTTCGCTGGATGAACCGGTCGGCGGCCTCCTGCCGCAGCTCGCCGCGCCGCGTATTCTCGAAGGCTTCGATGAAGCCGGCATACCGAAATTCCGTGCAGCGAAAGCGCCGATCACGTTGCGGCGATTGCTCACCCATACGGCCGGCTTTGCGTACGACATGTGGAACGCAGATATCGCGCGCTATTGCCGCGAGAACGCAATTCCGCCGGTGCGCTCCTGCGAGAAGAAGGCGCTCACGGCGCCGCTCGCGGCCGAGCCGGGCTCGCAGTGGGAATACAGCATTAGCATCGACTTTGTCGGGCTTGCGGTTGAAGCTGCAAGCGGTCAGCGGCTCGATGCGTATTTCCGCGAGCATATCTTTGCGCCGCTTGGCATGAACGATACGGCGTTTGCGCTGACCCCGCGCATACGCGAGCGGCTGGTCGGCATGCATATGCGACAATCCGACGGGACGCTGCAGCCGATTGCATTCGAACTGCCGCAAGAGCCGGAATTTCACATGGGCGGTGGCGGTCTCTACGGCACCGCCCATGATTACATCCGTTTCATCCGCATGTTTCTGAACAAAGGTACGCTCGACGGAAACCGCGTGCTGAAGGCGGAGACGGTTGCGCTCATGGCGCAGAACCATATCGGTGATCTCAATGTCAGGAGATTGCCCGCCGCGATCCCGCAAGTGACCAACGAGATCGATCTCTATCCCGGACAGGACAAGAAATGGGGATTGGGATTCATGATCACCACGCAGCGCACGGCGGAAGGGCGCAGCCCCGGCAGCCTCGCCTGGGCGGGTCTCGCCAACACCTATTACTGGCTTGATCCGACGCGTAAGGTCGGCGGCGTCATCCTCGCGCAGCTCTTTCCCTTCGCCGACAGACGAGTGCTCGATCTGTTCAGCGGCTTCGAGCGCGCCGTTTACGCGCGGCTCGAGGAGATTGGACGCGCCGCGTGAGACTCCGCAACGAGACGCCGCAGATTAACGGTCGCGGCGATCAATACAAACATCGCTAGCGCCTGGTGGATGAGTGCGACCGAGATCGGCACGACGAGAAGGAGCGTCGCAATACCGGCGATCAGTTGAAGGAAGATGAAGCCAAACACAATGTGCGCGCGCCGATACACGCCCCCGCGCCCGATCGCTCTCTTCACCGTGATCACCTGGACGACCGCCAGCGCGAGCACGCAATAGGCGGTCATGCGATGTGCGAACTGCGCAGTCGTGACGTTGTCGAGCAGATTCGACCACCACGGCGACAGCTGCAGCAAATGATCGAGCGGCGGAACGAAATGGCCGTCCATCAGCGGCCATGTGTTGTAGGCAAGCCCGGCGCGCAAACCCGCGACCAGACCACCGAGGCCGATCTGCACAAAGATGAGCGCCAGCAAACAGGCGGCGATCACGCGAAGCCGAGGCGGGACGTTGGTGTGCGCGTCAGGCTTCCGCTCGAGGCCGACCGCGATCCACACGATTGCCGCGAGCGTCAGCGAGGCGAGGATGAGATGGATCGCGAGCCGCTCCTGCGCAACTTCGACGCGGCCGGAAAGGCCTGAGATCACCATCCACCAGCCGACCGCCCCCTGCAACGCGCCAAGCGCCAGCACTGCCAGAAGTTTCGGCTTCAATCCCGCGGGCAGCCGCCCACGCGCCCAGAAAAAGATGAGCGGAAGCGCGAAGGCCAACCCGATAAGCCTCCCCAAGAGGCGATGGCCCCATTCCCAGGTGTAGATCGCCTGGAACCGGCTGAGATCCATGTCGGGGAAAAGCTCGCCATATTGCGGAATCTGCCTGTACTTCTCGAATTCCGCGAGCCAGGCGGCATGGGAGAGCGGCGGCAGCACGCCGGTAATCGGCTTCCATTCGGTAATCGACAGGCCGGATTCGGTGAGCCGCACCGCGCCGCCGACGATCACCATCAGGAAGACAAGCGCCGCGACGCTCCAGAGCCAGAGACGAATGGATTTCATGTCGTCGCGCTCGGCCGAGCGCGCCGCAGCGAGCGGAGTCGAAAAGATGAGGCGGTCGGTCACGGGCAAAAAAAGTTGCGGTTGAGACGCAAGCAGACATAGAACTTGGCCGCGTGGGCGTCCATCGGCGCTCTGTCGCAGCCGGAACATCATGCCGAAGCGCACCCGCAAATTCGTCGGCGCCGTCGCGATGCTCGCTTTCGTGATCGTCTATGCCCTGCTTGCCATGATGCTCGCACAGGCGCGTCCAACGCAGGAGGCGCCGGTGCTCCTGCAGACGTTGATCTACGCCGTGCTCGGCCTCGGGTGGATATTGCCGCTGATGCCGCTCATCCGCTGGATGGAAGGCGGGCGGTAGCTCTTAGGCCGCGTTGACGCGCCGGCCGCGATTCCACAGCGCGAAGGGCGCGCCGGAGAGCAGGATGTCGAGCATCTCCAGGCTTTGATAGCGGCCGTTGACGCTGAGCCGCGGCAGTGCCGTCCGATACGCCGCATGCTCGGGAAAGATCATGCCAGCCCTCGTCGTCACAGCGCTCGCAAAGCCGAGTTCACGCGCGATCGCAAATTCGCGCGGGCCAGCGGAGGTCGGATCACCGACGGGGTAGGCAAGATGATGCGCAGGTTTGCCGATCGCCGCTTCGATCCGGGCGCGGCTTTCGGCGAGCTCGTTCCGCACGAACGTTTCCGGATGTTTGGCGAGCATCGGATGCGTCAGCGTGTGCACGCCGATCGTCGCGAGCCGATGTTGCGAAACCTGCCGGATGCCGGACCAGTCGAGGCAAAGACGGGCGGGAATGTCGGACGGCTCAATCTCAGCCCCCACGCACAAGTGCGCGCAAACTTCAAGCAACCGCTCTTCAGGTCCGGCGCGTAGCATTCGATAGAGAAGCGCATAAGCGCGGTCCTTTTCCACCGCGGCTGTTGTAGAGAGCTCAAGACCTTCCATGGCAATTCGCCGGAGCCGGCGGACCGCCTCTTCGAGTTCGATCCACCACAGCCGCGCGGTGCGCTCGGCAAATCCGGAGGTCACGAACATCGTGAACGGTGCCGCGTGCTTTTCAAGCACCGGCAGCGCGTGCTCGACATTGTCGCGATAGCCATCGTCGAAGGTGAGCACCACAAACGGCCGCTCGCCCGGCGCGCCGATCCGCTCGAGCGCCGCATCGAGGCTGATGATCTCGAAACCGCGGGCTTTGACCAGCCCCAGCGTCGCGTCGAGAAATTCCGGCGTGATTTCGAGGAGCAGGTTCGGCGCAAATTCCCGCTCCACCCAAGGCCGGACGTGGTGGAACATGAGGATTGCGCCAAGGCCGCAGGTCAGCGGCGCGGCGAGGCGGTGGAGCCCCGTCGCGCGGAAGAGGGCGAAACCCGCCGAAATCATTTTTTCGCGCAAATGCGGCATCCCGATCGAGCCCCGGCGCCTGCCTTAGCAAGCCGGCATTGACCTTTTCTTGCTAGGTCGGACGAAACGGCACCAGACGTACGGGCGGATGAGCCAATCTATAACACTCGCCGGGGAAGGCGTCCCGCGGCAGGCCACGTCGCGCGCTGCCGCACTCCCCTTCGCTTGGGTCGACGTCTACACCGATCCCCGCGCCGCGCTCGACGCCTGGACCGAACTCGAGGCGATCGCGCCGATCACCGGCTACCAGACCCGGCGCTTTCTCCTGCCCTGGCTGGACACACTGGGGGAGCGCCGCGGCTTTTCTGCCATGATCAGTGTTGCCCGCGACACCGCGGGACGGCCAGTCGCAGTACTGCCACTCGGCCTGGCGCGGCGAGGGCCTTTCCAGGTCGCGCTATTCCTCGGTGACCGGCAGTCGAACTTCAATCTGCCGCTCGTGCGCCCGGACGTGTGCTTCGACCGCGCCGCGTGCGAGGCGCTGCTTAAGGAGACGGCACGCAAGGCGCCGCGACGGCCGGACCTTTTTCTCCTGCTCAATCAGCCGTTGGCATGGCGCGGTTCGGCCAATCCATTTGCACTGCTGCCGCGACGCGAGAGCCCGAGCTTCGGATACGCCACGAGATTGAGCGATGCGCGGACTTTCGCGACGAGAATCTCAAAGGGCACCCGCCGCAGGTTGAGAAAGAAGGAGCAGCGACTCGCGAGTCTGGGCCCAATCACTTATGAGCGCGCAACGACGCCGGAACGCGCGCGAGCGTTCCTTGAAGCTTTTCTTGAACAGAAAAAATCGCGATTTTCACGTGCCGGCCTCGATCCGGAATTCGCGCGTCCGCAGATGCGGGCCTTTCTCGATCGCGCTGCAACGCGGGGGATTACGGAAGGGCGCGCGGCCTTTGAGCTGCATGCGCTCTGCGTCAGCGAGAAGATCGTCGCGACCTATGGCGCGATCCGCCACGGCGAAAGCTTACACGCGATGTTCAACTCCTTCGATCAGAACCGTGAAATCGCGCGATGCAGCCCCGGCGATCTCCTCTTGCATCGCATGCTGGAAGATGCCTGCTCGCGCAAGATCACCTCATTCGATCTCGGCATCGGCGAGGCGCGCTATAAGGCAAGCGTCTGCGAGGAGATTGTCCCGCTTTTCGACTGCATAATCCCAATGACGTTCGCCGGTTATGCGGCCGGCATGCTTGCGGGGCTGCGCCTCAGCGTAAAGCGCCGCATCAAGCGCTCGCCGCGAATATGGAGCTTCATACAGAAAAGCCGGGCGCTGGCCGCTCGCGCTGGCTGACGTCAGGCCGCGGTTTGCTCCGCGCCTGCATCGCGGCCGACAAGGAGAACGTCGCGGGCACCCGCCTCGACAAGATCGCCATAGGCTCTGGTCGCTGCCTCCTCAGAAGACG
>JAXDNH010000147.1:0-7007 GCA_034669525.1 Methylobacteriaceae bacterium | reverse complement strand
AAACGGTGCCGGCGGGAAAACCCGCCGCGAGCGCGTCGATGACATCGAAGCGTGGGTCGAGCTTGCCTTCGACATTCGAGACGATGTGCATCACGAGGCTGTAGCGCTCGATCGCGAATTGCTCGGTGACGTCAACCGTACCGATCTCGGCGACCCGGCCGACATCGTTACGCCCGAGATCGAGCAGCATCAGATGCTCGGCGCGTTCCTTCTCGTCGGCGAGCAGATCGGCGGCAAGGCGCTCGTCCTCGGCCGGCGTCGCGCCGCGCCAGCGCGTCCCGGCGATGGGACGAATGGTCACCCTGCCGTCGCGCACGCGAACCAAAATCTCGGGGCTGGAACAAACGATCTGAAACGTGCCGAAATCGAGATGACATAAGAACGGCGCGGGATTGACACGCCGCAGCGCGCGATAGAGCGCGAAAGCCGGCAGGGCAAAAGCCGAGGTAAAGCGCTGCGACAGCACGACCTGAAAAATATCGCCGGCGCGGATATATTCCTTCGCGCGCTCGACCATCTTGAGGAAGTGCGGCTCCGGCGTGTTTGAGACCGGCTCTTTAGCAAGCAGCATCGGATCGGCGGTTCCCGGATGCGCCAGCGGACCTTCTAGAATCTGTACGATATTTTCAAGCCGCTCGATCGCGGCATCGTAAGCCGCGCGCGCACTCGCGCCGGCTCGCGGCCGCACCGGCGTGACGATGCAGAGCTCGTCCTTTACGGAATCAAACACCGCCATGATCGTCGGCCGGATCATGATCGCGTCAGGCACGCCGATCGGGTCGGGCTTGGCGGCCGGCAGCCGCTCCATCTCGCGCACCATGTCATAGCCGAGATAACCGAACACGCCGGCTGCCATCGGCGGCAGGCTGGCATCCTGTGCGATCGCCGATTCGCGCACGAGCGCACGCAAAGAATCGAGCGGCTTCTCGGCGCAAGGCTCGAACGCATCGCGCTCGGTGAGGGCGCGCCGATTTACCTCTGCGCGTCCATTGTTCGCGCGCCAGATGATGTCGGGGTCGAGGCCGACCATCGAATAGCGGCCGCGCGTCACGCCACCTTCGACGGATTCGAGCAGGAAGCAATTGCCGTCGCGGCCGGCGGAGAGTTTCAGGAAAGCGGAGACCGGCGTCTCGAGGTCGGCGATGAGCCGCGTCGCGACCAGACCCGGTTCGCCGCGCGTGTAAGCCGCAGCAAACGCCTCGAACGCCGGCTCGAACATTTAGTAGCCGCTGTCTCCGCCGGTGGCCGCCTGCAGCGCGCCCGGATTGACGGAGACGCCGTAATCATTCTGCAGCCGCCGCACATATTCCGAGATCAGATCCTCGCTGAGCCCGCTCTTCAGCTGCTCCGCGATCTGCTTTGAATCCGGCTTATCCGGATCATAGGGCTGCACGACGCTGTCGAGCACGTGGAAGACCATGCGGGCGCCACCGTCGGCCGCAGCTTGCCCGGCGCTTCCCGTCGGCACGTTGAAGACCTGCACGATCGCACCGGGCGTGAAGCCGGCCGCACCGGAGCGCTTCACCTCGTTGGAATGCTGCACCTGCAGCGACGCCGCGGCGGCAAGCGCAGCGAAATCGCCGACGCCCTGCAGCTCTTTGACCATGTCAGTGGCCTTTTGCGAGAGAATGCGCTGCGTCTCGTCGTTGCGCCAAGCGGCCTCGACATCGGGCTTTACTTCATCGAGCTTGCGCTCATGCGCCGGGTCGATCCCGGCCACTTCGAACCACACGTAGCCGCCGTCTGCCGTGTTCACCGTGTCATTGTCGACGCCGATATCGGACGCGAATGCCGCTTTCAGGAGATCCGGGCCGGCGACGAGCCCTTCCACCTGTTTGCCCTCTTTGCCTCGCCCGGTCGCGTCGATTGCATCGATCGTGCGTACCGTGAGGCCAACAGATTTCGCTGCGTCGGCGAGCGATTTTCCGGCGCTGCGCTGATCTTCGATGGCATCATGCAGTTTCTGCACCTGGCTCTTGCCGCGCTGCGCGGCGATTTCGCGCTTCAGATCGGCGCTGACGTCCGCAAATGGTTTGGTACTGCCTGGTTCGATTTTGCTGACGCGCAGGATTGCATAGCCGAAAGCAGTCTTCACCGGGTCGCTCGGGGTCGCTTCGGGTGAAGCGAATGCGGCGGAGGCCAGCGCCTGATCGGCGATGTCGCTTTTCTGCAAAAGACCGAGATTGATATCTTTCTCGGTGAGCTGGCGATCGGCGGCGATCGACTCGAAGCTTGCGCCGGATTTGATTTTCGCGCTCGCCTCCGTGGCAGCGGCTTCGTCGGGGAAGGTGATCTGCTGGACGGCGCGGCGCTCCGGCGTGGAGAAGCGCGCGGCTTTCGCTTCATCATAGAGTTTTTGCGCATCGGCATCGGAGACGCTCTCCGGGTTCGCGGTCGTCGCGGGCGTCACCGCGAGTGTAACCAGGTGTCGGTATTCCGGCGCGCGAAAACTCTGTTTCCGCTCATCGAAATATTTTTGCAGCACCTCGTCGGAGGGTGCGGCAATCTGGCCCGCCGCGCTCAGCGGCAGCACGACGTAATCGACGCTGCGCGTCTCGTTGCGATAACGGTTGATTGCCTCGAGCATTGCCTGCGGCACGACAAGATTGCCGGCGACGGCCTGCAGGATTTCCTGCCGTAAATAGGTCTGGCGCTGCTCGTTAATGAACGTGCGCTCGGAATAACCGTAATTGCGCAGGACGTCGTTGAAACGGGCGCGGTCGAACTGGCCGTTCGGGCCTTTGAACGAGGGATCGCTGAAAATCGTCTTGGCGATGTCCTCGTCCGCCATGGCGAGACCGAGCTGACGTGCTTTTTGGTCCAGCGCGGCGTCGGTCACGAGGCGGCTCAGCACCTCCCGGTCAAGACCAGCCGCGCGCGCCTCGTCATTGGTAATCGCGCGGCGCGCCTGACGCTGCAGCCGCTGCAGCTCGTTTTGGTACGCGGCCCGGTAATCCTGGGTCGAAATGTCGATCGAGCCGACCTGCGCGAGTTTGCCGGACCCGAAGCCGCGGAAAATGTCGCCGATGCCCCAGATCGCGAAAGCGAAGACGATGACGCCCAGCACCAGCGCCATGACGGCGCGGCCGAGCCAGTTTTGGGAGGCATTGCGCAGGCTCTGCAGCATGTCCTTTGTCCAGTAAGAGAGGGCCGGGACTATAGGAAAGGGCAGGGACTGGCAACGCGGTGGGTAGGGCAGTGGCCAGTTGACATGCAGTGCACCTGTTTCCATGCTTTACGCATGGGAACGATGGTCCAAATCCGCAACGTACCCGACGCGCTGCATCGCCGTCTCAAGTCGCGCGCGGCTTTAGCCGGCATGTCATTATCCGAGTATCTCCTCAGCGAGATTCGTCAGGTGGCGGAGCGGCCGATGCTGGACGAGCTCCGCGCACTTGCGCAGCCGCGCGGAAACGGCGCCTTCAATACCACCGGCCGACGCGGTTCGTGCCGAGCGCGACCGCGGGTGATCGTCGTCGACGCTTCAGCCATGCTCGACGCTCTTCTCCGCACGATAGGCAGGGTGATCTGCCTCTGCTAAGCCGGCCAGCATGACCATACGAGAAAAGCCGCTCGTCGCCGGCAATTGGAAGATGAACGGCTCGCGCGCGAGCCTCGCCGAGATCGCCGCGATCCGCGACGCGGTGGGGAAAGGGGGGGCAGGGCGCGCGCAGGTGCTCGTCTGCCCGCCGGCGACCCTGATCAGCACGGCGGCGGATCTCTGCAAGGACTCAGCACTTGCCATCGGCGCGCAGGATTGCCATCGCGACGCCAGTGGCGCGCATACCGGCGACATCTCGGCCGAGATCCTTCGGGATGCCGGCGCGACCTATGTGATTGTCGGCCATTCCGAGCGCCGCGCCGACCATGGCGAGAGCGATGAGGTTGTGCGTGCCAAGGCGGAGGCGGTGCTGCGTGCCGGGCTTACGCCGATCATCTGCGTCGGCGAAACAAAGGCGCAGCGCGAGGCGGGCGAGACGCTGCCGGTTGTGGGCGCTCAGCTCGAAGGGTCAGTGCCGCATGGCACTGCCGGGGAGCGGCTGGTGATCGCCTACGAGCCGGTCTGGGCGATCGGCACGGGGCTGACGCCGAGCACGGACGATGTCGCCGAAGTGCACGGGTTTGTCCGGCGGCATCTTTCCGGGATCGTCGCAAGCGGGGCGGAAAAGGTGCGCATTCTCTATGGCGGCTCGGTGAAGCCGTCGAATGCGGCGGAACTGATAGGCGTCGCCGATGTCGACGGCGCGCTGGTCGGCGGCGCGAGCTTGAAGGCCGCGGATTTTATGGCGATCGCGGCGGCGTATCGCTGAACCGTCGGCGGCTCAGCGCTCAGAATAGCGATCATCCGAAGATTCGACTGTGCTACCATCTAAATGAGAAGAAACGTGAAGCTCCCACTTGGCTGGGTCGAAGTTCAGATACATTGATTCAACATAGGATGAGGGGTCGAAACCATCGAAAAGACCTGGTACCGTCGGGTAAATAACCCTCAGGTTTGCATTGTCGCGATTTCGTGGAGCGAGAAAGAAAATATTTTCAAATACGTGCGGATGTGTATGGAAATAGTACTGGACTAATCGGAGGACGGTCTCCGTAGTTTCAAAACGCCAATGCGTAATGTAGGTCAGCAGGTGTATGGGCGTTTGACTTGCAGCTCCATATTTCCTGCTCTTGTTTTCGATGGCCTCGCAGATCTGCTTCGCATACTTGGTGAAGTCAACCCGAAGCTCTCGTGACGCATAAGGTTGTCCAGGCTCGGTTCTGTACATGAGTTCCATCAGATCAATGAAGACCTCACCTCCCGGAAGATGCAAGGTGAAATCAAAATGGTCCTCTTGGTTTTTCGACCAAATCACCAACACCCCTTGCTTACTCCATTCCGCGCAGAACAGTCGCATGATATCTTTTTCGATATTCTCCTTTTCGGCGGGGAAAGGCACCGTCTGCCAAACCATATGGGCGCTTGGCCGCGAGCGGTGATGGAAATTGGACCAATCTGGCCTGTTGGCTTAACGTGTGGCATTCACGTAACATCCGCTAGAGAGTCTTTCCCGCATTGCCCGGAACGTATCGAACGACAAAGAACTGACGGCTATGGACCTTCACCATTCCACAGCGCGAGTTCATCCTCCGGCAGCGGCTCGAAGAACTCGGGGCCGATACTGATTCGTCCTTTTAGCGCGCCGAACACGCGCTTCTTCACCGGGCGACGCGGGGCGACGCCAACCATCTTCGCCACCGGCTGCCCGTCACGCGCGATCACGACCTCCTCGCCGCGCTCGGCAGCTTGAACCAGCTCCGGCAACCTTGCCGCGGCTTCGGCCAAGTCGATCTGCATAAAGCCTCCGATCCGGCAGATTATCACATTCTGGCTGCAGTCTTCGCGACCCTTCCCCCCTCGGCTTGCGTCGTGTAAGACGCCGCCCATATCAGCGCCGGGGCGAAAGCCCGGCTCCCGGACCAGCTCATGCAGACAGTTCTCATCGTCGTCCACCTCATGGTGGTCATCGGCCTTATCGTGACCGTGCTGCTGCAGCGCTCCGAGGGCGGCGCGCTTGGCATCGGTGGTGGCGGCGGCACGGGCGGCCTCTTCACCGGCCGCGGCCAGGCCAATGCGCTGACCCGCGCGACCGCGGTCCTTGCGGCGATCTTCTTTGTGACCAGCATCGCGCTTACGGTGATCGCAAGCTACGGACGCGCGCCGAAATCGATTCTCGAGGGGGTCACGCCGCCGGGGCCGACCGCGCCCGCGGGCCAGCCCGCATCCGGCGGCGGCGTGCTCGATCAGCTGAAGCAGCTACAGCAAGCTCCGAACGTGCCCGCGGCGCCGGCGGCGCCGGAGCCGCCACGCTCGCAATAACCCGAGAGGGCCGGTTCGCCGGCCCTTTTCATTTGGCAAAGGCTTCGCTGTGGAGGGTCATCTGCGGCCCCTCCCCAAGCGCATTCGAAGAGGTTAAGTCTCGGCTCCCATGGCGCGGTACATTTTCATCACCGGCGGCGTGGTGTCTTCGCTCGGCAAGGGGCTCGCCGCGGCAGCCCTCGGGGCGCTCTTACAGGCCCGGGGCTATACGGTCCGGCTACGCAAGCTCGACCCTTATCTCAACGTCGATCCCGGTACGATGAGCCCCTACCAGCACGGGGAAGTCTTCGTCACCGACGATGGCGCCGAGACCGATCTCGATCTCGGCCATTACGAGCGCTTCACCGGCCGGCCCGCGGATCGCCAGTGCAACATCACCGCCGGGCGCATCTACCAGGAGATTCTCGCCAACGAACGGCGCGGCGACTATCTCGGCGCCACCATCCAGGTGGTTCCTCATGTCACCAATGCGATCAAGCAATTCATCCTCGACGGCAATGACGGCTACGATTTCGTGCTGTGCGAGATCGGCGGCACCGTGGGCGACATCGAGGGCCTGCCGTTCTTCGAGGCGATCCGCCAGCTCGGCAACGACCTGCCGCGCCAGCAGGCGATCTATATCCACCTCACCTTGATGCCCTATATTCCGAGCGCCGGCGAGCTCAAGACCAAGCCCACTCAGCATTCGGTCAAGGAGCTGCGCTCGATCGGCATCCAGCCCGATATCCTGCTGTGCCGCACCGATCGGGAGATCCCCAAGGAGGAGCGGCGCAAGCTCGCGCTGTTCTGCAATGTGCGCGAGAGCGCGGTGATCGAGGCGAAGGACGTCGACAACATCTACGCGGTGCCCGAGGCCTATCACGAGGCCGGCCTCGACCGCGAGGTGCTGGCGGCCTTCGGGATCGAGAACGCGCCGATCCCCGATCTCGCGGTGTGGCGCACCGTCAACGAGCGCATCCGCAATCCGGAAGGCAATGTCACCATCGCCATCGTCGGCAAATATACCGGAATGAAGGACGCCTATAAGTCGCTGACCGAGGCACTGTCCCATGGCGGCATCGCCAACAAGGTCAAGGTCAATCTCGACTGGATCGAAAGCGAGGTGTTCGAGCGCGAGGACCCCACCCCCTTCCTCGAGCATGTCGAC
>JAXDNH010000146.1:0-10660 GCA_034669525.1 Methylobacteriaceae bacterium | reverse complement strand
GTTGCCGGTCGTCACATAGGCCTGATGATGCTTGTCATGATGAAACTCCAGCGTCTCCTTGGACATGTAAGGCTGAAGCGCGTCATAAGGGTAGGGCAGGGGCGGCAGCTCAAAGGACATAGCAGGTCTCCTCGCGGAATTTGTGAATCAGCCCAAGGACATAGCCACGGATGGTGCGAGCCGCAGAGGCTCGCCGCCGCGGGACGGCGCCCCATAACTAGAGGCGGCTTGCATTATCGGCAACACTCGTCTTCGTTGCGAAGCGAGGCTGAGAAAGTCTTGTTCCGTGGAGTTCGGCTATGAATGGTCGCGTGTTGGCCAATGCCGGCGTTTTTGCCCTTGGCATTATTCTGATCGTTGGAGGCGCCTGGGGGATTGCGCGCGGCTCCGCTTACGTCCAGCTCGAATGGGGCTGGAGTTCCGTCATCTCAGGATCGGTCGCTCTCACCGGAGGCGTGCTGACGCTGGCAGTCGGCTGTGTGCTGCAGCGGCTCGATGCGCTGCAAGGCGCCTTGCTTCGCGCCGGCGTCGGCGCGAGCACAATGTTGCCCGCAGAAGTACCGGTTCCCAAAGAGCCGGCGAAGGAGCCGATGCCGCTTGCCGTCGAGCCGGCGACGCTCACCGCACGTGAGCCGGTGCCACGTCCCGCGGCCTACGCGGACCCGGCGATGCAGGCCTCCGCGGCGATAAACCTTGAGCTTCTCGCGCACGAGCAGCACCCCGCCGCGACCGGGCATGCCGAACCGCATCGATCGCCGCAGTTCACAGAGGCGGCTGCAAGCGAGCCGCCGCCGGAGGTGATCCATGCGGCCGACCAGGGCCCCGCCGACGACATGGTCAAAGTGGCGGGCGTGAGCGACGAACCCGAACTCGACGCCGCAATAGAGGAACTGCTCGCCGAGGAACGAGGCCGGCCTTCCCAAAGAACGCCTGCCGCCGAACTCCCTCCTGCGGCCGCCATGAAGCCAGCCGCCGAATTGCCCGAACTAGCATTGGCTCCCGAACCCGACAAACCGGAGAAAGCGGCCCAGCGCGCGGGCGGCTGGCGAGGTCTGTTCTCACGCAAGGAACGCCGGGCGGCGTCGCCACCCCCGACTAACCAGCCCTCGGTCGAGCCGGCAGGGGAGGATCAGGCGCTGCAGGCCTCTCTCGAGGCCGAACCTGCATCCGCGCCGGGGCACGAGCGCGTGCCAAGCCCGGCTGTTCAGGGGGACACCATTCCACGCACGGGAGACGATTGGTTCGACCGCGCCCTTTCCGGTCTCGACGAGACCTATGAACCGTCAGGGCGAGCTGCGCCGAAAGAGACCTCGCAGGAAAGAGAGCGGGAAGACCTCACTCACCCCAAACTTGAAGTCCACCAGCCCGCAGCGGAGGAGCCGCCGGGTAGCGCGCCGCCTGCCGAACCTGCCGTGATCGGACGCTACACATCAGGCACTACCACCTACGTCATGTTCGCGGACGGCTCGATCGAGGCGGAGACACCCAACGGCGTCCTGCATTTCGCTTCGCTCGCCGATCTGAAGGTGTACGTGGAAGGAGGACAATAATCAGCGCGCCCGCTTCGGGTGGCGCGCCGGCCAGGACACGATGTAATCGGGCATATCCTTCTCCTTCACCTCCTCCTCCGACGCGCCGATCCGGCCGCGCACCGACACACCGGCGCGGAGGACCGATTCGGGATCGCCGGAGATGAGCGGATGCCACCAGGCAAGGTCGCGGCCCTCGGCTCGCAGCCGATAGGCGCAGGTCGGCGGAAGCCAGGGGATGGAGCGCACGGTCTGCGGCGTCAATTTCACGCAATCCGGCACATGCTCGCGTCGCCGGCCGTAATTGCGGCACCGGCAGGCGCCGGTGTCGAGCAGGCGGCAGGCAATGTCCGTGTAGTGGATGCGCCCGGTATCCTCATCCTCGAGCTTGACGAGACAGCAGCGTCCGCAGCCGTCGCAGAGCTGCTCCCATTCGGAGCCGGTCAGCGCCTCAAGGGGCTTCTTCCAGAAGGGAGGTAAATCCCCCTGGTCTGCCGCGGCTGGCGCGGCGGGTCCCGGCCCCTTCACCGGCTGTCCTTTCACCGTCATGTTCCGTTGTGATACGTCGAGCGAGGCACGCCCCTTGATGGGGCGAATCGTCACGACTTGAGGGGTGGGCTTCCCGGTCGTCAAGTAGCGTTAAATAATGCTAAGATTGACCTCCGGGCGCGGCGGGTCGGGTTGGAGCTGAAGGTGCAGGAAGCGTCGCGGGCGACCCGGATCAAGAAGCAGCTTTTTCAAGCGCTGCTGGCTTTCGACGCCTGGGTGAACTCCGCGGTCTACAATAGCGGCCGGAAATCGCGCGCCGCCTATACGGGTTTCTCCGCTTTCATGGACCGTTTCCACGTGCGGGGCTGGCCGCGCGTCGGAGTAGAGCTCGCCTGCGAGACGCTGACGCTCGGGCTTGGCGGCGCGATCCTGGCGCTTTTTCTGGCCACCCCGGCGTTCCAGGAAACGTCGGACGATTGGCTGAAGAAGCAGGATCTTGCCGTCACGTTCCTCGACCGCTACGGCAATGAAGTCGGCCGCCGCGGCATCAAACACGACGATTCCATCACGCTGGATCAGCTTCCCGAGCATCTGATCCAGGCGGTGCTCGCAACCGAGGACCGGCGCTTCTACGAGCATTGGGGAATCGACATCATCGGCACGTCCCGCGCGTTGACCGTGAATGCGCGTGCAACGACAGTCGTGCAGGGCGGCTCGTCGATCACACAGCAGCTTGCGAAAAACCTGTTTCTCTCGAACGAGCGCACGCTTCAGCGCAAGATCAAAGAAGCCTACCTCGCGGTGTGGCTTGAATTCCACCTCACCAAGCGTGAGATTCTCAAGCTCTATCTCGACCGCGCTTACATGGGTGGCGGCACATTCGGCGTGCAGGCCGCCGCGGGCTTCTATTTTAACAAGAACGTCCGCGACGTGACATTGTCGGAAGCCGCGATGCTCGCCGGCCTGTTCAAGGCGCCGACCAAGTTTGCCCCTCATATCAATCTGCCGGCCGCACGCGCTCGCGCCAATGACGTGCTCAACAATCTCGTCGACGCCGGCTACATGACGCAGAGCCAGATTTTCGCAGCGCAGCGCAACCCCGCGACGCCCGTTGACCGCCACCGCGATGTCACGCCGGACTGGTATCTGGATTACGCCTTCGAGGAGGTGAAGAAACTCTCCGACGCGAAGAAGCTTGGCGACGATCGCGTGCTGATGGTACGCACCGCTCTCGACAGCGGTTTGCAGAAACATGCGGAAAGCGTGATCGAGGATCAGTTGCGCCAGAACGGGCAAGCCTATCATGCCAAGCAGAGCGCCACTGTCGTCATGGATTCGCAAACCGGTGCGGTGCGCGCAATCGTCGGTGGACGCGATTACGGCGCGAGCCAGTTCAATCGTGCGACCGATGCCCTTCGTCAGCCGGGCTCATCGTTCAAACCATATGTGTATCTCACCGCGCTGATGAGCGGAAAGTATAAGCCGACCACGGTCGTCGTCGATGGTCCGGTATGTCTCGGGAATTGGTGCCCGCGCAATTACGGCGGCAATTATTATGGGGCGATACCGCTTGTCGGCGCGCTGACAAAATCGCTGAATACGGTTGCGGTGAAATTGTCGATCGGCATCGGCGACAGCAAGGGCGGCGATTTCCAGAAGGCGAAACAGGGTCGCGCCAAGATCATCGACACCGCGCGGCGTCTCGGCTTGACAACGCCCTTGCCCGACACCGTGTCACTGCCGATCGGCGCCGACGAAGTCACCGTGATCGATCACACGTCCGCTTACGCCGCTTTCGCGAATGGCGGCAAACGCGTTCCGCCCTACGCGGTCGTGGAGATATTCAACAGCCGCGGCGAAAGCATCTATCGACATGATCGGGACAATCCGGCTCCGAAACAGGTTGTTCCTGCCAAGAGCGTTATCGATCTCGTCTCGATGATGACGAAGGTCGTAGAGGAAGGAACCGGCAAGCGCGCCGCTCTCGGCGCGAACATCCAGGTCGCCGGCAAGACGGGGACGACAAACGGCTACAAGGACGCGTGGTTCTGCGGTTATACGGGCAATTTCACGGAATGCGTGTGGTTCGGCAATGACGACGATACATCGATGAACAATATGACCGGCGGCTCGCTGCCCGCGCAGACTTGGCACGATATCATGGTCTACGCGCATAATGGCGTCGAGCTGAAGCCGCTTCCCGGGATGCCCGCTCCCCCGCCCGGCCCTGCCGTCGTGAGCAGCGGAACGGTGGCCGAACTTGGCGCAGCGCAGCATCCGGCGCAACTTTCCCGTCGTGCATCGGATGCGATCGTCTCGATCGAGGATCTGATGCGGGTCGCCGACCGCCAGCGCGCGGCTGCAGGCGGGGACGGTGTTTTTGCGGATAGCGCTGCGAGCCCCGCCCTCGGCATCGGCGTGCGCGCGACGGGCGGACGGATCGAAGTACGTTAGCACTCATCAGACGCGGATTATTTCGTGTTGGCTTTCTTAAGAGGCGGTTTCGCCGCCCTGATCGGTATCGCGCTCGGTTTGGCCGTGACGTTCGCTACGCTCGAGCGCGGCTTCGGTTTTGGCGCCGTGCGGGCAGGCCCATGGACGGCATGGCCGCGGGTCGGCGCGAGCGATATCGATCCGTATGCGCGTGCCGTTCTGTCGCGAACCGGCGAAATTCCACTCGCCGCCGCACAGGGAATCGCCTTCTACGCCCGATCCGATGACACTGGGTCTCCGCTCTCCGGCTCCTGCGATTACATTGTCTCAGGAGCGGTTCCGGCGGCCCGGTATTGGACGCTTACACTCACCGATCCGAATGGCAGGCTCGTTGAGAACGCCGCGCATCGATACGCCTTCACGTCAGCCGAAGTCCTGCGGCGCGCTGACAATTCGTTCAGCATTGCCGTCGCGCCGGGCGCACGGTCCGGAAACTGGCTGCCGAGCGAACCTGCGAGGCGCTTCGTCCTGGTCCTGAAACTTTATGATGCTGTCGCAAGCGCCTCACCCTCCGGTCTTGTGGGCGCGACGACGCCAAGAATTATCCGGGGGCGCTGCGGGTGAGATTCAGAGATCGTCTTTTCGGGATCATTCCGTTCACGGCGACGATCTTCTTCGTCGCCGGGATCGTGCACATCGTGTCGGTGCTCGCCATGCCGGCAGTTGCGCCGCAGGATGCGGTGACACGCCTCTCTGGGGCTGCGCCCCAGGGCGAGGGCGTCGTGCTCTTGCCGGCCGCGAGTCCCGGCCGCGAGATCATGCCGTATGAGGATCCCTCGGTGGCGCTCGGCTTTTGCCGCTTCGATCTTTCCCGCGGCCTCTATCGCGTGCGCACGAACATCGATGGTGAGCACTTCATCGCTTTATCGTTTCACACGCGTTCGGGCCGCGTCTTCTATGCGACAACCGACCGCTCCGCGTTGCGTGGAAAGATCGACGTCGCCATCGTCAATGCGGCGCAACTCGAGTCTCTTGAGGCCAATGACCCGGAAGACGAGCCGGCGCCTGAGCTGCGGCTTCTCGCACCGGCTTCAATCGGCTTCGTCCTCGTGCGGGCGCTGGCGGAGCGGCCGAACGAGCTGCCGAGCGCAGAGGCGCGCGTCACCTCCGTCACCTGCGCGCCAGACGGTCCGCCGCAGAGCTGATCCTTTCGATCAGCGTTCCCGGCGCCGGCGTCCTCCGCGCGGAGCGCCGTCATGATGGCTCGGCGCGGTTGGTTCGCTCGCCGTCTCCGTTGCCGGCACATAGCGCACTCCGGTGAAGAAGAGGATTTGCGCTTCTTCTCCTGCGCTTCTCGTCTGCGCCCGTCTCGAACTCGCGGGGGACTGGAACGCAATGATCTCGCACATTCGCACACCCCTGATTGGAAGCCGATTTCGGGCGTAAACGCAGCCCTTCCGCATAATACGGGGCGTGCAAGGTTAACAGTGCGTCAACAAGTTCGCGATAAGTTGGAGGTGTTGCATTGCGGACGCGTGGCATGACGAACGACTTACTTTCCGGACTTGAAGGGCTCGTAGCGCTCGGAAGGGACGGAGGGCTGAACATGAAGCCGATTCTGCTTCGCGTCATCACCGATCAGTTCGTCTCGAAAGCCAAACACCCAGTGGCGGATATCCGCCAGTACGAAGAACTCGCAACGCAACTGCTCCCGCAGGCGGATGTGCCGACTGCCGTGGTGGTCGCGAAGCATCTCGGTCCGCATCCCGAAGCGCCGCCGAGCATCATTGAGAAGCTCCTCGACAAAGATCCCGACGTGGCTGCAGCCCTTTTCGCCACCCCCGCCAGGATAGAGGGCGCAAAACTGGCTGAGCGTGCGGAATGGGGCTCGATGGCGGAAGCCGTCGCCATCGCCGGACGCAAGACTCTCGATGCGAGGACGGCTGCAGGCCTTGCACGCCGCCAAGAGACGGAGGTGCTTTGCGCGCTCGCCGCCAACAGGGATGCGCCGCTCGATGCGCACGCCACTGCCTTTCTTTTGCAGCGCGGACGCATGGATCGCGAACTCGGCCTCGTCCTCCTGGCGCGAACCGATTTGAACATCGACAAGAGCGCGCTCTTCCTCCTCGCCAATTCGCAGCAACGCGCCGACATGCTGGCCGCGCGCAACCCCGATCATGGCATGCGCGGGGGAGGCAAGCGGATGGCGCAGCGCGATCTAGATGCGCTTGCCGATCTCGCGGCCGCGCAAAAGTGGGGGCTCTTTGCCATCGAACTGGCCATGCGGCTCGGCTGTGATCCCAGAGGTGTGCAGGCGATCATCCGCGACAAATCGGGCGAATCGCTTGCCGTCGCACTCGCCGCATTGGGCATGCAGCCGGCGGATGCCGCGCGCATCTTTCTTTCGAGCGAGCCTGATATCTCGCATTCGGTCGATCGCATCCGCACGCTGACGCGCATCGTCAGCGATCTCTCAGTGAACGCGGCCCGCCACCTCATGGCCGCGATGCTAGGGCAGTCTTTGGCGAGTGATACGCCACGCCATCGCCGTTATGAGCAGGCGCCGGAGCTGGCTTCGCTCGCCGGCCGCGAGCATGCGCTGAGGCGTACTTCCGCGCAGCCTACGCGGCCGCTCGCGCCTGCGGGGCGCGTGGGGCAGCAGCGCTCATAAAGGTAAGATTAGCCGGCGAGATCGACGAAGGCGCGACCTTGGCGATCTTCGATTTCCACGATCCATAGGTCGGGATCGAAATCGAGCTCGCGTTTGAGCCGCCGCTCCGCCTCATGCGGCTCGATCCATTCGTCGCGGTGCACGCGGGTGAAGACGCGATCGATGCCGCGTTCGACACTTTCGGCAAGTTCGGTTTGCGGCGCGGGACCGAACAGCGCCGCGCGCCCGTCGAGGCAATCGATTTTCACGAAGATCGCGCCGGCTTCCGCGGCGCCGCGCCGGCGCAGCACCGCAAAAGCGCCGTCGCTTGCGACGCGCCGGATCAGCGCTGCAACGAAGATGTCGGCGCGTAGCCGCAAATGTTCACTCGAGCGGGAGGCCTGATCTCAGCGAAATCTCACGCAGGACTTTCGGCGTCAATTCGCCGTGGGGCTGCCAACCGCGCTCGCGCTCGAATTTTTCGATCGCCTGCCGCGTCGTCGCACCCATCACACCGTCGGGCCGCACGACGTAGCCCAACTTCATCAACGCCTTTTGCACGAGCAGGATGCGCGTTGCGTCGATCGCCGATGGATAGGCTGGTGAAGCGCCCGATGAAGTCGCAGGCGAGGCGCGCAGCATGTCCCCGATCGCGTCAGGGGCTTTCGTCGGCGCGGCCTCGGCATCGCGTGGGGTGGCGACGGGGCGGGTCGGGATCGCCACAGGCGCCGACGGGGCGTTCGCAGCCGGTGCGACACTGATGGAGACAGGCCGCGGCACCGGCTTCGGTGCTTCGGCTTGCCGCACAATCGTGATCGGCGTGGCAAACAGCGGCGAGGGATGAGGCGCGTTCTGAAACGCGAGCGCGTTGACAAGAATCCCGGTCATCAGCGCCGCGAAAACCGCGCATGCTGCGCTCGCGGCGGGGCGCTGCGCGAAAGGAGCGAGCAGGCGCACAGGCAGTCGCATTACCGCGGGCGCCTGCTTTGCAACGGTGCGCGATTTTGAAACGGTGGGCATGAAGCGCGACTCATCTGCGGAGAGGTACATGCTAGGCAATTTTTGCTACTGCCTGGTTGTCGCGGCGCGCGTGCGGCGGAGCGTGCGGCCGACGCACGATGGTTTCGATTTTCGTTGAGCTATCGCCGCGAGGTTTCGCGCTTCGGCAATCGAGCGGCAGCCTGACGGTAATCGTTGTTCCCTGGGCCGGCGCGCTCTCCACCGTGATGGTTCCGCCGTGCAAGCCGACGAGGCCACGCACGACGGACAGGCCCAGTCCGGTTCCCTCAAAATGCCGGTCGTAATTCGCGTTCGCCTGGAAGAACGGCTCGCCGAGCTGCGACAGGTCTTTCGGAGCGATGCCGATTCCGGTGTCGGCAACGACGATCTTCAGCGAATTTCCTTCCGGCAAGATGTCGATACTGACGTAACCGTCTTTGGGGGTGAACTTCACTGCGTTCGAGATGAGATTGATGAGGATCTGCTTGCAGGAACGTTTGTCGGCGACGATCTCGTCGAGCCCCGGCGCGTACCTCCGCAGGATATTGATGCCGGCGCGCTCTGCCTTGAGCCTGATCATGTCGCAGCAGGAATCAGCGAGTGCGGGCAGCGGGAACCGCTCCGGCGCAAGCTCGAAAGCGCCGGCTTCGATCTTCGAGACATCAAGGATCGAATTCACCACGGAAAGAAGATGCTGTCCCGACGTCTCGATGATCTGCGCGTATTCCCGCGCCTTCTCCGGATTGGTCGGCGCGAGCTCCTCGCTGGCGAGCATTTCCGCAAAGCCGATGATGGCGTTAAGCGGCGTGCGCAGCTCATGGCTGACATTGGCCAGGAAGCGATCCTTCCAGAGGCTCGCGCGCTCCGCTTCGATGCGCGCGGATTCAAGTTCTTCTTCGTGAACTTTGGCGCGCGTGACATCGCGGATGAGGGCGAGGAGCGCGCCTTCGGTCTCATCGGGTGAACGCCGCGCGCGGAATTCGATCCAGGCAAAGACTGGCTCTTCGAAACCGGCTCGCCTTCCTTTGCTTCTGCCGGTGCGCAGCCGCAAAGTGGCGGTTGCGGTGTGCTCGCGCTCAAGCGCATCCGCGATCGTCTTCAGGAGAAGCGGGCGATCGGCGACATGGATGCGCTCGAATAGCCCCCGGCCGACAAGATCATTTGGTGCAAGCGCAAAGAGGCTCCGCGATTCCTCGCTTGCCGAAAGCACGCCACCCGCACGATCGTGCCGCAACACGAGATCGCCGATGGTGCGCGACAGCATTTCGTGCCGGCTCGCGCTGATCCGTTCAATCCGCGTGCGCACTTTGTGCGCGCGCACCGCATTTATGCCGAGTGCCGTCACGTAAAGAATGGCGGGCAAGATAATCAGCGACGCCGTCGGCAACGACGCCGTCGCGTTGTGCTCAGGCGCAGGCTGAAGCAGCCCTAAAATCAAAAATGCCGTCGCCGCGGCGAAGGCGGCGGGAACAATCAGCGCGACATCGAGCGTGAAAGCGGCAACCAGCGGCACGAGCATGTAAAGCGAAAGCCCCGCGGGATCGAGTCCGGGAACGCCGAAATCGAGCGTCGTCGCCAGTCCGAGAACGGCGACGATCACCAGGATTTGTGCGTCACGCAGCCGCCCTGTACGGCTGAGCAGGAGACTTGCGGCAAGCGGCGCCTGCAGGAAAGCAAATGCTAGCATTTGCCAGGGCTGGGGAACGCCACGGAAGGCGAGAAACAGAGGCGCGGCGAGAAGCGCCGCGCAGGAGACGGCGAGGTGCACGAAGAGAAAGCCTTCGTGAATCGTCCTCTGGAGATCGTCCGCGGCCGCGTCCGGGTGCACGAGTGCGCCGATCCGGGCAGCGAGATTCGACAACGCCGACACTAAACTCTCCCAGAGCGGCACTCACGCTCCAGATTTCACCCTCTCAGGGGTGCCTTAAGTGAACCCTAAATGGGCAGGCAAACAGCGACGTTTCTCCTGACGTGCGTGCGGAATGGTTTCGCGATAGTTGCCTTGGCCGGCAAAGCCGCATCGTAAACGGGATATGAATGAAACGCGTCGAGTGCGCCGCTTCATCTTGAGCGGGCATCAAAACGCATTTGCCTAGAATTCGAACGATCGGAGTTTGAGCGAGCGCTCATGTTCTTCATTCGCTGCGCCTTCTGGCTGACAATCGTGTTCACGTCCCTGCCATGGCCGCAGGACGCTGAGCTGCAATCGCAGAAGCTGCTCGCCGATGCGGCGGCGAGCCTCATCCGCTCGGCAACGGGCCACGCCGACGTCTCCGCGCAGCACTGCCTCGCCGCGCCGCAGGCCTGCGTCGAGGAAGCCAAAAAGGTGCAGGCGCTGTTCGAGGCCGCCGCAAAGGCGGAGCCGAAGCGCCTTCGCCCCGCTTCCTGAAGTCTCCCTGCGGGTCCATATAGGGACGCATGCAGATCGACGAGATCCTCGAAAACTTCGAATTCCTGGACGATTGGGAAGACCGCTACCGCTACCTGATCGAGCTCGGCCGCACGCTCGAGCCGCTGCCGGAGGAGGCGCATAACGCCGCCAACAAGGTGCAGGGCTGCG
>JAXDNH010000145.1:0-11658 GCA_034669525.1 Methylobacteriaceae bacterium | reverse complement strand
GAGGAATGGCGCCAGCGCCTCGCGGGTGACCACCCAAGGGCCGATCGAGGTTGCGAAGGCCTTGGCTTGGAACGGGCCCAGCGGCGGCTGCTCCCAGGGCTGGATGTCGCGGGCGCTCCAGTCGTTGAGCAGCACGAAGCCAAAAATCATCTCCTCAGCTTGGGCCATGCTGACCGGCATGCCCATGTCGTTGGCTTTGCCGACGACGACACCCATTTCCAGCTCGAAATCGAGCCGGCGCGACGGACCCATTGTCGGCACATTCGCCTGCGGAGGTTTCATCTGGCCGTTCGGGCGGCGCACCGGCGTGCCCGACACGACGACGGTGCTGGCGCGGCCATTATAGCCAATCGGCATGTGCAGCCAGTTCGGCATCAGCGGCTCACCATGCGGGCGGAACATCTTGCCGACATTGGTCGCGTGTTCGCGCGAGGAATAGAAGTCGGTGAACCCGGTGACTTCGATCGGCAGATGCAGGGTGGCGCTGTCACGGCGAACTAGCGCGATGTCGCGCAGCTTTGCGTCACGCAAAGTCGTGACGTCGTGGCGCAGAAGCTCGCTGATTTTCGCGCGGGTCTGCGACCAGACTTTTGGGCCGAGCGCCATATAGGTGTTGATCGAAGCCCGATCGAAAACGTTCTCACCACCGCCCGGCGCAAGAAGTCCGCGCCGCTCGAGTTCCGCAAGATCGAGGATGAAGTCGCCAATCGCGACCCCGGCGCGCTTTTGCGGCGCGTTCCGTGTCGAGAACACACCGAACGGCAGATTCTGGATCGGAAAATCCGAATCCGGCGCGACTTCGATGAAGGAGCGCAGGCTTGGATCGTTAGGATTGCTCGCCATCGCGCTCTTATGGGCGTGTTGGATCGAAGCGCTTCTGCAGTCCCTGCCAGCAATCGGCATAATCGCTCTGCAGCGTGCCGAGTTCGGCCGCATATGGCGTCACATGTTGCGGGAACCGCGTCTCGAACATGAACGCCATCGTGCCGGTGAGCTTCACGGGCTTCAGTTCGACGTTGCTCGCATGTTCGAAAGCCTGTGCGTCGGGTCCGTGCGGCAGCATGCAATTGTGCAGCGATATGCCGCCCGGCAAGAAGCCTTCCGGCTTCGCGTCATAGACGCCGTAAACGAGGCCCATGAATTCCGACATGATGTTCATGTGATACCACGGCGGACGAAACGTGTTCTCCGCGACCAGCCAGCGTTCGGGGAAAATCACGAAATCGATGTTCGCTGTGCCGGGCGTTTCCGACGGCGCCGTCAGCACAGTGAAGATCGAGGGGTCCGCGTGATCATAAAGGATCGGCCCGACCGGCGAGTAACGTCTCAGATCATATTTGTAAGGCGCGTAATTGCCGTGCCAGGCGACGACGTCTAGCGGGGAATGTTGCAGCGTGGTGCGATAGAGCTGACCACCCCATTTGACATAGAGCTCGGTCGTGACGTCGCGGTCCTCATACGCCACCACCGGCGTCATGAAGTCGCGTGAATTGGCGAGACAATTGGCACCGATCGGGCCGCGTTCGGGCAGCGTGAACGCGCCGCCGTAATTCTCGCAGAGGTAACCGCGTGCCGGTCCATCTAACAACTCCAACCGGAACTTCACGCCGCGTGGGATGACGACGATCTCGCCCGGTTCCGCATCGATGATGCCGAACTCGGTGAAGAAATGCAGCCTGCCCTGCTGCAGGACGAACAGCATTTCGGCGTCGGCATTATAAAAGACCTCGTCCTGCATCGAGCGCGTGATCAGATAGACATGCGCACCCATGCCGGTTTGCGTATTGGCATCGCCAGCGGTTGTCATCGTGCGCACGCCTTCGACGAAGGATTGCGGCTCGTTCGGCAGCGGTATCGGGCTCCAGCGCAATTGCCCGATCGGCATCTCGGCCCCGGGGCAGGGCGCGGTGCGCCACAGGCCGATGTCCCCTTTGCGGAAGCGGCCGCTGTGTTTCACGGAGGGCCGGATGCGATAAAGCCACGAGCGCTCGTTCGCCGCTCGCGGCGCGGTGAAGGGCGAACCGGAGAGCTGCTCCGCATACAGCCCGTAGGAGCATTTCTGCGGCGAGTTGCGGCCGATCGGCAGCGCACCGGGCAGCGCTTCCGTTTCGAACGAATTGCCGAAGCCGGTCATGTAGCCGGGCGTGATCGTGCCGACGGCGCGGGCATCGGCCACGGTTTGCGGCGAGGCGTAATTCACAGGCGCTCTCCCTAGGGTTCGAAATCGGGTTGCTGTTCGGGCGCGGCGTCTTTGAAGGCGGGTAGCGCAAGACATGCGGCTTCCGCTTCGATGAGGCGCCGGAATTTCGAGACGTCCACCTTGAAGCGCCGGGCATTATAGAGCTGCGGGACGAGGCAGATATCGGCGAGAGTCGGCTCGGCACCGAAGCAGAACGGGCCGCGCTCGGTCAAGATCAATCGCTCACAGGCGGTGAGCCCTTGCTCGTTGATGTCAGCGGCCCATTGCGTCACGATGTCTTCCGGCAGCTTCGCCGCGCGCAAGCGATTAAGTACGCCAAGATTCTGGACCGGGTGGGTATCGCAGGCGAGCACCATCGCGAACGCGCGGACCCGCGCACGTGGCGTGGGATTCTTGGGCAGAAGCGGCGGCTCGGGATGGGTCTCGTCGAGCCATTCGATGATGGCCAATGATTGCGTGATGGTGCCGCCATGGTCCGTCTCAAGCGTGGGCACGAAGCCTTGCGGATTGAGCTTGAGGTAATCGGGCGCGCGCTGCTCGCCTTTGCGGAGGTGGTGGAAATGTTGCTCCGCCGTGAGCCCCTTGAGGTTCAGGGCGATGCGCACGCGATAGCTCGCGGCGCTGCGGAAATAGCCGTGGAGTTTCATTGCGCCGCGCTCGCTTTATTCGAGAGCGTCTGCGCAGCTTGCTCGAGAGCTTCTTTCAGCACCGTGAGATCACCGATATGATTGGCCAGCAGCAGCACGAGCGCCGCATCGAGCGCGGCGCTGTCTTCATCGCTCAATCCGCGATGTGCTTCGACGATCATACGGTAAGCGGCGTCGGGATGGGGAAAGTTCGAGATAGTCGAGAGCGTCTGCTGCATGGCAAAACTCATTGCCAGCCGCAGGCGCGACGAAGCGCATCGGCAATAGCACCCGTTTGTGCCTGTTTGAAGCGCGCGGCGACATAACCGTCCGGGCGCAGAAGGTAGGCGCTGCCCGGCGTGCAATCGTATCGCGCGGCGAAGGCGCCGATCGGATCGCGAAGGCTGTCAGTGCCGCCGCCAATGACAATTCGTGCTACGTCGGCCGGACATTCCGCAGAACGTCCATTGGCATATTGCAGGAGCGTGAAGCCGCGCCCACGATTTGCGAAAACCTCGGTCAGATAGACATCCTGGCCCGACGCATCCTGCAATGGCGCGTCCAGCATCGAAACACCCGGCTTGGGTCCGCCGCGCCATTCATCGGCGTCAGGCGAGGATAGGGGCGTCTCGTACACCGTCGGCGTGGACAGCCGCCCGGCATTGACCATGCGCTTGGCAAAATCGTGCTTGCGCGCGAGCCGCAGCACGGCTTTGCGCAGGATTTGTTCGTGCCGTGAATGCGGCGCGATGAAATCGGTCGAGCGTGTCGAATGCCCGATATTGTCGTCGGCCGCCGCAATGCGCTCGATGTCATAGCTGTCGAGAAGCGATGTCGAGGCTTTGCCGGCGAGCACAAAATCGAGCTTCCAGGCGATATTCTCCGCGTCTTCAAGACCAGAATTCGCGCCGCGCGCGCCGAACGGTGAGACCTGGTGCGCCGAATCGCCGGCAAAGATCACGCGTCCATGCGTGAAGCGCTGCATGCGCCGGCACTGAAATTTGTAGAGCGAGATCCACTCGAATTCGAAATCCGTCCGTCCAATCATCCGCTCGATGCGCGGACGCACATTTTCCGGCTTTTTCTCGAGCTCCGGATCGGCATCCCGCCCGAGCTGCAGATCGATGCGCCAGACATCGTCCGGCTGCTTGTGGAGCAGGGCGGACTGCCCGGAATGAAACGGCGGATCGAACCAGAACCAGCGCTCGGTCGGAAATTCGGCATTCATGCGCACGTCCGCGATCAGGAACTGATCCTCAAAAGTCTCGCCGACGAAATCGGCGCCGACCATCCCCCGCAGGCTCGAACGCGCACCATCGCAGGCGATCACATAATCGGCCGCGAGGGAGTAAGGGCCTTCCGGCGTGTCGATCGTCAGGCGCACATGATCGTTGGCAGGCTGCAGGCCGACGACCTTGTTGCGCCAGCGCAAATCGATGCGCGGCATGTCGGCGACGCGTTCGCACAGGAATTTCTCGGCGTAATATTGCTGGAGGTTGATGAAGGCCGGCATTTTGTGCCCGCCTTCCGGTAGGAGGTCGAAGCGATAGACGAGCTTCTCGCCGAGAAAAACTTTGCCTACCTGCCAAACGACGCCTTTATCGACCATCCGCTCGCCGACGCCGAGCCGATCCCAATATTCGAGCGAGCGTTTGGAAAAGCAGATCGCGCGTGAGCCCTCGCCGATACGGTCGGCATCATCGAGCAGCACGACGCTGCGCCCGCGCTGTGCGAGATCGATTGCCAGCGAAAGGCCGACAGGCCCGGCGCCAACAACGATCAGCGGGTGCCGTGCCGGATCGCGCTTGTCCTGATCGGGACAGCGCCGATAGCCGAATTGGAAAAGACCGCTGCGCGGCTCAGCCGCCATTTTCCACCCTGTTTACGTAGCCCACGCTTCTGTGGCGTGGTTCCAAAAGATAGTTGCGTCCAGCAACTATTGCGGACATTATTGAGGGAGCGAAAACAAGTCAAGCGAAGCCATGACCGGACGCAGGAAAGCCAAATCCGAACAGCTCTTCAGCTTGCGCGGGTTCCTGCCGTATCAACTGGCGGTCCTCGCGGACTACACCAGCACACGCTTCGCGGAAGTCTACTCGGAAAAGTTCGGCCTAAGCATTCCCGAATGGCGGGTGCTCGCGACCGTCGGCGAGCGTGCCATGCTGCGCGCCAAAGACATCGAAGCCGAGCGGCACCTGCACAAAACGGTGGTCAGCCGCGCGATCGCCAAGCTCCGTGCGCGCGGTCTTGTCGAGATCGAGAACAACGCCGAGGATCGGCGCGAGTCGTTTCTCTTGCTGACGGCGAACGGGCGAAAGCTTTATTCAAAGATTATCCCGCTCGCGCGCGTCTATTCGGACGAGATACTTGCTTCCCTCAGCACGGCCGAGCGGGCCGGGCTGGAGCGGGGACTTGAACGCATGATGCAGCGCCTCGACGCCGAGCGGCAACGCTCCTGAA
The DNA here is from genome assembly GCA_034669525.1 of Methylobacteriaceae bacterium. Classification (GTDB taxonomy): domain Bacteria; phylum Pseudomonadota; class Alphaproteobacteria; order Rhizobiales; family Beijerinckiaceae; genus JAFASC01. The sequence continues at coordinate 6,372 of JAXDNH010000145.1, read as the reverse complement.
CATCAGTCCCGCGCGAGCGCGATCCGTAAGAGGCGCTCCTTCAGACATTCGATGCCGCCGATCATCCCGAATCCGGCGACCTTGCCCGCGTAGGAATAAGTGATCGTTTTGTTGCTGTGGACGAAGCTCCCGGCAATGCCGATGATCTCGCCGGATCGCGCCGCATTCAAAAGCCGCTCCAGCTCCTCGATAACGACCTTACTCGTTTCCGGCGCTGCAGGAATATATGTCCCGCGCAGGCTAACGACGTTTTCCGACATGATCCGCTCCCGTTCCGACGCGGAAACACGTCCAACATAATAGCAAACCCTGTGCCGAAGTCTGTCACCGGCTTGTCACGGTCACAAAAGAAAGGCGCCCGTAGGGGCGCCTTTCCACTGGAAACAAGAAGCGAATCAGCGGCGGGTGCTGGTGCCGCCAACCCCGCCGACCCCACCGGCGCTCGAGGTACCCGTTGGCGAGCCGAGCGTGCCGATGCCGCCGCTCGAGTCTTGACTCGTGCTCGTCCCCGGACCGCTCCGCGTATCCTCTGGATGCTTCACGCGAAGATTATTCTGCACGTGGGTCACACCCGAGACGCTTTCGGCGATGTCTTCGGCGCGGCGGCGCTGGTCGCGGCTCGTGACCGTCCCTGTCAATGTCACCTCGGTGCCGGAGACGGTCACTTCGATCTCGGTCGCATCGACGCGCCAGTCGTCGGTCAGGCGGTCGCTGACATCCTCGCGGATGCGATCGCCGGAGCGCGTGTAATTGCGCGGGCCGCGGCCGCGATGCTGATCTTGTCGTCGTCTTCGTCCGGCGTCGTCGTCGCCGAACCAGGATGACACTTCATCCGAGGCGCGCTCCCAGAAGCTGCGCTCCTCGTCGCCACGCCCGGGGCCATGATCGCCGTCCGACCAGCTGCGGCGGTTCAGCTCCCAGTCGCGGCGATTGTCGGCATCGCTGTTCCAGAAGGCGCCGCCGCGCTCGCGGCCAAAGTCGCGGCCGGGTCCACGGCTCCAGTCGCCATAGCCGGTGTAATCGCGGCCGTAGCTCCGCCCAGGCGGGTGGTTCGCGTCGTCATACTCATAGCTGCGGTTGCTGCCGAAGGGATTGGTGTCGCCGTAGCTAGCGCGGCGGACCTCGCGGGAGAAATCCTGGCCATAATCGCCCGGTCCGCCGCCGCGATCCGAGCCCCAGTCGCCGCCCTGATAGGAGCGGCTGCGGCCGAACTCGTTGCCGGAGCTCCACTCATCACGGCCGCGACCGTAGTTCGAGCCGGGATCTCGGTCGTTGCGGCCATAATCGCGTGCGGCGCTGCGTCCGTAATAGTCGTTGCCCTCGTAGCCGGGGCGATTGCGCGAGCCTTCCCGCCACTCGTCGCGGTAGCGGTCCTCGTCCCGCCAGTTCCGTCCTGCCATTTCAAGCCTCCGTGCTGTTTCCCTCCGCTCTGGAGGAAAACGGGAAGAGTGAGGGCGGGGTTTCGCCGGTTCTCTCGATCGGCGCGGATTTATGCCGGCGCGGAAATGGAGGAGTGCATTATGTTCCCGTCTTGTTCTTGCACTCCAGCGCCGCTTGCGCTACGCTAAATTCAGCCGGTCTCGCGAGAGGGACGCGTCATGGTGGTCAGGGTTGCGACGGTCGCGTTCGAGGGGATCGAGGCCAAGCCGGTCGACGTCCAGGTGCAAATTCTACCCGGCAATGTCGTCTTCAACATCGTCGGACTTGGCGACAAGGCGGTCACCGAATCGCGCGAGCGGGTGCGCTCCGCGCTGGTCGCTTCCGGCTTGGCAATGCCGGCAAAGCGCATCACCGTCAATCTCGCGCCGGCCGACATGCCGAAAGAGGGCAGCCATTACGACCTGCCGATCGCGCTGGCGGTGATGGCCGCGATCGGCGCCATTCCCGCCGACGCGCTCGCCGGTTTCACCATGCTCGGCGAGCTTGCGCTCGACGGCACGCTAACGCCCGTCGCCGGCGTGCTGCCGGCGGCCGTCGCCGCCAATGCGCGCGGCCATGGGCTCATCTGCCCGGAGAGCTGCGGGCCCGAAGCTGCGTGGGCCTCGAGCGAGATCGACGTGATTGCGCCGCGCTCGCTGATTCAGCTCGCCAACCATTTCAAAGGCACGCAGGTTCTGGCGCGCCCCGAACCGGCGGTGCGTGCGCTCGGTCCCGCCATGCCGGATCTGCGTGACATCAAGGGGCAGGAGAGCGCCAAGCGCGCGCTCGAAATCGCCGCGGCCGGCGGCCACAACCTGCTCATGAACGGGCCGCCCGGTGCGGGCAAGAGCATGCTTGCCGCGCGGCTGCCCTCCATCCTGCCGCCGCTCTCGCCGCGCGAATTGCTCGACGTGTCGATGATTCATTCGGTCGCCGGCGCACTTGCCGGCGGCGAACTCACCGACCGGCGTCCGTTCCGGGCGCCTCACCATTCCGCCTCGATGGCGGCGCTGGTCGGCGGCGGTCTGCACGCGCGTCCGGGCGAGGTGTCGCTCGCCCATCATGGCGTGCTGTTCCTCGACGAATTGCCGGAATTCTCGCCGCAGGCGCTCGACTCTTTGCGCCAGCCGCTGGAAACCGGAGAAGTCGCGATCTCCCGCGCCAATCATCGCGTCGTCTATCCCGCGCGCTTCCAGTTGGTCGCCGCGATGAACCCCTGCCGCTGCGGTCATGCGATCGATCCCGGCTATGCCTGCCGCAGGCAGCCTAACGAAAGATGCGCCGCGCAATATCAGGCGCGGCTCTCGGGGCCGCTCATCGATCGCATCGATCTGCAGATCGAGGTGCTAGCGGTGAGCGCGGCCGATCTGATTCTGCCTCCGCCTAGGGAAGGCTCAACCGATGTCGCGGCCCGCGTTGCCGCCGCGCGCGAATTGCAGCGCGCACGCTATTCGGCGCTCGGTTTGCCGGGACTGACGACGAATGCCGCCGCGCCGGCCGCTTTGATCGAAGACATCGCGCGGCCGGATACCGCCGGGAGCAATCTGGTACGCGACGCGGCGGAGCGCATGCGTCTCTCGGCGCGCGGCTTCCATCGCGTGCTCAAACTCGCGCGCACGATCGCCGATCTCGCGGGCTCACCGCTGGTGCGGCGGGAGCATTTGGCCGAAGCGCTGTCGTACCGGCCGCGCAGCACGACGACGTCGATGGCGGCGTAAGCGGTACAAACAAAAAGGCCGCCAAAGCGGCGGCCTTTGTTTGATGAGCGGAGCCAAAGCTCAGCGCGAATAGAACTCGATGACGAGGTTCGGCTCCATCATGACGGCGTAGGGCACCTCGTTCGGCAGCGGCACGCGGACGAGCTTCGCCGTCATCTTCGAATGATCGACCTCGTAGAATTCCGGCACGTCGCGCTCGGCGAGCTGCGAGGCTTCGAGCACGGTGACAAGCTGCTTCGAGCTTTCCTTCACCTCGATCGTGTCGCCGGGCTTCACCAGGAAAGACGGAATGTTCACCCGCCGGCCGTTGACGCGCACGTGCCCGTGATTGACGAATTGCCGCGCCGCGAACGGCGTGGCCGCGAACTTGGCGCGGTAGACGACTGCATCGAGCCGGCGCTCGAGAAGGCCAATCAGGTTGTCGCCGGAATCGCCCTTCATCCGGATCGCTTCCGCGTAATATTTGCGGAACTGCTTCTCGGAAATGTTGCCGTAATAGCCCTTGAGCTTCTGCTTCGCCTTCAACTGCGTGCCGAAGTCGGAGAGCTTGCCCTTGCGCCGCTGGCCGTGCTGGCCGGGGCCGTATTCGCGCCGGTTGACCGGGCTCTTCGGCCGTCCCCAGATATTCTGGCCCATGCGGCGGTCGATTTTGTACTTTGCTTCTGCGCGTTTCGTCATCGCGATTCCTCGTGACGTGGTTTGAGGAACGCGCCCTCCTGCTGCCCCGTATCAGGGCCGACAGGTCCGTGCCGGATCGTGCAAAAGCGCCGACAGCAGCGGACCGCGGGTGCGTGAAAAGCCGAACGCGCCCAAGAGGGCGCGCCGGATGTCCGCTTGCTAGAGGCCAGGGGTCGCGAAGTCAACCTTAGCGGCCACCGGTGCGGCCGAACCAGATGCCGAAGACCGCGGCAAGCGCGATCAGGATCAGGAAGGAATTGACACCGATCAGGACTCCCGCAGGGAGCCGCTTAACGTCCGGCTGTGGCGGCGGCGGTCCCGGCGAGAATTCGCGCCAGATGCCGGCGAAAAAGCAGAACGCGCTGAAGAGAGCGAGCACGGTCCCAGCGGCGAGCACGATGTATTCGGGGATGACATCCTTCAGCGCTGCCTTGGCGCCAACGCCGCTCGCGAGCGCCGCAAGACCGGTGCGCACCCAGGCCGCATAGGTCCGCTCGGCGGCGAAGACGTTGCGGTCGGCGGCAAGCTCGGTGCGCCGCTCGGCGGAATCCTGGATATGGCCGGTCGAGCGTGCGAGCGTGCCGGCCGATTTCTCGACCTCTTTGGCGCTCTCCTTCAGCTGCTGCTGCGGCTCGGCCACCCGTCAGACGTCCCGCCGGTCCTTGTCCTTGCGACTGTCGATCGCCTTGTCGGCGCGGGCGGGATCGCGTTCGGCCCCGGCGCGCAGGATATCGGCGGCGGCCTTCTGCTCCGCCTTGAGGTCGTCAGGGCGCGGCGCGGTCTTTGAGTTCGCCTCCACGCCCAAGTCTTTCGGTTTCACCTTCTCGCCGGTTTGCGCCGCGGCCTTGAAGGTCGAGAGCGATTCCGGCTGCTGGCCCTTGGCTTCTTTGCTCATCTTGTCCTCCCATGATCGGGAGAACGTGCGGGGCGGGGCGCTGTTCCTCAGCCGGTCCGACAAGGTTTGATCTCCTCAGATCAGCTTTACCAGCTGCTTGCCGAAATTCTTGCCCTTGAGCATGCCGAAGAACGCGTCCGGCGCGCTTTCGAGTCCCTCAGCTATTGTCTCCTTCCACTTGAGCTTGCCGCTGGTGGCAAGCTGGATCAATTCCTTCAGCGCCTCGGGCCAAAGCGCGAGGTGATCGGAAACAATGAAGCCTTCGATCCTGGCGCGGTTGACGAGCAGGATGCGCAAGTCCTCGAGCGTCGACTTTTCCTTGCCTTCGTAAGACGCGATGAGCCCGCAGATCGCGATGCGCGCGAATGCGTTGAGCCGCCGCGTCGTCAGCGAGAATGGCTGCCCGCCGACATTCTCGAAAAGTCCGTCGACGCCGTTCGGCAGTGCCGCCTTGAGCTTCTCGGCGAAATCGGGTGCGCGATGATCGACGCAGGAATCGTAGCCGAGTTCCTGCGTCGCGTATTTGCATTTGTCCGGACCGCCGGCGATGCCGACGGCGCGCGCGCCTTTTCCCTTGGCAAGCTGGCCGACGATCGAACCGACCGCACCTGTCGCGGCGGAGACGACGACGGTTTCGCCTTTTTTGGGCGCGATGATTTTGTTCAAGCCATACCAGGCGGTGACGCCGGGCATACCAAGCGCGCCGACAAAAGCCTGGATCGGCACGCGGCTCGTGTCGATCTTGTTCAGGCCCTTGCCATCGGAGAGCTGATAGAGCTGCCAACCGCCCGAACCCACGACATGATCGCCGACTTTGAAGTTCGGGTTTTTCGACGCAACAACTTCGCCGACGGTGCCGCCGATCATGATCTCATTCAGATTTTGCGAGGCGGCATAGGACTTCGACTCGTCCATGCGCCCGCGCATGTAAGGATCTAGGGAGAGATAGTGGTGCTTCACTAGCACCTGTCCTTCGCCGAACTCGCCGATCTCCTCCTCGACGAGGCGGAAGTTTTCGGCCTTGGCTTCGCCTTGTGGACGCGAGGCAAGCACAATTCCCTTGTTGCGCGGCATGTTTGACTCCCTGGGTTCGTTGGTGTTTTAAGCGAAAGCGAGCGGCATCGGCGCGCAGTCTAGTGCGGTGAGGCCCATTTTCAGCAATGCTTTTTCGAGAGAGCTGGGCGGGCGCTTGCCGCTGGTGAACAACGCGCGGCCATCCCCCGCGTTCTGACTGGCAGGACGTGGTGCGATTTTTTCGGAGAGAACCGCATCGACGCGGCGTGCGATCGCCGGCGCCGGATCAATCCATTCGACAGCCCACGGCGCCAGGCGCGCAAAATAATCCTGCAACAGCGGATAATGCGTGCAGGCGAGCACGATCGTGTCAGTGCGTGCGCCGCTGGCATCGCACACAAAGCATGGTGCGATCTCGCCGGCGATCTCGGTGTCATCGATCGCTTCGCCCTTCATCTCGGCTTCCGCGATCGATGCCAAAGTCCGCGAGCCGACCAGCGTCACACGGCAATGGCCGGCATGTGTCGCGATGAGCGTACGTGTGTAATCGCGCGCGACGGTGCCGGGCGTCGCCAGCACCGAAATCATCTGCGAACGCGAGCGCTCGGCCGCCGGCTTGATCGCCGGCACGGTTCCGACGAAAGGCAG
>JAXDNH010000144.1:0-15507 GCA_034669525.1 Methylobacteriaceae bacterium | reverse complement strand
CCTTGCCCTTGCGGTCCTTGATCTCGACCGGCGCGATCTCGCGCGCCAGCCGGCCGTTCTTCTGCGCCGCGGCGGCGCGGGTCTGGCTGCGCAGCGCGAAGGCGTCCTGGTCGGCGCGCGCGACCTGGAATTCCTCGGCGACGTTCTCGGCTGTCTCGGGCATCGAATCGATGCCGTATTGCGCCTTCATCAGCGGGTTGACGAACCGCCAGCCGATCGTCGTGTCGTAAATCTCGGCGTTGCGCGAAAACGCTTCCGTCGCCTTGCCCTGCACGAAGGGCGCGCGCGACATCGACTCGACGCCGCCGGCGAGCACGACGTCGGCCTCGCCCGCTTTAATGGCGCGCGCCGCGAGCCCGACGGCGTCGAGGCCGGAGCCGCAGAGGCGGTTCACCGTGCTCGCCGGCACGCTGTCCGGCAGGCCGGCGAGCAAGAGCGCCATGCGCGCGACGTTGCGATTGTCCTCGCCCGCCTGATTGGCGCAGCCGGCATAGACCTCGTTGATCTTTTCCGGCGGAAGGCCGGGCGCCTTGGCGAGCGCCGCCTTCATCGCGTGGGCGAGGAGGTCGTCCGGGCGCACGGCGGCGAGCGAGCCGCCGTAGCGGCCGACGGGCGTGCGTGCCCCCTCGCAGATGAACGCCTCGCGCATGATGATGTCCTCCCGGGGTGTGTTTGGGCGGAGGGATAGACCCGGCCGCGCTGGGTGTCGATGCCGCGCTTAATTCCGGGGGCATCGGCTATGCTCAAGCTTGTCTCTCCGCAATTCGTTTAAGCGCCGCATGATTGGCACAATGTCTTTCGATAGAAATTGCAAGAATCGGTTTTCGGAGTGAAATCATGCTGAAGCAATTCCGGTGCGCGGCGATTATTGCAATGATCTCATGCGCATCACCGGCGCTCGCCAACAATCCACTCGACTCCGGCCCTTTGGCGGATTTCCTCAATGTCTTTCGACAAGCTGCAATTCCACGTCAAACGGTCGTGTGGACACATGGCTATGGGCCGGGAACGGTTGTCATTTCGACAAGGCATCGACGGCTCTATTACGTACTCGGTCGCGGACGCGCGCTGGAATACGGAGTCGGCGTGGGCCGTCAGGGATTTTCATGGTCTGGAAGCAAGACCATCTCGGCCAAACGCGAATGGCCCGACTGGACGCCACCCGCGCAAATGCTGAAGCGACGTCCCGATCTGCCGCGTCACATGCGCGGCGGAATCGAAAATCCGCTCGGCGCACGCGCGCTGTATTTGGGATCGAGCCTTTACCGAATCCATGGCTCGAACGAGCCCGATACGATCGGCGCTGCGGTATCGTCCGGCTGCATCCGCATGACCAACAACGATGTTGTCGACCTCTACAACAGGGTCAAGGTCGGAACAAAGGTTGTGGTCCTGCCGTAATTGCCGAATAGACGATCGACATGCGCAGCTTCTCGATAAACGAGACGACGTTGACACTATTTCTGAATTCCCGCTTTCAGCTTTTCGTGGGAATAACATCTAGGCTGTCTCAATGAATCTGTTTTCCCTGAAAGACCGCGTCGCGCTTGTCACCGGCGGCAATGGCGGGATCGGTCTCGGCATGGCGGAAGGTTTTGCGCGGGCCGGTGCGCGCGTCGTGCTCTCCGGCCGGGACAAAACGAAGGCCGAGAGCGCGCTCGCCGCGCTGCGCACGCATGGCGCAGACGCGCATTTCATCGAGGCAGACGTCACCGACGAAAACGCCTGCCGCGCGCTCGTCGCGGCGGCGGTCGAAAGATTCGGCCGGCTCGATATCCTGGTCAACAATGCCGGCATGTCGATCCGCAAACGCCCGGAAGATCTCTCCGCGCGCGAATGGCATATTGTGATCGACACCAACCTGTCCGCCGCGCTGTTCTGCGCGCAGGCGGCCTACCCTGAGATGAAGCGGCAGGGGGCAGGCAAGATCATCAACATCGGCTCGATGATGACGCTGTTCGCCGCGCCCTATGCCGCGGCTTACGGGGCGTCGAAGGGCGGCATCGTGCAACTCTCCCGCTCGCTCGCGACCGCCTGGGCCGCAGACAATATCCAGGTCAACGCGATCCTGCCCGGCTGGATCGACACGAACTTGACCCGCAACGCCCGCGAGCAGGTCGAGGGGCTGCACGAGCGGGTACTGGCGCGCACGCCCGCCGGCCGCTGGGGTGAGCCCGGCGATTTCGCCGGGATCGCCGTATTCCTGGCGAGCGCGGCGTCCGAGTTCGTCACCGGTGCCGCCATTCCGGTCGACGGCGGCTACTCAATCGCGGCCTGACTGCGGCCTTCCCGCAACACCCCTAGGCTTTCGCCAGTCCTGCTCCCCCGCCCGTCCTCCCTGCCTCTTTGGGGCCGCAAAAGCCCGCGAAACGGCTAAGCCAGGAAAGGAAGTCTGGATGCTGGTTCGCTTAGGGTTTGCCGCCGCTCTTTCGTGCGCCTCGATGGCCGCCGCGCAGGCCGCGGGGCAACCGCCGACGAGCCGGTATGACGAGATGGTCGCGGAACATGCCCGCACCCACGGCCTTCCCGAGAAACTCGTCCATCGCGTGATCATGCGCGAGAGCGGCTACAATCCGAAGGCGATGCACTACCGCTACTGGGGCCTGATGCAGATCACCTATGCGACCGCCAGGAGCATGGGCTACAGGGGCAAGCCCGCCGGCCTCCTCGATCCCGACGTCAACCTGACCTACGCCGTTCCCTACCTCGCCAACGCTTATTTGATCGCCGGGGGCGACGAGAGCCGCGCGGTGCGGCTCTATGCCAGCGGCTATTATGCCTCCGCGAAGAAGGCGCGCCTGCTCGCCAAGTTGCGCACTGCGGATTCCGCCCCGGCGAAGCGCGAGCCGGAGCCGGCCGCGGCACCTGCCTCGCCGCCGAGCCTTTTCGCGATGATGTTCGGCACCTCAACGACGGCCTCGACGGGCCAGTTCGTCGCAACCGCGGATGCATCAGCACTCGATGACCGCGCCGAAGACGCCGCACCCGTGCTTGTCGATGTTCCGCTGCCGCCGCGCCGGCCCCGTCACCTCGCACATACTGTCACCGCCAATCGCTGAGCGCCGGAAGCGTTCGGGAGCCGGACTAAGTCCTGATTTCTTCCGGCGAAGCGCGCTCGATGTTGCGCGCGATCTCATCGGCGTCGGTTTGTTTGTTGATGGGATTGGCGGACGTATCGTCGAGACTGAAGCCTATGATCCTACCGAGCCCGCCTCGCATAGTTTCGGTGGGCGCACCGAGCGTAGCGCTTCCATGTTCGGCCCTGCGGGGCGGGCATATGTCTATCGCTCCTACGGCATTCACTGGTGCCTCAATTTTGTCTGCGGCAGGAAGAGCGGCAGCGCGGTTCTGATCCGCGCTCTGGAGCCGACACGTGGCATTGATGTGATGCGCGAGCGCCGCGCGCTCGACGAGCTGCGCCTGCTCTGCGCCGGTCCAGGACGACTTTGCCAGGCGCTTGCAATCACGCGCGCACATGACGGGCTCGCGCTCGACGAACCGCCCTTTGCCCTGGAGCCGCGCTCCGCGCCCGTGGAAATCACGACGGGATTGCGGATCGGGATCACGCGCGCCGCCGATCTGCCCTGGCGTTTCGTCGAGGCGGGCTCACCTTTCGTCAGCCGAAAGATTCCGGGCGCGGCGAAAACAGGCTATTGAGCCGATCCAGGCTGTCGGGAGGCGGGCGACGTGTGGAAGATCGGCGCAATCGAAATCACGCCTGTCATCGAACTCGAGATCGCCGGCGGCACAAGATTCATTCTGCCGCAAGCGAGCCGCGAAGAGGTGCTAAAGATCGGCTGGCTGCAACCGCATTTCGCCGATTCCGAAGGCCGGCTCAAAATGGCGGTGCAGTCGTTTCTGGTGAAGACGCCGACGCGGCGCATCATCATCGATACAGGTCTCGGCAACGACAAGCAGGGCCGCGGCGTTCCCCGATGGAATAATCTGCAAACGCCGTTCATTCAGGATATCGCCGCGCGCGGTTTCGCGGCGGAGGTTATCGACACCGTCATCTCAACGCATCTCCATGTCGATCACGTCGGCTGGAACACGCGCCTGATCGAGGGGCGCTGGGTGCCGACGTTTCCGAACGCGCGCTACCTCTGGAGCCGCAAGGAATATGAACACTGGCACGAGCGGCGGGACGACCCTGACGTTGCGCCGCACTATGCCGATTCGATTCTGCCCATCGTCGATGCTAGGCTTGTCGATTTCGTCGACAGCCATCATCGCTTCAGTCCGGAAATCCATTTCATTCCGACAGCGGGGCATAGTCCCGCACATATGAGCATCGCGATCGAGTCGGAGGGCCGTTCGGCGATCCTGCTTGGCGACGTCTTTCATCATCCCTGTCAGATCGCGCATCTCGACTGGGCGACGCCGATCGATTTGGATCAGCGGCAATCGACGGGCACGCGCCGCATCATGTGCGAGCGGCTTGCCGGTACGCAAACGCTCGCGATCGGCGGCCATTTCACCGGGCCGGGCGCAGGCTATATCGTGCGCGACGGCAATACATTCCGGCTCGAGCCGGCGGCGTAGGGCGAGGGGAATTTTCATGCAGCGTTCCATCAAAGGCGAAGTCGCGTGGGTGACGGGCGGCGGCACGGGCATCGGCCAGGCCGGCGCCGTGCGGCTCGCCGCGGCCGGCGCAAAAATCGTGCTCACCGGCAGACGCCGCGAACCGCTTGACGAGACCGCCGCCATGATCCGCGACAAGGGCGGCGAGGCGATCGTCGCACCGGCGGATATGGGCAAGCGCGACGAGGTTGAGGCGGTCGCCCGACGCATCGCCGAGCAAAGCGGGCGCTGCGACATTCTTGTGAACAGCGCCGGCATCAACGTGCGCAATCGCAAATGGGCCGATGTCGATGCGCCCGGTTTCGACAGCGTGATCGATGCCAATCTGTCCGGCCCGTTCTACGCAACGGCTGCCGTGCTGCCGATGATGCGCAAGCAGAAGAATGGCCTCATCATCCAGATTTCGTCATGGGCCGGCGTCTATGTTTCGCCGCTGACCGGGCCGGCTTATTCCGCATCGAAGCACGGGCTTGTGGCGCTGAGTGAAAGCCTAAATCAGGAGGAATGCGTAAACGGCATCCGCTCCTGCTGCATCTGCCCCGGCGAGGTGGCTACGCCCATTCTCGAAAAGCGGCCGGTTCCGGTGTCTGACGCGGACAAAGCGCGAATGCTGCAGGCTGACGATCTCGGCGAGACGATTTTGTTCGTCGCGCGCATGCCGGCGCATGTGTGCCTGAACGAGATTTTGATCAGCCCGACCTGGAACAGGTCATATGCGGAGGGCGTGAAGCTCTAAGCCATCGCTTTCGCGCGCTTCACCACGCGCGAGCGGTACAAAAGATACAGGCCGGATGCGATGACGATGCCGGCGCCGGTAAGCGTCCACACGTCCGGCAAATCGCCGAACACCAGGTAGCCAAAGATAATCATCCAGACGATCTGCGTGTAAGCAAACGGGGCGAGCAGCGCCGCTGGCGCGCGACCATGCGCGAGGATCAGGAACCAGTGACCGAGTCCGCCGAAACCGCCGATCAGCACGAGCAGCAGCCAGACCCGCCAATCCTGCGGGGTTACCCAAAAGAACGGCAACGCCGGCGTCAGAATGATCGCACCTGATATCGCCGAGAAGAACGTCGTCGTACGCGAGGAATCCGTCGCTGCGAGAACGCGCGTCAGGATGCTGTAGAAGCAGTTGCAAACCACGCAACCGAAGCTCAGGAGCATCGCGGGATGAATGCCGGAGAGACTCGGCCGCGTGACGACAATCACGCCGATGAAGCCGACCACGATCGCCGCAAGCCGCCGCGGCCCGACCCATTCGCCGAGAATCGGCCCGGCAAACAGCGCGATCAGCAACGGTCCGGCGAACGCGATCGAAACTGTCTGCGCAAGCTGCAGCCAGCGCAAGGCAAAGAAATTGAGTACGGTCGCGCCGAACAGGAGCAGCGCGCGGATGAGCTGCAGGCCGGGCCGCGACGTCGACAGCATGCGCGGCGTCGTCAGCGGATTGATGAACATCAAGACGAAAAAGGTCGCACCCATATAGCGCGCCCACACCACTTCCCAGATCGATATGTGGCGGCTCATCCATTTGCCGCTCGTATCGAGACAGGCGAAGCAGAAGAGCGCGGCAAACATCAGCCCAATGGCCACCGAACGCGCGCGCAATTCTTCCGCGCTGGTCGCATCCATTGATGCGACCAGTTCGACTTTGGGCGTGCCGCCCCCGCGCGCCTCTTCAGTGCGCTGCATGTTTGCTCTTGGCATTGCGCTCACATTTGCGGCGCACGGGCACTATCATGCCAGTGCCGCAGTGCAAGGCGTGAATGCGGGCAAGCGCGGCGCGGCATCCGTCAACACAAGCGGCCAGCCCTTGCCGGTATGGGCAGCCCCGCCTAGGCTTCGCCGATGCTGAGAAGCCGCCACTGGAGCGAGGTGACGAGCACAGACATCCGTGCCACCGACATGGCGCGCGTCATCGCCGTGCTGCCCTTCGCTGCCATCGAGCAGCACGGTCCGCATCTGCCACTCGGCACCGACACGATCATCATGGAAGGCTACCTTGCCCGGGTGCTGCAGCGGCTGCCGGCCGACCTGCCCGTGCTTTTTCTACCGGTGCAGGCGATCGGGACATCGCAAGAGCATTCCGCGTTTGCCGGCACGCTGTCGCTCACCGACCAAGCTGCGCTCGGTGCGTGGGCTGCGCTCGGCGATGGCATCGCGCGCACCGGCTGCCGCAAGCTCGTGCTCCTCAATTCGCATGGTGGCAATTCGGCACTCATCGAGCGCCTCGCCCTCGATCTGCGCGTGCGGCTGAACATGCTTGCGGTCACGGCGTCGTGGTCGCGCTTCGGCTATCCCGATGGGCTGTTCTCGGGCCAAGAACTTGCCCACGGCATTCATGCCGGAGAAATCGAGACGTCGCTGATGCTCGCCTTCCGGCCCGATCTCGTGCGGGTCGACGAAGCGGGCAACTTTCAGCCGGCAAGCCTCGACTTCGAGCGCGATTTCGCCTGGCTGCGGACCGCCCGCCCCGCCGGGTTCGGCTGGATGGCGCAGGACCTTTCCTCATCAGGCGCGGCGGGCAATGCCGCCGCCGCCACGGCGGAGAAGGGCGAAGCCGCCGCCGATTATGGCGCAACCGCCTTCATCGAGCTTCTGCAGGATGTCGAGGCGTTCGACCTTGCCCGGCTCGATGATGGGCCGGGGTGATTACTGGGTCTGCGTCCGCTTTCTCAGTACCATATCTCGACGGAACAGGAACTTTTGCGCGCGCTTTCCCGCATCCGCTGCCGCCACCAACCAGCTCAGAGCAAACGAAGCGGCGAGCGTCGCCAGCCCGGTGATGCGGCGCATGGAGATCCTCTCGAATTTCGTTGACGCGGATGCTAGCTGGTCCCCACGGAGGTCAACAATTTTGGCACGGCGGGCGAAATTGACCCTTTCGCGTCCGATGCTTATCTCATGGCGGTTTCCGCCAGAGCAGCCATGACTATTCGCCCGACTATTCGCCCGATCATCAATCTTCCCGACCCGCGCCTTCGGCAAAAATCCGAGCCGGTCGCGCGCGTTGATGATGACGTGCGGCGGCTCATGGAGGACATGCTGGAGACGATGTACGACGCACCCGGTGTGGGCCTGGCGGCGATCCAGGTCGGCGTGCCGAAGCGCGTCGTCGTAATAGATACGGCAAGAGACGGCGAGGAGAAGCGGCCGCTGTTCTTGGCGAACCCGGAAATCGTCTGGTCATCCGAGGAGAAGCGGGTCTATCAGGAAGGCTGCCTGTCGATCCCCGATTTCATGGATGACGTCGAGCGGCCGGAGCGGGTCCGCGCGCGCTTTCTCGACCGCAATGGCGAGAGCCAGGAGATCGAGGCCGACGGTCTCCTTGCAACCGTGCTCCAGCACGAAATCGATCATTTAAACGGCGTGCTGTTCATCGATTATCTGTCACGGCTGAAGCGCGAGCGGATCATCAAAAAATTCACCAAGCAGGCGAAACGCGATGGCGACGAGCGCGAGACGCGCCCGCGTCAAACCGGAAGCTGATGCGCGTCATCTTCATGGGGACACCGCATTTTGCGGTTCCCGCATTGAGCGCAATCGTTGGCCAGGACCACGACGCCCTTGCGGTTTACACGCGCGCTCCGCAGCCGGCGGGCCGGCGCGGTCTCGCACTCACACCCTCGCCCGTGCAAATGATTGCGGAGCAGTTCGGAATTCCGATTTTCACGCCAAAGACTTTGCGCGATAAGAGGGAAGTGGAGATTTTCCGCTCGCATGAAGCAGATGTTGCCGTCGTCGTCGCCTACGGGCTCATTCTTCCGAAGCCGATCCTTGCGGCGCCGATCCATGGCTGCGTAAATCTGCACGCCTCGCTCCTGCCGCGCTGGCGCGGCGCGGCGCCGATCCAGCGCGCGATCATGGCCGGAGATGCGGAAACCGGAATCATGGTGATGCGCATGGATGAAGGACTCGACACCGGCCCGGTAGCACTCGCCGAGCACGTGGCGATCGGGCCCGATGCAACGGCAGGCGAGATCCACGACCAGCTGTCGCAACTCGGCGCCGATCTTATCACGCGCGCGCTCGCGGCACTCGGGCGCAACGCTCTCGGCTTTCAACCGCAGTGCGAGGAGGGCGTCACATACGCGCACAAGATCTCCAAGGACGAATGCCGCATCGACTGGTCGCAACCGGCGCAGGCGGTGCACAATCACATCCGTGGTCTCTCTCCTTCTCCCGCCGCGTTCTTCGATGCGGATTTCGGACGCGGAACTGAGCGGATAAGGGTACTGCGTTCGTCGCTTGCCGAGGGCAGCGGGCCGCCCGGCACGATTATCGACGATCAGCTCACGATGGCGTGTGGGCGCGGCGCCGTGCGGCTTCTCAATGTGCAGCGCGCCGGCAAGGCGCCGATGGACGCCGCGAGTTTTCTGCGTGGCGCGCGCGTTCAGACCGGCGCGCCTCGCAACTGATGCAGCGCTACAAGCTAATTATCGAATATGAGGGTACGCCGTTTGTCGGCTGGCAGCGCCAGGCAAATGGTTTGTCGGTGCAGGAGGCAGTCGAAACCGCAATCGAGCGCATTTCCGGGGAACAGCGCGTCGTGCATGCCGCCGGACGTACCGACGCCGGCGTGCATGCGCGGGGTCAGGTCGGGCATTTCGACTTGACGCGCGAATGGCGCGGTGATCGCTTGCGCGATGCATTGAACGCACATCTGAAACCGGCACCGATCGCGATCATTTCCGCAGAAAAAGTGCCCCCCGATTTCGACGCGCGCTTTTCGGCGAGCGCGCGCCATTACGTTTACCGCATTCTCAACCGGCGCGCGCCGCCGTCGCTCGAGCGCGATCAGGTCTGGCATGTTGCGCGCCGGCTTGATGCATCCGCAATGCACGCAGCGGCGCAAGGTCTTGTCGGCCGCCACGATTTCTCGACCTTCCGCGCGGCGGAATGTCAGGCGAATAGTCCCGTGCGCACACTCGACAGACTCAACGTGATCCGCATTGACGATCTTGTCGAAGTCCATGCATCGGCACGCTCCTTCCTACAACACCAGGTGCGCTCGATGGTCGGCTCGCTCGAACATGTGGGCTCGGGCAAATGGGACGCTACCGACCTCGACGCGGCGCTGGACGCGTGCGACCGGGCGCGCTGCGGGATGGTCGCACCGGCGCGCGGATTGTTTTTGATGCGCGTGGACTATTGAGTTCGGCGGCCGTCATCAGGCGGCAGCGTCGAATTCTGCATTCTCGCGCGCGAAGAAGAGCCGCAGCACGTCGGCGCCTTCTGCATCGCTCACCGCGGCGTCATGAAAGGTCCTGCCGAAAGATTGCGCCGTGCTCGTCGGCAGCTCGATGCGCCGCAGCGCCGCGCCCGAATGACGGCCCGCCGCGTGAGCGAGCGTCAGCATCGCGATGAGATCTTCGGGAGTCGCCGGCACCGCGGTGATGGTGAATGAAACCTTGTCGACATTCGCGGTTGCGGTTTCGAACACGCGACGCAACTCTGACAATGATGCACTCATTGGCCCGCCCTCGCGCCCGCCCCTCGCGATGCGCATCGATATCACTGTCATACACCGGTATTGAGCTTAACGCGACGAATCGCTCGTAAAAGCATAAACAATTGCTTCCCTTGCATGCGCAAAGCCTCGGGCGCCATGCACCGGAAGCATCCTGCCAGTAAGAATCCGTTAGGAACTGACTTCTTCAATCGCGTGTAAGTGAAAGAGGAACGCCACACGTGACGGATGAAGAAAAACTTGAAAGAATTGCGCGCGAATTGTGCCGCGCCGCCGGACAGGACCCCGACGCAACGGTTCGTCTCGGCCAGCCGCTTGCATTTGCGGCCGGCGAATGCACGATCGTCAAGCCGCTCATCGTGCCGGCATGGAAGGCTTATTGTCGCGAAGCCCGCCGGCTTTCGATGTCCGACGCAGAACACGCGGAGCGCGGAACAGAGCCACGCAAATCGCGCCGCAAGCGCCGCGTTGCGCGATTACGCGCTTCCCCCCGAATGCTGCGGATCGTACTGCGCCGGCGCTTGAGGCGAGTGCAGCTTGTCGCGCGATTGAGCGCGCTTCACCTCGCGGCGCGGCAAGGCATTTCGGCGTGGCCACGCAGGTCGCGCATAGCGATCACTGACTTCGTGGCGCAGAGGCGCCAGATCAATGTACTCTCCGCTTCGCTGCCCTACACGGCACGGAAGCGGCGCCTATTCGCGCACCGTGCCGCCTATCGGAGCGCAACGAGGGGTCGCTGGGCGCGGCGCATGTGAGCGGGTGCAGTCCAGTGCTCGCTCGGAACGCGACTGCAAGCGGTATACTTGCATGGCCCATGCGGAGATGGGCACTTTAGAGTTGGTTCTCGTTCCGATCGAACCCAGCAAGGCGGGCAACGGGGCGAGCCGTCCTTACTTATCTGTCGCGGGCGAGGTCCATTGCATCAAGTCATAAATCCCTTGGTCTTCGATTTTCACGAAGCCAAGACGGTCGTACAACCGCATCGCCGGATTGAATTTTTCCACATGGATCGTCATCGCCTTCCCGGCGTGGGCGGTTTCATCGAGCAGATCGCGTAGGAGCGCGCCGCCGAGGCCGCGATTGCGCCATTCCGGCAGGAACGCGATGTCGATAATGTGATGCCTATCATTATTATCGCCGCGCCCGAGATAGAGGCGCCCGACGTCGGTGCCGTCGTGCTCGATGATAAGCCAATCCGCGGCGGCGTAATTGCGCTGATAATCCGTGTGCTGCGCGCGCGCCTGCATGTCGAGGAATCGTGCCTTCTGCTCGTCGGACCACGGCACCGGCGCGAGCTCGTCCGTGCGCGTCGAGGCGTAGACGCGGAAGAGGAACGGCTCGTCCGCCGCGGTGACGCGGCGGAAGCGTAAGCCCGCTTCCGCGGCACGCAACCAGCCGGACGCAGACACAATCATTGCCGCTTCCACCGGCCGCGGCTCAGGCATGGGCAAATCAGTTGCCGGCTTCATCTCTGCTCGCCATAAATAGCTCATCGCCATGACGTTTCACCCGCAGGAAATACCCGTGCAATGACAGAGCCTCTCAAAGCCGAGGATTTCCTTCCCCATGTCAATAAGACATTCGCGGTGAAGGGCGGCCGCCATGCGCTCATCCTGACACAGGTCGATCAGGCGCGCCTCGGGGACCGCGGGAACTTTCGCAATCCCTTCATTCTGATCTTCCGCGGACCTCCCGAAGATGTACTGCCGGAGGGGCTGTACACGCTCGACGCCGAGAGCGGGCCCTCGTTCGAGCTCTATGTCATGCCGATCCATACCCCGGCGCGCGACCGGCAGGATTATCAGTCCTCCTTCAACTGACGGCCCTGCGGCGCTTCGTGAGATGATCGACCTTCTGGAAATTGACCGCCTTTTGGACGAGCCGGCATGCGACTCGCTCCGCGGCGAGCTGCGGGCGGCGGGCGGCGGCGCTGCGAGCCTGCTCGGCGGCGAGGTGCGGACGCATGTGCGCAAGGCGACGCGCGTAGCGGTCTCGCCCGCGACCTCCGGGCGCGTCAAATCGCTGCTCATGCAGTGCGTTCCGCGGCTGGAGCGACATTTCGGTCTCACGCTTGCCGAATGCGAGCCGCCGCAATTCCTCCGTTATGAGACGGGCGACTTCTTCGTTGCACATCAGGACGGCAATACGCCGCTCATCCACGACGATTCGCGCTTCCGCAGGATTTCGGTGGTGCTCTTCCTCAGCCGGCAATCCGAGGAGCCGTCGCCGGACAGCTATGGCGGCGGATCGCTAGTCCTCTACGAACACTGGTCCCGCCCCGACCTGCGCGTCCCGCTTGCGCCGGCCCCGGGCACGCTCGTCGCGTTCCGGGCAGAAACGACGCACGAAGTGACGCCGGTGACCCACGGCGAGCGGTTTACGATCGTGACCTGGTTCCGGTGAGGGAAGCGCCGCTCAGGGCCGCTGCGGGTAAATTCCCTGCAATGCGATGATGAAGAAGAGGCAGAGGTAGGGCTGCATGTTGTTGTGGGGTAAACTGCCCCCCGCAACACCTACCGCCGACGGATTAAGGGGGACGAGATTTTGAGTCGTATTATCCTGATAGGCCAGATTGGTCGCCGGATCAGGTTTGGCCATGGCCATGGTGGGGTCCGCAGTAAACACGTTGCCAATCACCGGTCTCGCCTGAAGGTTATGCTGGTGGGATGGCATTTCGCTCGTCGGCAGCGTTACATGTTGTTCGCCGCCCGTCTCTCCGAGAGAGCGCGGCGTCAACCCGGCGCCGTTACCCTGGTGCATGGGCGCGGAGCCCTGGAAATTCGGCAACCCGAAGGTCGTCGTACCATTGCCGCCATAAGTGGTGCCGAGAAGCGAGAACAGCGCGGTATTCTGCGAAATCGATAATAGCTGGCCGTCGCACGACGCCCATCCCACGGGCGCGAAGCTTCCGGCGAAGATACGAATTTCGGCGAGGAAAGGATCGGACATGGCGGCGGTTCCTTAATTCTGCGTCGGGAAAATGCCGAACAGCGAGATGATGAAGCTGACGGCGAGGAACGGCATCATGTTGTCGTGCGGCTGGCTGCCGCCAGTCGCGGCCAGCGTCGTCCCGGCTAATGCCGCTGTCGGGTTTTGCGGGACATAGGTCGGCACGTTCGTAGAAGAGCCCACATAGGCGTTGCCGGGGTTCGGAGTATCGCCATTCGCAGCGGAGACAATGAACGGATGATTATGGATGGGAATCTGATTCGTATTTAGCGTCACGTTCTCTACGCCGGCCAACTCGCCGATCGTGTACGTGGTGCCGGTGCCGGGATTCGTTCCCATATGCACCGGGATTCGGCCTTGCAGGTTGGGAAGCCCAAACGTGCTCTGCCCGTCGCCGCCGTAGGTCGTGCCGATCAGGGTGAAAAGCGCGTCGTTTTCAGAGATTGCCACCAACTGGCCATTGCAGAAGGCCCAGCCCACCGGCGGGAAATTGCCGCCGAACATCCGGATTTCGCCGATATAGGGATCTGACATCGCTCGCTCCTAGTTACGGCTGGGGAAGATGCCCTGCAGGGCGACACAGAAATTGAGCACGAGATACGGCTGCATGTTCGTATGCGCCTGACTTCCGCCTGTATTGGTGATCGACAGCGGATTGATGGGGGTGAGGTTTCCGCCAGCGCCGTTGTAGAAGGGAAAACTCGCCTGCGCGAAGACATGATTTGCGGGATTGTTCTGATTGGCGGCTGTATTGGACGCGTTGACGAAATGGTTATGCGTAGGCATTTCGCTGGAGATCAGCGTGTGATTCTCCTCGCCGGCACGTTCACCTTGCGTAAGGCCCTGGCCGACATAGACCGGCACACTCCCGCGCAAATCGGGCAGCGCGAAGTTTGTGCTGCCATTGCCGCCATACATGGTGCCCATTATCGAGAACTGCGCCTGATTCTGATTGATCGGCAAAAGCTGGCCGTTACACTGAGCCCATCCTTTCGGCGCGAAATTGAATGACATAATGCGTATCTCGGCGATGTAGGGCGTACCCATCTATTCGTCTCCCTCGGCATGAAGCAGACGTTCGCGCGAGCGAACGCAGGCGGTCTTCTGTCGGCGGTAATGTCTCTCTACGGCTGTCAAGCCGTTGCAGCGACCTATTGATTTAAAAACAGGTCCGCCGCTCCCTAGTCGAGTTCAAGGCTAACATTGCCTTGGCGGGAGCACAACGTAAAAATGCGGGCTCACCAACGACGGCGCGAATCACTCGGCGGCTGCGGCTCGCAACCGAGGGCGATCGAAACTGATTTGCGCTTCAAGAATCCGCTGTCCCGCCGCATCTTGTTCTCACTCCGAACAAGTCTCCGACAAACGACGGCGCCGCAACCGTAGCTAGCTTAAGCTGAACACGCTCAGTGGCTTCAGTATACCCACAGGGAGCAACTTTCCCTTGTGTGTGGCAGGCGCGCCGGATAGGTTGACGGGAGGTTAATAACGCCGAACGGCCAAAGCCGTTCCATGCGGTCGATCTGGCCCGGAGAATGATTCTCTCGAGCGCTGCTTTGCCGCCTAGAGGGGATTCTCATGCCGGCCACGAACGAATTCCAGGTCAATACCGTCACAACCGGCGTTCAGAACGACGCGACCGTGGCGGTACTCACAAGCGGCAATTACGTCGAGGCATGGATCGACACCCAAACGGCGACTCTGCAAGCCCGCCTGTTCAACTCGAGCGGCACGCCGATCATCAACGGCACGACGGCCACCACCGGCCAGTTCCAGGTCAACGACAATAACGACGCGCCCGCCAACGTGGCGGTGAGTGCGTTGCCCGACGGCGGTTTCCTCGTCGTCAGTGTTCGGCAGCAGCTGAGCGGTCCAAATGCCGGCCAACAGACGATCGACGCATATCGATTCAATGCAGCCGGCGTTGTCCAGGGCAGCTTCATTCCGGTCAGCGCCAATGGCACCAATGACGCGCCCTCGATTCCTTCGGTCGACGTATTCGCGGACGGCAGCTTCGTCGTCGTCTGGGAGAACGTGAATTTCACGACTCCTCCGAACGGCACGAGCGAAATCTTCGCGCAGCGCTTCAATGCCCTCGGACAACCGGTCCACCAGGACGGCACGACGGCCGGACTGCAGAACTTCGTCGTCAACAGCACCACCGCCGGCAATCAGGACTCTCCCGACGTCACTGCTTTAAGCAACGGCAATTTCGTCGTCACGTGGGGTTCGCTGACCCAGGATGGCGATGGCTCCGCCGGCACTTTTTATCGGGTCTACAATTCGGCGGGCGCCCAGGTCCACGCGGAAACCGAGGTCAATACGTTTACCACGGGCAGCCAGGAATTCGGCTCCGTGGCGGCCCTCACGGGAGGTGGATTCGCCATCTCGTGGAGTTCGAGCAACGAGGTCTCCGGGTCAAGTTCGCAGGACATCTATGTCCGGCTGTTCGATGCGAGCGGCAATCCGACGAGTGCGGAAATCCTCGTCAATACCGTAACAGCCGG
>JAXDNH010000143.1:0-12584 GCA_034669525.1 Methylobacteriaceae bacterium | reverse complement strand
ATCCGAAGCGGGCGATAAGCTTCGTCGAAGATTTCGCCGAGATTGGCGCTTCGATCGACATGCCGGTTGGAACCTATTCTTCAGGTATGAGCGCCCGCTTCGCCTTCGGACTTTCGATGGCGATCGATTTCGAATGTTATCTCATCGATGAGGTCACAGCCGTCGGGGATGCCCGCTTCCAGGCTCGATGCCGGCAGGAATTCGCCAAGCGGCGGGAAAGAGCAGACGTGATCCTGATCTCCCACGAGATGGCGATAATCAAGGAATATTGCAGCCGCGGTTCCGTTCTGGCCGGCGGCAAGCTCTACACGTTCTCCAACGTCGATGACGCAATCGAGCTGTACAAGAAAATGAACCAATGAGCATCGAGCCTGAAGACCGTTCTTTGCATCGGACTGGAAGATGAGCGTATCGCTGACCGGCAGTGATGTTGCCATCGCGGTAGACGGAAAGAGCAAAGCCGCGGCAATCGCACGCGCCCTCCGGCGGGCTGCGCGGCAAGCCCGCGCGCCGGCAAGTATCGTCTCAGGCGGGACCGGATTTCGTCGCACCCGCAAGGACCGGTTGTTCACGCTTAGTCTGGCGGCGAGTTTCGTGGCGATCGTGCTTCTGCCGGTGCTCGTTGTCGCGGTTTTTTACGGCTTCATCGCTTCCGACCAATATGCGACCGAAGCGCGCTTTTCGCTGCGCACCGGCGAGCCCGGGATAAGCGACATGCTCGGCGGGCTGACCGGAAGCGGCGGATCGCAGCAAACCCAGGATTCCCAGATTATTATCGATTACGCCCGCAGCCGCACGATCGTCGAAAATCTGCAAGACGAGATCGACTTAAGGGAGATTTTCTCCCGCGACGGCGCCGACTACTTCTCGCGCTTCAAAAAGAGCAAGCCCATCGAAAATCTGGTGCGCTACTGGCGCAAGAGAGTCGATGCGCACTACGAAAAGACGTCTGGAATCATCACCCTCGAAGTGAGGGCGTTCACGCCCAAAGATTCGCTCCTGCTTGCCGAAAAGATCATTGACCGTTGCGAAAAGCTTGTGAACGACCTGTCGCAGCGTTCCAGACTTGACGCTCTCAAACAATCGGAATTGGAACTTCACCGCGCCGAGACCCAGCTAAAGGCTGCGGCGGCGGATATGCGGGAAACGCAAAATTCGCAAGGCGTCCTCGATGCCACGGTCGAAGCGGAGGCCCTCAACAAGCTAGTTACAATGCTCCGCCTGGACCTGGCAAAGGCGCAGCAACAGATCGCAGGCCAGGGCGATACGGTTTCTGCGGATGCGCCGCAGGTCCGCGTGTTGAACTCGCGCGTGCATATCCTGCAGGATCAGATCAATAAATATTCGGCCCAGATCGCGGATAAGAACCAGGGCGGCGAGAGTCTTGCCGATCGCAAGAGAGTTCTCGATTTCAAACAAACCGATCTTGGCGTCGCGATGCAGCGATATGTTATGGCGTCAGTAGCTTTCGAGAATGCGCGACTCGATCTTGAGACACAGAAGGCCTATTTAGCTCCCTTCGTTAGGCCGATGCTCGCGACCAAAGCGACCTATCCGAAACGTTTGTGGGATTGGTTCCTTATCAGCGGCCCAGCATTCCTGGCGTGGGCCTTGATCGCCGGTAGCGCCTTCCTCGTTCGCGACCACATGGCGAAATAGCGCGCGCCTTCCCTGCGCCTCGTGCGCCTCGGTTCCCTCTACTTCAGCAGTGTCGCTCCCGCAGCCGCGGTATACGCCGGGCTGGCGACGGAGTTGAACAGGGTCAGGGCCTTCTGCAGCTCGGTTGACGGCGAGGCCGCGACATAGATCACGTCTTTGTTGCGAACTGGGAACCGCCGCGCCAGGAAGTACGTATTGGCGTCCTTCAGATTGATCCGGTAGACGACATTCACGAGCTGCTGACCCGGCGCGATCGGGTAGTCTGGATTGAGCTGGCGGGCGACCGCGACCGGCTCGACGCGCAGCACGAACACTCCCTGCGGATCGGCCGAAAGATCCAGCAATCCGCCGGCCTTTGCGACGGCCTCTTCTAGAGTGATACCGACCGCATCGAAGCTGACCAGCGCATTGCGGGGCGTCGATCCGAAGGCCGTGAAGGTCTGCGGATCGAGTACGGCCGTGAGAATATCGCCGGGTCTCAGGTAGATGTTTTCCCTGGGCTCCTTGAGCAATGCCTCCATCGGCACTTTGACGGTCATATTGCCGCGGGTGAGCGCCAGGAACACCGCGTGGACGGGGGCGCGAACTCCGCCGACGCTGGCGATGACGTCGAGAATTCGGTCGCCGCGAGTGGTAAGGGGCACCCGCGCGCCGGCGGTCACCTCCCCCGTCACCGTCACGGTGTTGCTGATGTTGCCGGAGAGGCTGACCAGCGCCTGCGGCTCGATCGCCTTGCCGGAGAGGCGCTCGACGATCGCCGCCTCGACTTGGGGAGGGGTCAATCCAACAACGCGGATACGTCCGGCATAAGGAACCGTAATCGACCCGTCACGGGCAACGACCTGCGCCGGGATGATCGAGGAGTGTGAACCTGTGGTCACGCCGCCGAGCGCGGGCGCCGAAAAAAGGCCCCCGGCGGCTGCCTCCCACACCGTCACCGAGAGTGCGTCACCAACTCCGATGACCGGAGACGGCGGGGCACGATGGTCGCCAAACCGCCCGTAAAGGCTCGGCAGCGGGGTATGCTCGAGGACGGAGACGCTGTATTCGTTGAGGTCAGTGATCAAGAAGCGCGGCGCTACCTCGGGGTCGGCCGGCGTGCCCTGTTGGACGATGTCCATGGCAGAGGGACCTTGAGAGGGTAGCGATGAGCATCCCGCGGTTGCTGCCGCGAGGCCCGAGACTGCTGCAATACTCAACCAAAACCGCATCAAGATTCCTGGCTTGCTGGGGGGCGCATTCGTGGGAGGGGCTCATCGGGGGTCAAGGCCGACATGTGGCCGGCACCTACGTAGTTCCGCTTTTGCCCCTTTTTGTGACTCTCATACCACAGGGACGGGAACAGTCCCGGCTCTCAAAATGACTCCGATCGCGTCGATTATGTGGTGGAATCCGTGAAAGAATGATGTTGGTCGCCTGCCGCTGGTTGGCGCGACACCGGTGCGGCTGACCGTGCCTTGAGGTCCAGGCACCCACGGAAACGCTCACGCGAAATTCAGATGGACTGATCTTTGACCGCGGCGACGAGCAGTGTGCCGATGCCCCATAATATCAGCGCACTTGCAAAGAAAAGCGCGCTCGTCAGCGTCACCTGCGGATAGGTCGCCGATTCGGGCGTAGTCGGCCGCACCACGACGACGAGATAAAGAAGCTGCTTGTCACGCTCCTGGCGGGCTTTCTCGTAAGCGGCCTGCGCGACCGTATACATCTTTTCATTAAACTTCTCATTCAGCGTCAATTCTTCGAAGGCGGCGAGCTGCGCCGAGACGGTGTCGCGCGCCTTCGGATCGGTGAGCTTCTGCTTAAGCGAAGCGATCTGTTCGTCGAGTGTTGCAAGACGCGTGCGCTGAATGCGCTGGCTCGGCGAATCGGCCGCAAGCATGCCGGACATGCTTCGCAGGTTGTTGTCGAGCTCAAGCCGCTCGATCGTGAGCTGGCCGACCATCTCACCGATGCTCTTCGCCTTGGTCAAAGGATCGATGAGAACGTTGGCGTTGCGGAAGTCAGCCAATTGCTGCCGGGCCCGTACAAGCTTCTGGGCGGAGAGTTTCACCTCCGCTTCCCCGCGCTCCACCGCATCCGAGCGGCTGCGCTTCGAGACACTGTTGACGAGATGCTCACTGAGATCGAGGATTCCCTGAGCAGTCTTCATCGCATCTTCGGGCGTGTAGGCTTGGACCTGCAAGGTTACGATGCCCGACATCGTGTCGAGATTGACCTTCACCTTGCCCTTCCAGTACTCCCAAAGTTTCTCGAGATCGGCACCCTTGCTGAGCCGGGAAAAGAAATCTGCCTCGCTTCGCGAGTAGATTTTCTCCAGATAGTCGCGACCGCCGAGATCGGCGACGATCGCGCGGCTCTTGATATAGTTGAGGACAATAAAGGCGTCTTGAACGGTCGACTTGCCGCCGCCGCCGGTGATCTTGCTGATAATAGAAGATGCATCCATACCTTGCACCTTCTGCTCTTGAGATGCTCTGACGGTCAGGCGGGCTTCGGCGACATATTCATCCGAAGCGATGAAGCCCCCATAGAAGAGGTAACATAGGGAAGGAACAACGACGCAGAGAAGGAAGCTTTTCCAGATGGCACCGCCGCCTGTTGCGACTTCGAGTACCTTCTCCGTGCCGACGAGAAGGCCGGGTGGCACCGGCAAGGTTCGAGCCCTGGCGGCAAGCTGCCCCCGAAGCCTTGCAAGCGCTGAGGGTAGTTTCCAGCCTGTTAAGGCCGGGAGCGCATTGGGCCGTGCGACCTCGATCCCATGTCTTGATTTCTCAACGACCTGCGTCACCGGCTGAAGTTCCGTCCGTCCCATATAGTCGAGGCGACGCCGCCACCTTCCCGAACCGGATTTCCGGCTTGGGAGGAATAGAAAAACGGGGTCACCGCGGCCTTTCTAAGGCGTCGAGCACGGCCCCGACCGGCTAGGTGAGGCAGGCAAATAGAAACAGCCTTAACCCAGCGCCTGCCGCCGCCGGAACAGCGAAAAGACAGGATGAAAGAAGGGATCATCGCGGATTATCCTACGCCAACGCTTCATAAAATACGCCCGTTCTCCCTGATGTACTTTGAGAAGGCGAAATTTAGCGCCGCCCCTACTTGCCGATTCCTCATGAAAGAGGCTGACATCAGCGAGGTAGACCGTCTTCCACCCTCTCTCACCTAGGCGAAGGCAGAGGTCCACGTCGTTCAGTTCGATCGGCAGGCGCTCCGAATCAAAGCCGCCAATCGCATCGAACTTGCGGCGGTCCACCGCGAGGCAGGCACCCGTCACCGCCGAGACCTCATGGATGGAGACGTGCCGGCCGGCCCAGCCCTGATCCGCCTCTGGGACGCCGACACCGAAATGACCCGCGGTTTCGCCGATTCCGAGCGTGACACCGGCATGCTGGATGCGATGATCCCAATAGAGAAGCTTCGCGCCGACCGCTCCGAGCTCAGGTCTGCTCGCGGCTATGCTGAGTCGCGCGAGCCAGTCCGGGGAGCGGATGCTGGTATCGTCATTGAGGAAAACGAGCGTGGGCTCCGTGCCAAGCGCCGCCCCGGCATTGCAGAGGCCGGCGAAGTTGAACGGGCCGGGTCTTGAGAGAATAGTCACGCGCGCGTCTTCGGAGAGCCGCGACAAAATGGCCCGCGTTGCCGGCGCTATACTCCCGTTGTCGACGATCACGATGCGGTAAGCGGGACCACCCGTATGAGCGAAGATGCTCGCGACGCATTTTTCGAGGAGGTCGCCGCGGTCCCTGGTCGGTATGACGATCGATGCGGGCGCCGCAACTGGTTTGGCTTGCGCCCACCATCTCCCGGCGCTCGTGCCCGGGGGTGTCTCCGGCTCTGCCCCCCGCGTCAGCAGCATGCGCCGCAGATGGCCTACCCTTTCGGCGGGAAATGCTTCCGGTGAACCGATGCAGGTCGACAAATCTTCCGGCCACAGGAGGCTGCCGCGGCTTCGTAGAAGTCGCATGCGTGCGAAAACCGCGCATCCGAGATAAGGCCGCGCAGCTTGCAAGAGCGGGCTCCAATCCGGCTTGAGTGCGGGAATCACAACGCCCTCTTCATCGGGCACCAATTCATCGGCGTAGAAGATGTCTTGCGCGGCATGGCGCGCCGCATGCTCAACGGCGCAACCAAAGGCGTGTGGCTCCAGTCGATCGCCTGCGCGTAAGACGAAGACGAGATCATTATCATTATCACGTGCGGGCAAATCTCCCGATTCCTGCAGACGCCAATTCGTGTAAATCTGCGCGCGCAGCGATTGCAGGCTTGCTTCCCTTTCCCCGGCGCCACGGACAATGACATGAATGCGCGGACCATTCGTCCAATCGCTACGCGGTGCGTCGATGCCTCTCAAATCCAGCCTGCGCGCGCGCTTGGTTCGCCAGGTCTCGAATTCGGACAAGGGCGTGAAGCCGAGCGCCCAATCGAGATTCATGTCGTATTCGGCAACGAATCCGGGTACACCGTAAAATGCCGCCGACAGCGCGTAACGCGGTGAGCGTCCGAGCGCCGTCAGCCAAAGCGCTAGACCGTTGCGGGCCCGTGTCTGCTCGATAACAAAATCGAAGCGGCCGCGATGGCGCGTTGGACTGATCCATACTTCCGCCGTGCCCCGTGGCACCCGGCCGACCCAGATCGCCGCGCCGGCAACCGGCCCGGGCAAAAGCCGATCGATTTCCGCACCATCACGCGTGCGGAAGCGCAGGATCGGGCGCACCGGATCATCGAAGCAGCCCGCGCGATAGACGATTTCGACAAAACCGTCGGCTGCGAATGCGCTCGTGTCCTCAAATCTCAGCCAGGGCTCTTCGCTTGTCGCGATCGTCCGTCCATTGACGATCGCGACATCGCGCTGGGGCGCCAGCGGGATCGGCGTTCGTGGGCTTTCACGGCGTGAAGGATTGCGTTTGAGGATGGTTAAATCCGCTGCGGCTTCGCCTCAGCGGCGCTGATAGGATAGGGGGACTGAGGCGTCAAATGAAGAGGCAAGCGAGGTTGCAGGAAAGCGTTTATATCATCACCGGCGCTTCGAGCGGGATCGGCCGCGCGCTTGCGATTGCAATTGCCCGCCCTGGCACCGTGCTTGGACTGATCGGCCGCGATACGGCGCGGCTCGCGGAAACTGCACAGGACTGCTCCTCGCGCGGCGCATCGGTTCACGCCCTTGCAGTGGATGTGCGCCGGCGTGATGAGCTGCGCGCAACGATTCTGCAGTTCGACTTCGGTCATCCTGTCGATTGCATCATTGCAAGCGCCGGCATTTCCGTCGGCACTTCGCCCGAAGGCGAGATCGAGAGCGAAGAGCAAACCTTCGATCTCCTCGAAACAAATCTCGCCGGCGCGCTTGCCACCGCGCTGCCGTTGATCCCACGGATGTGCGAGCGCCGGCACGGGCGCGTCGTATTCCTGAGTTCGATTGCCGCGCTCTCGCCGCTGCCGGACGCTGCCGCCTATAGCGGCAGTAAAGCCGCGCTTCTCGCTTACGGGCTCGCAATGCGGGAGCGGCTGCGCGACGAGGGGATAAACGTGAATGTCGTCTGCCCCGGCTTTGTGACGACGCCGATGGCGGCGCGCTATCTCGGCTGGAAGCCCTTCGAGATTTCCCCTGAAGACGCCGCTCGCCGGATCATCCACGGCCTCGAGCGGAATCGTGCGGTGATCGCTTTCCCGTGGCCGCTCGTGCTCGCGGCGCGTTTGCAGCAGATGCTCCCCGAGCAGTTGCGCGGGCTCGGATCGAGCGCCTTCCGATTTCGCGTCGCACGTCGCGGAGAAAGGCCGGGCACATGACGGCGCTCTAACGATGTGGCCCCGCAGCTTGAGGGTTCATAACAAAAGTTAATCCCAAGCTGGAACTTCCCGGAGGAATGGTGATTGCCCCCCGACAGTACCCAGGCGATCCGATGCGGCGTAGCCCCTCACAAAACCAGCTTGAGTCGATTGCCCGCGATGCGCCGGTCAAAGTCGGCTACATCGCCGACCGGACCACGACAAACGCGCGGCTGGGCGAGACCCTTCAGCGAGTTTACGCGCCGATGGAGGATGAGCAGTCTGACCGGATCGGACACCTGCTCAGGCTGCTGGATCGGGGCGCATCGTAGAGCCTTCCGCTCGGTTCTGCGCTCCCCGGGCCCACCTCTCACCGCCACCTAGCTTGTCAATTGGCATCGCTCCAGCCTCGCTCGATGGCTAGCCGAGCCCTCAGCGAGCAGGCGTTTTCGGCTCTCTGCCCGCCAGTTCCGGTGTTGCCGCTGAGTTTGGCCGGAAGCGCGTTGGCCTCTCCTACTTCCGGCGGCAATTCTCCAATGTTTGGAGGGCGATAGCTGCCACCTGAAGTGTGATCAAAAGGCTACGCCCACGCCAATTGCGCCCGCGAAGGCCGCAAACCCGAGGACGGCGCGCGGTCGATGTGATTGTCTGCGGTCCCGCGGCTGATGCCGCCCCTAGAGGGGATAGGCCCAAGCGGCCTCCTCTGTGAGTTTTCGGCGAGGTTGGATCTGTGGCCGTGGGTACCGCGATGCCTTGTTCAGCTGCCGGAAGAGAGTATCGCGGAGCGCCGCGTCTATTCGCGGCTGGCGCCCGCTTGTTCTCCTGGGTCGCCACAGCGTTCTTTGGTATTGCCGCATCGCTCTGTTTCGGCGGCGACGCTTCGGCCCAGATTATCGGGAGAGGGCCTCCTCCAATCAACATCATCGCGATAGGCGAGACGCTCTCGAGCCTGGGGTCAGTGCAGACGCTTGCCGGCGACCGCCAGGGCGCGATCGTGACGAACCGTGTGCTTGCCAGCATCCTCGGCGGCTTCAACGAGCAGATCAATTGTCAGACCTGCATCAGTGCTTTCGGCGAAATCGGTTCGCTCAGCGCGGGCGTTCATGGGCGCCATGCAGTCACTGATGATCTCTCGGTAATCGGCGGTATCGCCTATTCGAATTACCGCAGCGGCGATGTCCATGTAACCGGCATGCCGCTCGCCGCCGGCAGTCTGCGCTACGACTTCACGGAATTGGGCATCTCGCGTCCTTACCTCGAAGGGGGCGGCATAGCGGCGCCGTTCGGCAGAGCAAATTACAGGCGGAGCTATACGGTCAGCGCCGCTGACTTTTCCGGCTTCGGCAGCGCCACCACCGCAAATTACGGTGCATTCGGCCGCGCAGGGTGGGTCTCCCGCTTCTCACCACGCGATGAGGCATCAGTCGGCGGCGAGATATCGCATTACTGGCAGCGCGCCGGCGCCTATTCCGAGACATTCTCGCCCATCAACCCGGTCCCGCTTGTGAATGGCGGCGGCACCGATCAGATGAACATCGCGAGATTAGGCGGGCAATTGACGCATCTCTGGGGCATAAGCATCGAGACGCAGGTCAATTTCGGTGTCGCGCGCTCGTTCGGCTCGCGCAGCGGCCTCAACGCGATCATAGCCGGGGCAAACACTACGCCCGCTCTTGGCGAGTATACCTGGGCCGAATACGGCGCCCGCGTCGGCTATCGCATTCAGCCGAACGTCATTCTCGACGCGTTTGCGGACGGCACGCTCGGCCCCCGACCGATCGGCGCCACGGTTCATGGCGGCGTGGCCGTGCGCTATACTTTCTAACGGCGCAGGTCCGCGCTGGGGCAACGGCGTTTGCGCTGGAACAGGCCTTATCTGGTTCCGATCCTCGCGATGTTCGGCATCGCCGTTCTTTGCGGCGTGACGCGGCCGCTCGTCTTCGACGATTTGAGCAATTTCGTTTTCGATACGTGGCAGAGACTTAAACCGCGGGCGTTTGACCGTGACGGCCCGGTGCGGATCGTCGCAATCGACGAGGCGAGCCTCGCGGAACTCGGGCAATGGCCGTGGCCGCGCACGCGTCTCGCCGAAGCAACGCGCCGCCTCGCCGAGCTCGGCGCGGCCGCGATCGCGTTCGACATCATCTTCAACGAGCCGGATCGGGCGAGCGCCGAAAGCATCGTCGCGACCCTTTCATCCGGCGCGCTGCGTGATGGATTGTCGGCGCAGCTCGTCGGCGCCGAGACAAACGACCAGGCATTCGCAAAAGCGCTGGCGGACATGCCTGCCGTCCTAAGCGCATCGCTGCTTCCAGCGAGCGCCACGCGAGACCTCGCCCCAAAAGTCGGCTTTGCCCATGCGGGAGATGATCCCGAACCATTCATCCTCGTATTTGACGGGATTGCCGGCCCGCTGCCGATCTTCGCTGCGGCAGCAAAAGGCATCGGCGCCATCAATTGGTTGCCCGACCGCGATCAGGTCGTCCGGCACGTGCCGCTCCTGGTCAGGCTGAAGAGTGCGATCTTTCCGTCGCTTGCGCTTGAATCGCTGCGCGTCGCGGAGGGCGTGACGACGATTGTCGTGCGCTCCTCCAATGCCAGCGGGCAGACAGCGTTCGGGCAGCAGACCGGCATCAATGCATTGAAGATCGGTGACCACGAGATCCAAACCGGACCGAATGCCGATATCCGCCCCTACTACACAACGTCGCAGCCGGACCGGTTCATCTCTTTCGCCCGACTCTTGCGCAATGAGGTCACCAAAGACGAAGTCGGAGGACGCATCGTCCTGTTTGGCACGACAGCAACGGGCCTGAGCGACGTGCGTGCGACGCCCCTCGAAGCCACGGTCGCAGGCGTCGAAATCCACGCGCAGATCATCGAAGCGCTGATCAACAATGCGATTCTCGCCCGTCCCGACTGGGCTCCCGCCGCCGAGACGGCGCTTGGATTGCTGGCGTTCGCGACTGTCGCGCTTCTCCTGCCAATTCTGCCGCCGCTTGCCTCTGTCGCCATGGTGAGCGGTGCCGTGCTCCTTTGCGGAGTCGCATCGTTCATCAGCTTTGATCGCGCCAAAGTCCTCCTCGACCCAACATTTCCCTCACTTGCTCTGATTGGCGTCTATTTCGTCGGCACTTTGGCGCTGTGGCGTGCCGACAGGATCGCACGGCAGCGTATCAGGCTCGCATTTGGGAAATTTTTGGCGCCGGCGGTCGTCGATCGGCTTGCCGCCGATCCGCGTGGGCTCGTGCTCGGCGGCGAGACGCGCGAGCTGACGATCATGTTCTCGGACCTGCGGAATTTCTCCGGCCTTTCCGAGGGGCTCGATGCGCAGGAACTGACGCAATTCATGAATGCGTTCCTGACGCCGATGACGGACGCCATTCTCGATCACGAGGGCACGATCGATAAATATGTCGGCGACGCGATCGTGGCGTTCTGGAATGCGCCCCTCGACGTGGCAGACCATGCCTCGAAGGCGCTCGGCGCGGCCCTCAGAATGCGCCGCGAGCTTGCAGCGTTCAACGCCACGCGCGAACAGGCCGCCCGCGGCAGGGGCGAGGATTATGTTCCGGCGATGATCGGGATCGGCCTCAACACCGGGCCCTGCAGCGTTGGCAATATGGGGTCGCTACGCCGCTTCGACTATTCCGTTCTCGGCGACACGGTGAATCTCGCGGCGCGCCTCGAACGGGTCTCGAAAATTTATCATGTGGATATTGTCGCAGCCGAAAGCGTCGTGAAGCGCGCCCCGGAATTTGCCTGGCTCGAACTCGATTGGGTGCGCGTGAAAGGGCGAACCGAGGTCACGACCATTTTCGGTCTCGCCGGCGACGAAGCCTACGCCCGATCAAGCGAGTTCTCTGATTGGCGGCGCGCGAACGATGAGATGCTCGCCGCCTACAGAGCCGGAGACATCGCGCGCGCCCATTCCCACGCCAGGCGCCTGTGCGGCGACGTCCCGTCGGTCTGGTGCGCGCTCTATCAGTCCATGGCCGATCGCTTCACTGATGTTGCACCGGCACAACAACAGCCGGGAATCCTGCCGGTTCGCGTGCTCGACAGCTTGTAGCGATTACCCCGCGCCGAGCTTCGGTCTATCGTCGCACCGGAGCCAGGGAGGCAACGTGCGGATATTGCGCGTCCAAATTCTTGCAACGTTGCCTGTTCTTGCGGCCGGCATTGGGCTCGCGCCGGCGGCCCATTCGCAGGCAATCGGCGTCGCAGCCACCGTGCGAAACGACGTCGCGCAGGTGAAGGGCGCAAGTGCCTTGCCGATTAGTATCGGCGAGGATGTCGTGCGCAACGAAGTCGTGCGTACGGGTGCCGAGAGCTCCACGAAACTCGTCTTCTCCGACAATACCAATCTGGCGGTCGGACCGGTTTCGACGGTCACTCTGGACAAGTTTGTCTTCGCCGGGGACAGCAATTATCAGCAGGCGACGGTGAATCTCGTGCGCGGCGCGTTCCGTTTCTCGACCGGCACTTCGGACAAGCGTGCCTACAAGATCAATACGCCGGTTGCGACAATCGGCGTCCGCGGGACGGAACTCGACATTCTCTCGGAACGCGCCCGCACCGTCGCGACTCTCAATGAGGGGCAGGCGATCGTTTGCACGCGCAGCGGCGGCAAATGCGTGACGTTATCCAGTCCCGGCGACACCGCGGTAGTGACATTGGGCAGCGTGTCGCGAACGGCACCGGGGGCACCCGGCTTCTCTTTCGCGCAGTTCTGCAGTGGGGATGCGGGGCTTTGCACTCCGACCTCCTTCGCGTCACGTTCGCCGCTCCCGCCGCTGACGGAAGTCGCGGTGCTCTGCGGGCGCTAGGCCTTCGCGATTCCGACCTCGACACGACCAATGCCTGAAAATTCCGCAACTGCGACATCCCCCGGCGACAGCGGAAACTGACGCACGAACGATCCCGTCATGACGATGTCGCCCGTGCGCAGCTTCCGCCCATATTGACTGAGCTTGCCGGCGAGCCACGCGATTGAATTCAGCGGATTGCCGAGCACCGCGCTGCCGAGCCCGGTTGCAACCTCCCGCCCGTTGAGCTCGACGCGCGCCTCGACTTTATCCAATGCCGTATCGGTCGCGAGGCGCACCGGCTCGCCGAGCACGACCGACCGTTGTTGCGCGTTGTCTGCAATTGCCAACGGA
>JAXDNH010000142.1:0-3771 GCA_034669525.1 Methylobacteriaceae bacterium | reverse complement strand
AACTCGGACACGAGGTGACTCTCTTCACCAGCGCCGACGCAAGGAGCCGCGCCGAAGTGGTGGCCGTGCGCGATCAGGCGATCCGGCTCGACCCTGCGCCGCTGAAATCCGACGTTGCGGCGCACCTCCTGATGATGAGCGAAGTCCGCAAGCGCAAGGACGCTTTCGACCTTATTCACTTCCACACCGATCTGACCCACCTGCCGTTCTTCGAGAGTATCGCCGCGCGCACAGTCACCACGCTGCACGGCCGCCTTGACATCAAAGATCTCGCGGATGCCTACCGCCGCTGGCCGCAATATCCGCTCGTGTCGATCTCCGACGCGCAGCGGCGGCCGTTCACCGGGGTGCGCTGGGCGCAGACGGTACATCACGGGGTCGACAGCCGGCTGTTTGTTCCTGTCGATAATCCAAAGGGCGACTACCTCGCTTTCCTCGGCCGCATCTCCCCGGAAAAAAGGGTGGACCGGGCAGTGGAAATCGCTCGCAACATTGGCATGCCGCTGCGCATCGCGGCCAAGATCGAAGTTCTGGACGAGCATTACTACGAAAAGATCAAGCCGATCCTGGATGAACCTGGGGTCGAATTCGTCGGCGAAATCAGCGACGACCAGAAATCCGATTTCTTGGGAAATGCCGCAGCCCTGCTGTTTCCGATCGACTGGCCCGAACCGTTCGGCCTTGTGATGATAGAGGCGATGGCCTGCGGCACGCCGGTCATTGCGTGGAATCACGGCTCCGTGCCGGAGGTCGTCGACGACGGGATCACCGGCTTTATCGTCACAAGCGTGGACGAAGCCGTGAAAAGTATAGAACGTGCCCGCTATCTTCCGCGGAAGAAGATTCGTGCCGTATTTGAGGAGCGCTTCTCGGCTACAACCATGGCGCAGAATTACGTTCGGCTTTACGAGAACCAGCTCGCAACCGCGAGCAGGCGCGAAGCCGCCGCTTAGCAACTCACGTTCACGTACGATGAGGCGATCGCATCATGGATGAGCCCGCGAGCACGTCGGCGCTCGATCAACAGGGACCTGGTTCCGCCACCGGCGGCGCCCCCGCGGCCTCGAGCGGGGAGCCACGGGTGCCGCTGCGGCTGTTCGCGTTGAAAGATGCCGACACGTTCATCGTCGCCGACGCCAACGGCAACGTGCTTGGCGATGGCGACGGCATGTTCCGCGACGATACCCGCGTCCTCTCCTGCTGGATCCTGACAGTCGGCGGGAAACGACCGGCATTGCTTAGTGCCGCGCTTAGCCAGGACAACACGCTGTTCATCTCGCATCTGACCAATCGGCCCTTGCCGCCGCTCGGCGGCGAATCGCTTCCGCAGGGCGTCATCCATGTCGAGCGCCAGCGTCTCATCTTTGAGGGCGCCCTCTACGAGCGCATCACCCTCAGCAACTTTGGTCCATCCGAGACCCATGTCCCGCTGGAACTCGAGTTCGACGCCGATTTCCGCGACATGTTCGAGGTGCGTGGTGTCAGCCGGCGCGCGCGCGGCGCGTTTCTCGAGCCGGAAGTCGGCGCGGCCTCGGTTTGTCTGCGCTATCGTGGTCTCGATGGCGTCGCCCGCCAATCCTGCACGAGCTTTTCGCGCGCGCCGCGACGGCTCACGGCCGGCAGGGCCGAATTCACGATCCGGCTGAAGCACGCGGCCTCCACCTCGCTCTATATTGAGATCACGCCGCAACCAGGCAACGTTCCCTCCCGCGACCGCTTTCGCGCGGCAGCTGCACGTGCGCGGTTCGGGATGCGCAGCAAAAGGCGGCAAGGCGCGACGATCTTCAGCCCGGACCGCGTGTTCAACGACTGGATCGAGAAATCGCGCGCCGATCTCGCGCTCTTGACGACCGAGCTCAAGACCGGCCCGTTTCCTTACGCCGGCATTCCGTGGTTCTCGACGCCCTTTGGGCGCGACGCGATCGTCACCTCGCTGCAGATGCTGTGGCTCGATCCCTCGCTGGCGCGCGGCGTGCTCGCCTTTCTCGCGGCAAATCAGGCGAGGGAGCGCTCGGCCTTCCAGGATTCCGCGCCTGGGAAGATCATGCATGAGACGCGCAAGGGCGAGATGGTCGCCCTGCACGAGCTGCCGTTCGGGCTTTATTACGGCGGCGTCGATACGACGCCGCTGTTCGTGATGCTCGCCGGCGCTTACGCCGACCGTACCGCCGATCTTGCCTTCATCGATGAGATCTGGCCGGCGCTCGTCGGCGCCATGGCGTGGATCGAGGGCGACGGCGATTCGAATGGCGACGGCTTCGTCGACTACATGCGCGCCGAGACGAGCGGCCTTGCCAACCAGGGCTGGAAGGACAGCCACGATTCGGTCTTCCACGCCGACGGCAGCGATCCCGCCGGGCCGATCGCGCTGATCGAGGTGCAGGGCTATTGCTTTGCGGCGTTCCGCGCGATGGCGGCGCTCTCGGCGCGGCGTGGCGATGGCGAGCGCGCGGCACATTGGAACGCGCAGGCCGACCGCCTGCGCGACGCGACCGAAAGCCGCTTCTGGATGCACGAGCATGGTCTCTATGCACTCGCGCTCGATGGCAACGGCCGCCCGTGCCGCGTCCGCACGTCGAATTCGGGACAATTGCTGGCGACCGGACTGCCCTCGCCCGAACGCGCGCGCTCGGTGATCGACAACCTGCTCACCAGCCCCTTCAATTCCGGTTGGGGCATTCGCACGCTGGCCGAAGGCGAGGCGCGCTACAATCCGATGTCCTACCACAATGGCTCGGTGTGGCCGCACGACACCGCGCTCTGCGCGCTGGGGATGGCGCGCTACGGCGAGCGCACCGGCGTCGTGCGCATCCTCGACGAGATGTTCGAGGCGGCTGTGCGCTCCGAAATGCGCTTGCCCGAGCTTTATTGCGGATTCGAGCGGCGCGGGCGCGGCGATGCGCCGGTCGCCTATCCCGTCGCCTGCCTGCCGCAAGCCTGGGCGTCGGGATCGCTGTTCATGCTTTTGCAGGCGGCGCTCGGAATCTCCGTCTCGGCGTGGCGCGAGGACATCCGCGTCGAGGAGCCGCGGCTGCCGACCGGCATCGAGCACCTCGAAATCCGCAATCTTGTCGTCGGAAAAAAGGTGGTGAATCTGACTTTCCAGCGCGTCGGAACGAGCGTCGTCACCTATTCCGACCAGCATTTTGGCGGCGTCGTTCCGGTCATGCTGAGGGCGTGAAGTTCGCAAGTCGTCGCGCACATCGAGCGAGCGGACTAAGTGTCCTTTCGCCTGGCCCGGCGGACTTCTCTCGCGAGCGCGACGGCTTCAGCGAAACCCACGATCCTCATGCGCAACTTTACACTGCGTATCGCACGGAACGCGTGGACAAGACGTCGAACCTGCCTGTCTTCTATCGCGCCGCCATCGCTGCGTTTGTCAGGCTTTATGTCGCGTGAGGAGCTGCGTTTGCTGGCGCGTTTCACCGGGGCGCATTAGCCTTTCGTTATGACGGCGCGCTCAGCGAGCCCATTGCCAATCTGCAAAAAAACCCCGCCAGGCTTGAAACGGGGCCCTGGCGGGGTTCTCTCTCAACGGCGGCAGGGGGCGCGCCGTCAGGATCATCCTGACTCACGTAAGCAGGTGAAGACAAGCCTAGAAGGCGGCGGGTCGGGCATTTTTCTCCAAATAATGGTGCAAGTTGATCATTTATGGAGAGGCCCATCTCCAGTGCCTCACAACTAATGCCAGTCCTTGCAACAAACGGGGACAACGACACACTGAAAATTGCGATCGGTGCGACCGCAGTATAGGCTGCGCTCGTGACTGCT
>JAXDNH010000141.1:0-15010 GCA_034669525.1 Methylobacteriaceae bacterium | reverse complement strand
GGCATCACCGCTGCTGGTCTCGTGTTGGGTAGCGCGGTGTTCGGCACCTGTAACGCTCTTGCGGGCACAGGCGCTGCTGCGTTCACCTTCGCCGGCCCGGCTGTGACCGGTGTTGCCAACCCCGTGCAGACCCAGAACGATTGGGGCTTCGCGGTGCAGGGCGGCATCAAGGTCAACGCGCCTTGGATCGCACCTGGCGACGTGTTCTACGTGCAGGCCACGTACGAGCATGGTGCTATCGGCTACATCACCGGTAACACGCTCGCCTACACGGGCGGCTTCTGGGCCTCTTCGCTCAACTACGGCAACGGCCTTGCGGCCACGCCGTCGACGAACAAGTGGGCGGAAGCAACCTTCAGCGATTGCGTCTGGACGCCTCTCAACAAGTGCGAGAAGCAACAGGGTGCAGCGCTCGTGGCGGCCTTCAAGCACTACTGGCTGCCGACCTGGAGCTCGGGCTTCTACGGCTCGCTCATGGCGGTGCGCTACAACGCGGACGTCAACAACCCGACATTCGCGAACGTGCTCGGCATTCCGAACTATAAGGAAATCCGAGCTGGCGCGAACCTGGTGTGGACGCCGGTCACCGGCTTCGATATCGGCGCCGAGTTCATGTATACCCGCGGTATCACGGACAAGCCGTTCGGCCTCGCAAACGATATCTTCTTCGTTCTGCAGGGTCTGCCGGCGTTCTCGTCGACCTCGAACGTCTACGAAGGCCGCCTCCGCGTTCAGCGCGCCTTCTGATCTCCAGAGGGTCCAACCAAAACAAACCCCGGCGCTCAGCGCCGGGGTTTTTCTTTGTGGCTTGCACCTTCTCCCGCTTGCGGGAGAAGGTGTCGTTGCGAAGCAACGACGGATGAGGGTGTCTCACGTGCGCGAACGCACGCCCGACAGCACCCTGCGAAACGCTCGCGAATTGCGCCGCCGGATGACGAATGCCGAAGAAGTCCTCTGGCGCGTGGTGCGCGACCGCCGGTTTCTTGGCCTCAAATTCCGAAGGCAGGTGCCGATCGGCGCCTACGTGGCCGATTTTGCCTGCGTGCAGGAGAAGCTCATTGTCGAATGCGACGGCCGTGCCCACGACGACCCCGGATCAACGTGCCCATGACGTGCGGCGGGACGCGTGGCTTGCGAAGCATGGCTGGCGCGTCCTGCGCATCTCAAATGATCGCATGATCGGTGGCGGCAATCTCGTGCTCGATGACATCCGCCGTGCCCTGCGGCTCCCCTCATCCGGCCCTTTCTAACGAAAGGGCCACCTTCTCCCGCAGGCGGGAGAAGGTAAGGCGGAAGCAATCACATCAGAGCTTTGCTTCGACTTGCCGAAGATCCGTCTGCAACGGTGCCGGTCCCGCCTCCTGGAAACGGGCGCGGTAGACGGTCAGGTTCTCCATCACCCGCTGCACATAATTGCGCGTCTCGGTGAAGGGGATTCGCTCGACCCAGTCGACCGGATCGACCCGGGGATTGCGCGGATCGCCATAGGCATCGATCCATTCCTTCACATGTCCGCCGCCGGCGTTATACGCGGCAAAGGTCAAGACATAGGAGCCGCCTTGCTCGGCAAGGAGCTCGCCGAGATGTGCCGCGCCGAGCTGGGCGTTGAAAGCTGCGTCGTTGACTAATCGCGCCTCATTGAAGCCGATGCCCATACGGGTCGCCGTCCGGCGCGCGGTTCCGGTAAGCATCTGCATCAGGCCCTTCGCACCGGCGCCTGAAAGGGCGCGCGAATTAAAGGCGCTCTCCTGCCGCGCGATCGAGTAGACGACCGAGCGCGGCGCGGAATTGCCGAGCGGCTGATAGCCGGGAATGCCATAGACCGGATAGGCGAGATCATCGAGCGGCATACCGCGCTGTGCGGCGAGCTTGCCAAAGGACAGTGACACCTTCGCGTCGCGATCCCTTGCGATGATTCGCGCCAGCGCCGCCATCTGATCCGCGCCCTCGAGGCGCTGGGCCGATTCGGTGACAAGCGGCAGCGCCAATTCCTTCTCGCCGATCGCGTAAAGCAGCTCGACCGTCCGCACCGCCTCGTGGCGTTGATTGCCTTCGGCCGCAGGCGGCGCGGCACGGACCTGGCCGGCCGAGAGGCCGA
The DNA here is from genome assembly GCA_034669525.1 of Methylobacteriaceae bacterium. Classification (GTDB taxonomy): domain Bacteria; phylum Pseudomonadota; class Alphaproteobacteria; order Rhizobiales; family Beijerinckiaceae; genus JAFASC01. Next base: position 12,912 of record JAXDNH010000141.1, on the reverse strand, counting down.
GCTTGGCTCGTGCAAGCTGCCCATAGAAGGCCGCCGAGTGAACCGCGGCCCTGCGATAGAACGCCATCGCCTCAGCAGCCTTCGATTCGCCGGCCGCCTCTGCCGCGCGGCCCTGCCAATAAGCGATGCGCGCAACAGACATTGGCGTTTCGGCGGATAGAGAGGCGATCGCGAAATGGCGCGCGGCCGCGTCGGCATCGTTCAGGAAGCGCAGCGCGATCCAGCCGGCGTGAAACTCCGCCTCGACCCGGGCGTCGGCCCTCTGCGCGCTGTGTTCGTCACAGATGCGGTAGGCTGTCTTCACGTCCCCTTTGTCGAGCATCTTGCGGGCCAGCATGCGGCGCTCGGTCCACCATTCGTCGCCGTTGATGATCAGAGCAGGGTCGCGCGGCGCGGCAAGCAGCACCTGCACGGCTTCGTCGATCTTCTTGGCGCGCCGCAGCTTCTGGATTTTGGAGAAGAGATAGCCGGGGTCGTTCTGCAGTGTGGCTGGGACAGCCGCCATTTCCTTGTCGGACGCGCCTTCACTGATGACGGCAATTCGTGCCTTCGCCAGCAGGACGACGTCAGGTCCGGCGCTCTGGGCGCTCCGCAGTGCGGCCGCTGTCTCCTCTTTGTAGAGAAGCCGGTCGGCCCGATATTTGTAATCGGCTTTCTCGAGGAGCTCCCCGAATGTCTTTTTGATCGAGCCTTCCTGCCACTGGTTGAGGTCACCGTCGCGCCAGGCGCCGCGGACGAGTTCAGCGGCCTGCGACTTCTGCCCCTCACCCAGGAGAACGCGCGCAAGCGCGAGCTTGCCCGCAACGGTCTGCGGCTTTGCGTTGGCGAAGTATTCCTTCACCCGCGCCGGCGGCGGATTGTCGGTATAGAGCGATTCCTCCACGCGCTTCCGTAGCCAGGGTCCCGAAGGCCAGCCCGGATGGGCGTCAAGGAACGCCGTGACCCGCTTGAAACCGGTCTCACGCTGGTTGGTACGCAACGCGACCCATTCGAGCGCGGTGCGAACCAGCGGATCGGCGGCATTGGCGGCGGCGCGGTCACCTGCGGCAAGCTCGCCATTCCTATAGAACGCGATCGCTTCCCGAAGCCCCACCAGATTGACGCCAAGCTCAGTCGCGGCATCGGGTGCGCTGGAGGCGGGCTGGAGTTCTGGTTGAGGCGCATAGGCGGTCGCTTCCGGCCGCGATTCGGCCTCGTTTCCACCTTTGCCGAGAGAAGCGATAGCGGAGAGGGCGTCGGCTGGGCCGGGACTCCCGAGCGCCGTTGGAGCAGTCTCGGCCGACGTCGGCGCCAAAACGGAGGTAGGCAGGACTTGCGCCGGCTTTTCCAGGAGCGAGGGGGGCGGAGAAACCGACGCCAGGACGCTGCTTGCCACCTCTTTTGCAGGGCTGAACTGGCCAACCAGCCGATGCATCGCGCGGTCGAGCGAATCGGTCGGGATCATCGGCGAGCGATACCAAGCCAGCCGGTGAGCCAAGGAGCCGTAATGGCCCGTCGAGGTGAGAGGCGTTAGCAGAACGGGGGCGGTGAGTAAGGCGGCAGCAGAGACCTTTAATGACGTACGTACCAAATCCATCGGTTGGACCGCTCCAATCGCTTCAGCTTGTCGCCGCTTCGTTTAGGAAGCCTCTATTTCCTGGCCTTGTCGGCCCGGATCGGACATTGTGGCCGCCTCTGGACCGGTGCTGGGCGGAGCCTTCCCGGATCGGATGCGGCGGGCTATGTCTTTGCGGTCACAGGAAGCCGAGCAATTTCGGCGTCGATTGGGCGCCAATCCGTCGGAGAAGAGGTCGATATGGGCAGGAAAGCCTCATTTAAGGGCTCACTGACGGCGCTCGTCACGCCCTTCAGCAACGGCGGCATCGACGAGGAGGCGTTCCGTAAGCTCGTCGACTGGCAGATTGAGAGCGGCACGCATGGGCTCGTTCCGGTCGGAACGACCGGTGAGAACCCGACCCTCACTCACGAAGAGCATCGGCGCGTCGTGGACATCTGCGTTGGCGAGGCGCGCGGTCGCGTGCCGGTGATCGCCGGCGCGGGCTCGAACAACACCCACGAAGCGATCGAGCTTGCAAAGCACGCTGAGAAGTCCGGAGCCGATGGGGTGCTGGTCGTCGCGCCCTATTACAACAAGCCGAACCAGGAAGGGCTCTACCAGCACTTCAAGGCGGTCAACGACGCGATCGGAATTCCGATTATCGTCTATAATATCCCGCCGCGCTCTGTAGTCGACATCTCGATCGAGACGATGCAGCGGCTATTCGAATTGAAGAATATCGCGGGCGTAAAGGACGCAACCGGCAATGTCGCGCGCACGGCTCTCCAGCGTCACCACCTTGGAGCCGATTTCATCCAGCTCTCCGGGGAGGACATGACGGCCCTCGCCGTGATGGCACACGGCGGTGATGGCTGCATTTCGGTGACATCGAACGTCGCGCCGCGCGAATGCGCTGAAATGCAGGAAGCCTGTCTCAGCGGCGATTATGGAAGCGCGCTGAAAGTTCAGGATCGGCTGACACCTTTGCACGCGGCGTTGTTCTTCGAGCCCAATCCCGCCGGGCCGAAATATGCGCTCTCGGTCCTCGGCCGGATGAGCGAGAATGTGCGGCTGCCGATGGTGCCGCCAACAGAGCCAACGCGTGTGGCGATCCGCGAGGCGATGGTGCACGCCGGGATTCTTAACGCGTAATCCGTGGCGCCGAAATCCGACTCCAGCTTCAAGATCATCGCCGACAATCGCCGCGCTCGCTATAATTACGAGATCGGTGAGAAATTCGAGGCAGGCATCGCGCTCACCGGCACGGAAGTGAAGTCGCTGCGCACGGGCAAAGCGACGATCGCCGAGAGTTATGCCGGTGTCGATCGCGCCGGCGAGATGTGGCTCTATAATGCCAATATACCGGAATATCTGGCCGGCAACCGTTTCAATCATGAGCCGAAACGGCCGCGCAAACTTCTGTTGAAGACCAGAGAAATTTCCAAGCTCGCGCAGGGTGTGGAGCGCGAGGGCATGACCGTTGTGCCGCTGAGGCTCTATTTCAATGGGCGCGGGCGTGCGAAGATCGAGATCGCGCTCGCCAAGGGCAAGCAGATGCATGACAAGCGCGAGACCGAGAAGAAACGCGATTGGGCGCGCGAGAAGGGCCGGCTGATGCGCGAGAGAGGCTGACGTGGCGATAACGGCACCGATCAAGCTCGATCACTGCGTCATCCATGTCTCCGACTGGAAGCGCTCGAATGATTTCTACGGCCGCGTATTCGGAATGAGTGTGATCAGGCGCGGTAAGGGTTACGCGTATCGTCTTGGCGACGTGCAGCTGAATTGCCATGGACCGGGCTTTGAGACAGACACCGTGGCGCGCCTGCCTGTTCAGCCTGGAAACAGTGATATCTGTTTCGTTTGGCCTGGACCGATTGACGGCGCAATCGCGCATTTGCAGGAGCAGCAGGTCGCGGTGGAAGTCGGGCCAGTGACACGCCATGGTGCGCAAGGGCAGGGGACAAGCGTTTACTTCCGCGATCCGGATGGATCGCTGCTTGAGTTTATCAGCTATGCAGAAGCGTCGAGATAAGCGCGAACGCGCGCGAAGACGGCGCGGAACATGTCTGCCGTGAGCACCCCGGTATTCGTGTTGTAACGCGAGCAGTGGTAGCTATCGAAAAGCGCGAGTTGTCCGCGCGGACGCGACGCCAAGTGCTCGCGTCCGTGTCCGAAGGGAAAGCGCGCCAGCGGTTCGCCCAGTGCACGCACGACGCTGTCATGTGCGATACGGCCGAGCGCCACAATCGCTCGCAGGTTCGGAAGTACGTCGATCGTGCGGATCAGAAACCGCCGGCAGGTGGTGATTTCCGCGGGCTCCGGCTTGTTCGCCGGCGGTACGCAACGGACTGCGTTGCTGATAAGCGCATCGCGCAGGACTAGCAGGTCATCAGGCCGCGCCTCATACACGCCCTTAGCGAAGCCGTACTCCAGTAGCGTCGCGTAAAGAAGATCACCGGCGTAATCACCGGTGAAGGGGCGCCCGGTGCGGTTTGCACCTTTGAGACCTGGCGCAAGCCCGACGATCAGGATTCGCGCCGAATTATCGCCGAAGGAGGGTACCGGCGCATTGTGCCATTCGGGATGCAGGCTCCTCGTCGTCGCGCGAAAGGCGAGCAGCCGAGGGCAGAGCGGGCAATCGCGCGGCGGTTCGGGCAGCGGCGGCTGAGGCGAGGGGTCGGCGCTGCCCGAAACAGTGCCGCCCAGAGTCGCGATCAGTGATCGACGTCTTCAGTCTGTGCCGCGGCGTGCGCGAGCGGGCGACGCTGCTCGCGTTCCTGATACCGCTGCATACGTTCGGCACGCTCGCCCGGATCGCGGCCGATCTTCGCGATCAGGTGAACGAGATCGACGAACTCGTCGGCCTGCCGGCGCAATTCGTCGGCGACCATCGGCGGCTGCGTGGTGATCGTTGAGACGACAGACACGCGCACGCCCTTGCGCTGCAGGGCCTCGACCAGAGAGCGGAAGTCGCCATCGCCGGAAAACAACACGATCTCATCGAGATGCTCGGCCATTTCCATGGCGTCGACCGCGAGCTCGATGTCCATGTTTCCCTTGACCTTGCGACGACCCATCGAGTCGACGAATTCCTTGGTCGGCTTCGTTACGACGGCGTAGCCGTTGTAATCGAGCCAATCGATCAAAGGCCGGATCGAGGAATATTCCTGCTCCTCGACCAGTGCGGTGTAATAGAAGGCGCGAATGAGCTTGCCCTTGCTCTGGAATTCGCGGAGCAGGCGCTTGTAGTCGATATCAAAGCCTAATGACTTTGCGGTGGCGTAAAGGTTCGCGCCGTCAATAAACAACGCGATACGATCCTGTTCAGGCATGTCTCTCTCGTGGCCGGGTTTGATCTGCTAGAAGCGGCAGCGGGAAATGCCGAAAACCCGCCAAGGCGGCATACCCATATTGCCTATCTCAGGCTGAAAGCCTTTGGAACGCGCCGAAGCGCTGCAACATCGAAGTAGGATTGTATGTCCGCTCAGCTTCGTCAAGGGGACACCGGGGACGGACCACTTCGATCCAGTTCGTGCAGGATTAACAATCGTTCATGAGGGCGGGGACTTGCATTCTGGAGGAGTTCTATGTAGCTAGCCTCATTCCACGAACCTACCCGGATTGCGAGGCGCCGTATGGCACGCGTCACTGTTGAAGATTGCATCGATAAGGTCGAAAACCGCTTTGATTTGGTGCTCCTGGCGAGCCATCGGGCGCGCATGATTTCGTCCGGCCAGCAGATCACCGTTGACAGGGACAACGACAAGAACCCTGTCGTGGCTCTGCGCGAAATCGCTGAATCGACACTGAAACCCGAGGACCTCAAGGAGGAGTTCATTCACTCGCTGCAGAAGCACGTGGAAGTGGATGAACCAGAGGCGGAGGTTGTGCCGAGCCTCGCCACGATCGATCCCTTGGCGAGTGACGGACAGGGCGAGGTGCAGTTCGATCGCATGACCGAAGAGGACTTGCTGCGCGGTCTCGAAGGCCTCGTTCCGCCGGCCGCGACCGAAGACGACGCCGAATAGTACCCTCAGAAAGTATGCTGCGGCAGCCGCTTAGCGCGGCTGCGCTCTTGCTTCGAAGACCGCCGGAGCCGATATTTTACGAGGTGATACGGCCCCGGGGGTATTTGCCACATGATGCGGCAGTACGAACTCGTCGAGCGGGTACGCAAGTACAATCCCGCCGCCGACGAGGAGCTGCTCAATCGCGCCTATGTCTATGCGATGCGCGCGCACGGCGCGCAGAAGCGCGCCTCCGGCGATCCCTACCTCACCCACCCGCTCGAAGTCGCCGGAATCCTGACCGACCTGCGGCTTGATGACGCGACGATCGTCGCCGCGGTTCTGCATGATACGATTGAGGATACGGGGTCCACGCGCGAGGAGATCGACCAGGCCTTTGGGCCGGAGATTGGACGCCTCGTCGATGGTCTGACCAAAATCAAGAAGCTCGACCTCGTCTCGAAACGAGCCGAGCAGGCGGAAAATTTCCGCAAGCTTCTTCTCGCCATCGCTGACGACGTGCGCGTGCTTCTCGTCAAGCTGGCCGACCGGCTGCACAATATGCGCACGCTGCAGCACGTGCCGGCTGAGAAGCGCGCGCGTGTCGCCGAAGAGACGCTCGACATTTACGCGCCGCTCGCCGGCCGCATGGGCATGCAGCGCTTGCGTGACGAACTTGAGGACCTGGCGTTCCGCCATTTGCGTCCCGACGCGCATGCGATGATCGAATCGCGGCTGAAGACGCTGCGCGAGCGCAACGGCCATTTGATCCGCACGATTGAAAAGGAGCTCTCCGACGCTCTGTCGGCGCGCGGCATCGAAGCCAAAGTGATTGGCAGAGAGAAACAGCCTCATTCGATCTGGCGCAAGATGGAGCGGAAATCGCTCGCCTTCGAACAATTGTCCGATATCTTCGGGTTCCGCATCGTCGTTGGCACGCTTGAAGATTGCTATCGCGTACTCGGCGTCGTGCACACGAAGTGGCCGATGGTGCCTGGGCGCTTCAAGGATTACATCTCAATCCCGAAGCAGAACGACTATCGCTCGATTCACACGACGATTGTCGGCCCTGGACGCCAGCGCGTCGAACTGCAGGTTTGCACGGCCGAGATGAACGATATCGCGCGCTTCGGCATTGCTGCGCATGCCTTGTACAAGGACGGGCGCGTCACCGATCCGGAGACCCTCGCGCGCGAGAGCAGCGCCTATAAATGGTTGCAGCAGACGCTCGCGCATTTAGCCGAAGGCGACAGTCCGGAAGAATTTCTCGAACACACGAAACTCGAACTTTTCCACGACCAGGTGTTCTGCTTCACGCCGAAGGGTCGGCTGATCGCCTTGCCGCGTGGCGCGACGCCGGTGGATTTCGCGTATGCCGTGCATACCGATGTCGGCAATACCGCCGTCGGCGCAAAGATCAACGGCTCGATCGCGCCGCTTCTATCGGAATTGCAGAACGGCGACGAGGTGGAGATCATTCGTGCCGACGGGCAGGTACCGCCGCCCGCGTGGGAATCGCTTGTCGTGACCGGCAAGGCGCGCGCCGCGATCCGGCGTGCGACCCGCGGCGCCGTGCGCGCGCAATATGCCGGCCTTGGCCGGCAAATTGTGGTGCGCGCCTTTGAGCGCGCCGGCAAGAAGTATGGGGATGACAAGCTAAGAGCTGGGTTGCCGCGCCTCGCGCGCGCGTCCGTCGATGATGTGCTTGCCGCGGTCGGGCGCGGGGAAATGTTTTCTGGCGACGTCGTCAAGGCGGTCTATCCCGAGTTCAAGGAAGAGCGCAAAGCCGCGCGTCAGCGGGAAAAGGTAGAAGCCGGCTGGTTCGGGATGAAGAGCCTGTCGAGTTTGCGCTTCAAGGTGCCGGGCAACGGCGAGGCGGCCGATCATGCGATCCCGATCCGAGGCCTGCGCGGCGATCTGCCGGTTCGCTTCGCGCCGAACGGCGGAGCTGTTCCAGGGGACCGCATTGTTGGTATCCTGACGCCGGGCGAGGGTATCACGATCTATCCGATCCAATCTCCGGCACTGACCGCATTCGATGATCAACCGGAGCGCTGGCTTGATGTGCGCTGGGATCTCGACGGTGGCAGGCGCGAGCTCTTTCCGGCGCAGCTCGTCGTCACTGCGATCAACGAACCGGGTACGCTCGGCACCGTCGCAAGTGTCATCGGCGAGCAGGGCGCGAATATCGACAAGCTCACCTTTGTCGAGCGCTCGCCCGATTTTCGCGAGCTTGTGATCGATCTCGAAGTGTTCGATTTAAAGCAGCTCAATGCCATCATCACTTCGCTGAGGGGCAAGGATGTGGTCAACAAAGTTGAGCGGGTGAACGGATAATGGCCCCTCCGCTTCGGCTCGGCGTAAATGTTGACCACGTTGCCACGGTGCGTAATGCGCGCGGCGGTGCGCTACCGGATCCGGTACGCGCCGCGGTGATCGCGATCGAAGCGGGAGCTGACGGGATCACCGCCCATTTGCGTGAGGATCGCCGGCACATCCGCGATGCCGACATGGCGCGGTTGAAGCAGGAGATTACCAAGCCTTTGAATTTCGAAATGGCCGCGACTGATGAGATGGCGGCGATCGCGCTCGCAACGCGCCCCCACGCGTCATGCCTCGTGCCGGAAAGGCGCAGCGAACGCACGACAGAGGGTGGGCTCGACGTAGCTGGAGGGCACAATTACCTGAAACCTCTCACCACCGAATTGGGCAGAGCGGGAATACGCGTTTCGCTCTTTATCGAGCCTTCGCGCACCGCGGTCGACGCGGCGAAATCGATCGGCGCCCCGGTGATCGAATTTCATACAGGCGCGTGGTGCGATGCTCATGTGCACGGCGAGACGGAGCGCGCCGAGCATGAGTTCCAGCGCATCGTCATGGCCGCGGCTTATGCCCATAAGCTCGGATTCGAATGCCATGCCGGGCATGGACTCGACTATGAGACGGCGCGCCGAATCGCGGCATTGCCGGAAATCGTCGAACTTAACATCGGGCATTTCCTCGTTGGCGAAGCCATCTTTGTCGGCCTTCCCGCCGCGATCTGCGAAATGCGCCGTGTCATGCACGAGGGCAGGGCACAAGCGTGATCATCGGCTTTGGCATCGATCTCTGTGACATCCGCCGCATCGAGGAATCGCTCGCGCGTTACGGCGAGCGATTCACGAAGCGCTGTTTCACCGAAATCGAGCGGGCGAAGTCGGACGGGCGGGCGCAGCGCGCCGCTTCCTATGCCAAGCGCTTCGCTGCCAAGGAGGCGTGCGCGAAGGCGCTTGGCACGGGTATACGCTCCGGCATTTTCTGGCGCGACATGGGGGTGGTGAACCTCACCTCCGGCAAGCCAACGATGGTCCTCTCCGGCGGGGCGGCCGAGCGACTCAAGGGGCTTGTGCCTGCCGGCCACGAGGCGGCGGTCCACGTCACGCTGACCGACGAGTTCCCCCTGGCACAGGCGCAGGTCATCATCGAGGCGATCCCGCGGCGCTGAGCTTCGCCCTATTTACAACCCACCCCGCCCCTATATACCCGCGGTCCGGTAGCTCCCCCGCCTCCTCGGTCGGCGCGCCGAATCGAGAGCCTACATATGAGCGAGCCCGTGGGCGTGCGGCCCAAGAATTTGAGCCAGGCGAAGAAGAAGGAAGAAGGCGGCTTCGGCGAGACCGTGAAGGTCATTATCCAGGCGCTGCTCATCGCGCTCGTCGTCCGTACGCTCCTCTTCCAGCCCTTCAATATTCCTTCCGGCTCGATGATTCCGACGCTGCTTATTGGCGACTATCTCTTCGTTTCGAAATATTCCTACGGCTATTCCAAGCACTCGATCCCGTTTAGTCCGAACATTTTTGAGGGCCGCATTTTGGCCTCGCCGCCGAAGCGCGGCGATGTCGTCGTCTTCAAGCTACCGCGGGACAACTCGACCGATTACATCAAGCGCGTGATCGGGTTACCCAGTGATCGCATCCAGATGATCGAAGGCCGCCTCTACATCAACGGCCAGATCGTGTCGCGTCAGCCAATTCTCAAGGTGAAGACCGAAGACCTTTACGGCCGCGATGTCGATGTGCCGACTTACAAAGAGACGCTGCCCGGCGGCGTGACGCACACGATCATCGAGATCCAAGGCGATACCGGTTTCAACGATAATACGCCTGTGTTCGAGGTGCCGCGTGACCACTACTTCATGATGGGCGACAATCGCGACAACTCGACAGACTCGCGCGTCGCGCCCGAGCAGGGCGGTGTCGGCTTCGTGCCCTTCGAAAACCTGATCGGGCGAGCCGAGATCACCTTCTTCTCCGTGGAAAACGGTCAGCCCGCCTGGGCCTTCTGGAAATGGCCTTGGACGGTCCGCTGGCACCGGATGTTTCAGCCGGTACGCTAGGATATCCAATGGCCAAGACGGTCGCGCATGATCGTCAGGAACTTGAAACCTCGATCGGTTACCGCTTTCGCGACCCTGCGCTTCTCGATGAGGCGCTGACGCACGCGACGGCGGCCAAGGGCAGGGGCCGCGCGAATTATCAGCGGCTTGAGTTTCTGGGCGATCGCGTTCTCGGCCTCGTCATCGCGGAAATGCTGTTCGAAGCCTACCCCACCGCGAAAGAAGGCGAACTCTCGAAACGCCTGTCCGACCTTGTGCGGCGCGAGACCTGCGCCGACGTCGCGCGCGACTGGGGTCTCGCCGGATATATCCGCCTCGGCGTCGGTGAGGCTTCCGCCGGCGGCAGCGAAAGGGCACCGATTCTTGCCGATGTCTGTGAGGCCCTGATCGGCGCCGTTTTTCTCGACGGTGATTTTGCCGCGGCGCGGGCTCTCATTCGCAGCGCATTCGAGGATCGCATGCGTGCGCGCCACCGGCCTTCGCAGGACCCGAAAACCGCGTTGCAGGAGTGGGCACAAGCGCGCGGGCTCCCAACGCCGGTTTATAAGACGCAAGAGCGATCAGGCCCAGATCACGCGCCGCGATTCACGATCAGCGTCGAGGTCGATGGATTTCCAACGATCAGCGCAGATGCGGGCTCAAAACGCGCCGCAGAGCAGGGCGCTGCGGAGGCTTTCCTAGTACGTGAGGGCATGCTCGCTGGCGCTGCGACATGACTGAGCCAGACACAAACACCCGCTGCGGCTTTATCGCGCTGATCGGCGCGCCAAATGCTGGCAAGTCGACGCTGCTCAATGCGCTCGTCGGCAGCAAGGTGTCGATCGTCTCGCGCAAGGTGCAGACGACGCGCGCTCTGGTGCGCGGCATCGCAATCGATGGAAAAGCGCAAATCATCTTTGTCGACACGCCCGGCATTTTCGCGCCGCGCCGACGTCTCGATCAGGCGATGGTCACCTCCGCCTGGGGCGGAGCTGGCGATGCCGATGCTGTGGCGCTGCTCGTCGATGCGCGGAAAGGCGTCGATGAGGAAGTGGAGACGATTCTTTCCGGACTTTCGAAGCTCAAGGCTCCGGCAATTCTCGTTCTCAACAAGATCGATACGGTCGAGCGCTCGACGCTGCTGAAACTCACGACCGATCTCAACGCGCGCTTCGCCTTCCGCGAAACATCCATGATCGCGGCTCTGACCGGCGACGGCGTCCCGCATTTGAGGGCGCAACTCGCGGCGATGATGCCGGAGGGACCCTGGCTTTATCCGGAAGATCAGGTCTCCGACGCACCGCTGCGCCAGCTTGCGGCGGAAATCACGCGCGAGAAACTGTTCGAGCGACTGCACGATGAATTGCCCTACCAGTCGACAGTGGAAACCGATTCGTGGAAGGAACTACCCGACGGATCGGCGCGAATCGAGCAGACGATCTATGTTGTGCGCGACGGACAGAAGAAAATTGTGATCGGCGAAGGCGGACGCACCATCAAAGCGATTGGCCAGGCGGCGCGGGCCGAAATCGGCGAAGCCGCGGAGCAGAAAGTGCATCTGTTTCTGTTTGTCAAAGTGCGACCTAACTGGATCGACGATCCCGAGCGTTATCGCGAGATGGGTCTCGACTTTCCGCGCATGTGAGACAAGCCATGGACTGGCAGGATCGCGGTCTCATCATCGGCGTCAGGAAACACGGCGAAACCAGTGTCATCCTTGAGGTTTTGACGGGAGAACATGGCCGTCATATGGGCCTCGTGCGGGGTGGCCGTTCGCGCGCGATGCAGCCGATCCTGCAGGCCGGCAACTCCGTCGACCTAACTTGGCGTGCGCGGCTCGAAGAGCATCTCGGCACGTTCGTTGTCGAGGGCGAGAGGCTTCGCGCGGCGGACCTCATGCAGAGCGCCCTGGGTCTGCATGGACTGCATCATCTCGCCGGTTTGCTGCGGCTTTTGCCGGAACGCGACCCGCATCCCCGTCTCTGGCGCGTTGCGGAAGTTTTGGCGGACCGGCTCGACGATGCCGCGCTCGCGCCGGCGCTGATGTTGCGCTTCGAATTTGCGCTGCTTGCAGAACTCGGCTTCGGTCTCGATCTCACCGAATGCACGCTGACCGGCGCCACGGAAGATCTCATCTATGTCTCGCCGAAATCGGGTCGCGCGGTCGGTCGAACCGCAGGCGAACCTTGGCGAGACCGTTTGCTGCCGCTGCCCGTTTTTTTATTGACTGAGCAGCATGATGCCGACGCGGATCAACTCAGCGACGCCTTTCGTCTTCTTGAGCATTTTCTAACGCGCGACGTGCTTGCACCGCGCGGGCTCACAATCGGTCCCTCGCGCAGTGCTTTTCAGGCCGAAGCAGAGAGAAGCTTCAGGAGAAGCGCAATCGCGACAGCATCGACCTGATTGTCAAATCGAGTCGCGCGCCTTCGCTGCGCGGTCCTGCAACGCCAAGGCCACACACCCTGTCACCGACACGCGTCACGGCGGTCAGTACATAGCGTCCATTGTTAAGGACCGAGCTGCGCTCGTGGAATTCACGACCGTCGACCGCAAGCACGGAAGCATCCGAAGTCATGCTCTCGCGTTCCAAGCGAATCGCCGGCCGTTCGCTTGCCAGCGTCACCAGTTCGCGCGCGGCGCCTTCATGCGGCCCTGTTGCTAAAACGCAGCTGACTGTCGCCGTCACACCCGGAATGCAGCCCTTTGCGTCGCAACGCAGTGCGTAGAGCGCGCCGTCGCCGCGCGAGGCAGGCACTTTCGACCAGCCTGCCGGCAGATCGATCTCCACGCGAGCTGCTGCGAGGCTGACAACATCTTCGGCCTGTTCCGCGCCGCCGCTCACACCGCTATTCGCATAGCCAACGCTCTGCACGGCGAAAAAGCCTCCGACCGCGACGGCTGCTGCAAAACCCCCAATGCTGAAAAGCTTCAAAGACATTCCGAATCCATATAATTTCGCCGTGCGGCCTTACTTGCACACGAATGCGCTGAAAACGCGGTGATTGGGT
>JAXDNH010000140.1:0-9600 GCA_034669525.1 Methylobacteriaceae bacterium | reverse complement strand
GCTATGGCCGTTTTCGTAGAGAAGGCCGAGATTGCGCATCGCGGAGCTATTGCCAGCGGCGGCGGCCTTTTCGTACCATTCACGTGCTTTGTTATAATCCTGCGGAACGCCGCGGCCGTTCGCATACATCAGGCCGATATCGGTCATGGCGTCGGCTTTGTTCTCGTACAATGTTCCGATATTAGCCATTACGTCGGCATCGCCGGACGCCAAGGCCTTCTCGTACCATTCGCGTGCTATGGCATAGTCCTGCGCAACCCCAAGTCCGTTGGCATATAGAAAGCCAAGATTTCGCATTGCGAGAGCTTCACCGGCGGTGGCAGCCTTTTCATACCATTGCCGCGCCTTGTCGTAGTCCTGCGGAACGCCCAAACCAGAACGATAAAGACCTCCCAGATTGGTCATCCCGAGCGCGGCGCCTGCGGCGATGGCTTTCTCGAACCAGTCGCGCGCCTTGGCATGGTCCCGGGTAACGCCGCGGCCGTCCCTGTAGAGAATTCCCATATTGCTCATCGCGGCGGGCACGCCTGCGGCGACCGCCTTTTCGAACCATTTGCGCGCCTCGACAAAATCTTGCGAAACACCACGACCTTGCAAATAGAGACGGCCAATATTGTTCATCGCAGTGCCATCGCCCGCGGCGGCAGCCCGCGCGTACCACTCGCGGGCCTTGACATAATCCTGTGGAACGCCCTCACCATTGTAATAAAGATTGCCGATACTCTTCATCGCGGGCGCGTCGCCGGCATCGGCCGCCTTCTCTAACCACTCACGCGCTTTTGCACGATCTGGCGAAATACCCAGCCCGCAATAATAAATATAGCCAAGCATAGAGGCCGCGCCGCTATTGCCGTGAGTTGCGGCATTAGCCGCTGTTGTGATCAAGGCGCTATCGGCGATCATTCCCCGCGGACAATGCGAGCCGTTTTCAGTGAGCTGGCTCAATAGTTTTGCACTCAGTGCGTTTTGCGCCTCTGCTTGCCGTGTTGCGGCCTCGGCTTGCGTCTTTGCGGTTTGCGCGTCCGCCAAGGTCACGCGCTGACTGCTGTACATAAGCGCCGCGATCACTGCGGCGACCAGCGCCACGGCCGTCAATCCGGCAAGCGAGGCGAAAGTTATCCTGCGCCTCAGCCGCGCCTTTGTAGCGGCCTTCTTGCTCGCTTGGAGCAGTCCGCCCACCGTCGACCAGCCCCCGCCGTACCTTTCACTCCACGCTTCGCCACGTGCGGAGAACAGCTTCGATCTGTCCTGTGTCGCCGCCGCTGATAGCACGCGCTGCTTGTTCTCCTCGAAAGCATGCGCCTCGCCCAGCAGCGAGCGCCAGGCAAGGCCATCGTCGAATTCGCGCTTCAACCAGCCGTCTTGGACAGAAGCGATACGGCGCCAGCAGCGGATCAGGGCTTCATGACTGATGTCGATGATCGTATCATCGGTGATTGGCGCCGGGTCGTAGGGCGTGAGGAACGAGACGCCAGGTTTGCGGAAGGCGTCGATGATGACACGAAGCTCTTCCGGGGCGCCGCCGACGACCGCAACGAGATCGCGGAACCGGCGCGGCCGGCGGATGGCCGAACCTTCCGCATTGACGTCGGTTAGCTCGCGAAACACCGTCTCGACCATTCGCGCGCGGCTAGCATCGGATGCAACTCGATCCATCACCCTATCGGCGTGCCGCGACAAAAGTTCACCGAGACCACCGGCGGAATCGACCATCGCGCCGTCGAGAACGATCTGCTGACCCGATACAGCTTTATTGGCGGCTTCGTCCCACATCAGCATCAGGCCATGCTGGAGGAGCGGTAATTCGTCCTCCCAACCACGCACCGACGCAATTAAACGTTCGGCAAGCCGTTCGGGAACCGATCCGCCAAACATCTGGGCCGGGCGGCGCACGGCGCGGAACAAGCCGTCATCATCCATGCGCGGGACAAGATATTGCGTCCGGTTGATGGTTTCGGCGAGGCCGGCGAAACGCGCACATTCGCCGAGGAATTCCGATCGCATCGTGACAACGACGTGGACATCGGCAGAGCCGGAGTCGACCTCGCCGTCACGGGCCAGCGCGCGCGAGATCAGTTCAACGAACAGTTCCGCTTCCTCGCGGCTGGTTTCTTTCTCGAAACGGAATAGTTCTTCGAATTGGTCGACAAGAATGCACAGGCTCTTGCCTGACATTCCGTCGAGCGATTCCACAACGGAAGCAAGCGTTGCATCGCGACGATTGAACGAAGCCAGGATCCCACCGATGCGATCGAGATCGTCTGCCTTGCCTTCGAGATGTGCGAGTTCGGTTGCGAGATTCCAGAGCGGGCCGCCGGACGGCCGTAACGCGCAGGTCAACCATGGCGCGCCATGGCGCTGATAGTGCCTGGACAGCTTCGGCATCACGCCTGCCCGAACAAGAGAAGATTTGCCCGAGCCCGAGGCGCCGTGAATGAGGACGAGCCGATTGCTTGCGAGCCGTTCGATGACCTCGTCGATCATCCGGTCGCGGCCGAAGAAAATAGACCACTCGTGCGCTTCAAACGGGCGCAGGCCGGGGTAGGGATGCGCAGGTTTGGTTCTCGTGACGACAGCCACATTCATTGGACGTGCGGCCTATCGAGCCAGTCGCGAAAACGACCGCGCCAGTTCTCTTGGGTGACATCGAAACGCTCGATCCGGAAGGGCGAGACGTCGATGGGTAGGTTGGTACCGGTCTTGTCGAGTATTGCGCATGGGAATGGCGCGCCTCGGGCATTGGCTATGCGGTCGCACTCGTCCACGCCGATGTCGATCAGATCGCCAACAAACCGATCGTCATCATCGGCGCGCAACAACGCCAAGGCCTCGCACCGCTTGGCCGCCTCCATGCGCGCCTTGCTGTCACGCTGCCAGCCAGCAAGTCCGCCACCGCCGTTTATGTGGGCAGTTAACGGCACAATCCCGTCTTGCTCGAGCGCGTGGCTGATATTGACGCGTTCCGGCTCGGCGTCGGAACCCGAATGCAAATAGATGCGGCGCGGACCAATGCGCGGCAGCAGCAAAGCCCGAGCAACCTCCTCGGCTTTCGTGCGCTTCTCTGCCCTGTCCCGCAGTTCTCGCAGCCTTCTGGTGAGGGCCGTTTGCAGGCGGCCCAGCTCTTTGACCACATCTTCGTTCTGTTGCTTCAGCTCCGGCCAGCCTAGCGGAAAGCCATCGTTGCGATCATGGAAGCAAAAGCCCGGCATTTCATGCCCGCGCTCATCGCGCAGGAAATCCGGCCAGTCTTTGGCGTCGGTCGGTTGTGCCCGGATGATGAATACCCGGCCGAGATCGCCACTCCGCTCTACGATTTGACTGCGGAACCAGTCGAGTTCGTCACGGCACCAGCTCGACGCCAGGTATCGTTTGGACATTATGATGATCAGCACGCCTGACGCACCGACCTTTGCTCGCAATCCTTCCGTCAGGTGAGCGGTCGGATCGATCTTCTCATCTATCCAGATGTCCAGACCATCGAATTCCGGATCAAGCGAGAGTATCTGATCTTCGAGCGCTCGAATAAGTGCACACGTCCAAGCTTTAAGCGAAGATCCACCTGTGCCCCGCGGATCCCCGTGGGAATAACTGACGAAAATATCAGGATCGAAATGCGGCTGAAGGTATGGCATTGGATGGGTATGGTCCGACTGTAGCCTATCGCAAGTTGCCTTGCAATTGATCGCCGCTTCTTAGGAGCGACGAGCCGGGTGCATGGTGCCGATGGCGCTAGGCGGGACCGGATAGGGCCCCGCGGCGCGGGCAAGCCGGACGGACTTACCGGCACTCGCCGCGCTGGTCCTGGAGCCAGAGCAAACCCACAAGATTATCCACGGGGTCAGTCCGCGCCTCCGCAACCAAAGCTGGCCCACGCGGCCCCTCCGTTCGCCTTGCGCCACCAGCACCTCACGTCCCCGCCGCCACCTTCTGCTCGCGCTTCGTCCGGCTCTTCTCGCGCGGCGCTTCAATTTTGGCACGGCGCTGCTCCACGGCGCGTTTCAGCTCTTCGAACTCCTCGACGAGGTAGCCGGTCAGCTTGTCGATGTCCGGCACGACATCGCGGCAGGCGATCAGGCCGAAATCGAGCTGGTCCAAATAGCTGATCAACGTGATGTTCAGCGCCAGTCCATGTCCGATCGCAGAGACCGGGTAGACGTGCAGCATCTTGGCCCCGAGACAATATTTCTCCTTGCGCGGACCCGGCACGTTGGAGATCAGGACATTGACGACAGGCGGAAACGCGTCCGGCAGATTGGCTTGCCCGGACATGCGCGCGAGCGCCGTCATGACGATCGGCGCGCCGAACCAGGAAATGTCGCGCGGCATCACGTCCTTGACGTCGGCGAGCCGCGCCTTCGAATCCTTCGACGATTCCTTGATCGCCTGCAGCCGCTCGATCGGGTCGGCTATCTCGGTCGCGAGCCGGCACAGCATGGTCGTGACCTGGTTGTTGATATCGGTGTTGCCGGCCTCGCGCAGCGACACGGGAACCGCCGTGATCAGCGATTCCTCAGGCAGCGCATCGCGTTTCTTGAGATAACGGCGCAGCGCGCCGGCGCAGATTGCCATCACGACATCGTTGAGCTTGGCATCGAGCGCCTTGCCGAGGTCCTTTGTCTCGCCGAGCGGGATCGTGCACGTGCCGAGCGAGCGCTGGTTGGAAACCGTCGTGTTGAAGATCGTCTTCGGCGCGAGCGTCGGCATCTCCCGCCGCTTCTCCACGTCCTCGACCAAACGCTGGCTCACATTGGTGAGCGCCTTGCTGATGTCGGGCCAGGATTCGAAGAATTGTTGCTGCTGCCGGAAAAAGCTGGCGTATGACGTGCTGATTAGCTCGAAGAGATTTGGCGGGCCTTCTTTCCTTTTTTCGGGCGGCGGCGGAACCTCGCCAGGCTCGGGTGTCGAGCTGAAAATCGTCTCCATGATCACCATGCCGGCGCCGCCATCGACGGCCGCATGATGCAGCTTTGCATAGATGGCGAAGCGGCCGCCTTGCAAGCCATCGATCACATAAAACTGCCAAAGCGGGCGCGCGCGATCGAGCAGGATCATATGCAGGCGCGACACCAGCGTGCGCAGCTGCTGGTCCGTGCCGGGCTTCGGCAACGCCACTTGTCGGATGTGATAATCGAGATCGATGTCGTCCTCGTCGATCCACACCGGGTGATCGAACTGAATCGGCGACAAAACTAGCTTGCGGTGAAAGAACGGGAGCAGGTGCAGGCGCGCCTTGATATGTTCGCGGAAGCTTTCGAAAGCGGTGTTGCCCTCGGGCGGCGGCTCGAAAATCCACAGCGGTGCCGTATGCGTGGGCGTCTCCGGCGTCTCGCCGTAGAGGAAACTCGCGTCCAGGCCGGAAAGTCGCTCCATCGTTTCCTCCCGTTTTTTGTGCTTTGGGAGGATTATGTGTTGATGCCGAGCCATTCTCAACTGACGCAAGGGTCGAAGCGTGGCTTATCGGCTCTTCTCGCCGCGCAGCGCTTGCCGGATGTCGCGTAAATTCAGGAGATTGTCGGGCGGGCGATGGCGGGCCTGCGCAAGTAGATGCGCCGCGGCGCTCCGCAGCTAAGTCTGCGCGCGTGCGCGGCCGCGCTCGCGAACCCCGATCATATCGGGCGGCATCGGGCCGCCGTCTTCGGGAGCGTTCGACTCTTTCAGGGAATCGGCAATCCGCACGACTTCCGAGCCAAGATCGGCGATCGCCTGGCGCAGCAGCGCTGTCTCTTCGCGCTGGCCAACCGCTGGATCGGGCATTGCTGCGGCGTTTGCGGCGGCCGATCCGCCGCCCGGCGTTGTGGCGGTTTCGCGCTGCGCCTGTTGCCGCGCGCTTTCAAGAGCAAAAGTAAGTGCGGCGATTTCCGCTGCCTGCTTGTTGTGGCGCGCTTTCCATTCCGCTTCCGCCGCGCGTGCGTTGCCAATTTCGGCTTCGAGTTTTTGCACCGCTTCGCTGCCGCGGGCGCGACGCTCTTCCCGCAAGCTCGCGTGTTCGCGACGCGCGGTCTCCAATTGACCCCCGAGCGTTGCAATCTCCGCGATTTGCGTTGCATGCCGCTCCGCAGCGGCGGTTTGCAATGCGCGAATCCTTTGTTCTTGGTCCTCGACCTTCTTCGCCGCTGCTGCGTGACGCTGCTCGGCGCCATCGCGGGACTGCTCGCCGGCGACCCGGGCTCTATCGGCTTCGTCCACGCGGCGGCGCAATGCTTCAATTTGATCCCTGAGATCGGCAGCCCGCAAAGCTTCTTGGTCGAGACGCCGTTGCAGCGTCGCGCGCAGGGTTTCGAGGCCCTCGCGCTCGGCCCGGGCAAGATCCCGCTCGACGAGAAGCACCTCGGCTTCTGAAGTCTTGGCCTGCAAGTTCCTTTCGAGTTCCTCCTTCTGGTGGGTGAGCGCGACAATGCGCAGATCGAGCGCTGCGCCGCGCGTCTCCAGGGCCGCCAAAGAGGCGCGCTGCTCGTGGGCCACCTGTTCCAGCGCGGCGTGGTCGCCCCGCAGCGCCGCGAGGCTCCCGCGTGTTGCGCCATGGGAACCGGTTTCGTCGTCGAAAGCCGTGCGGGTCGCGGCGAGCGCTGCCTCCGTTTCCGTCATTTCACGGTGCAGCGCGTCTTTCGCGTCGCCGAGCGCACGAAGCTCCTCGCAAGTGTCGGAGAGCTGCCCGTTGAGGTCGTTGATCGCCGCGTTCTGGCGTCCGATCTCGCCCATATGATGGGCCTGAGCGTCCGCCGCTGCCTCGAGCTTTTGCTCGATCCGGCGCCGTTCGACCGCGAATTCCGCCCGGAGCTGATCGCGCTCGGCGACGATCTCGTCCATGGAAAGCGGAAGCTGCATTTCGAGGCGGCGCGCAGATAAGCGCGCGGCGCGGCGCTGGACCGCGGGGAGGAAAAGCAGCGCGAGAAGCCCGGCTACAAAGAAGCCGAGCGCAAATATCATCGCCTGCTCAATCAAGGCGTTGCCTCAAAGACACCAGAACGTCCGCCGAAAGCGCGCGGACAATGCCACGCCGGACTCCTGAACGCAAAAGGCACGCCGTCGCGTCCCTGTCGCGCTTGCGAGGCCTCAGATGTCGCCGATCAGAAGGGGTTCCAGGTCGATTCTGGCGTGAACTTCAGGTAGCCGAGATTCACCCCAAGGCGTGCGCCGACGCCCGCCCGGATCGGCACGATCACAACCTCGTCCGCCTTGAGCGCCGTCAGGCCGAAGCCGCCGACGAGGTAAGCCGACCCGTCGACACCACCGAAGCGGCGGAAAATCGCCTCCACGGCGGGCAGGTTGTAGACGAGCATCATGGTGCGGTCGCCGTCGGCGCCGGCGTCAAAACCCACGGAGGGACCCTGCCAGAAGACGCGCCGGTCCCCGGCATTGCGGGTGTACATGACGCCTTGGCCGTAGCGGACGCCGCCGACGAAGGCGCCGGCGCCTTCCTGACCGAGGATGTAGGCATTCGGCCGTCCCCATTTGCGGGTCGCCGATTCGACCGCCTCGGCAAGACCGCGCGAGATCGAGCCGAAAAAGCGGTGGCCGCTGTCGACGATCTCGTTCTCGGAATAGGTACCGGGGCGTTCGCCAAGGGCGGCGAGGGCAGCGGGGCTCGCCGTAGTGCAGGCAGCCAAGGTCAGGATCGCATCCCGTCGGGTCATCGGGCGCATGAAATATCTCCGGTCAAACCGGCATCAGAATCGCCCGCAAAAATGTCGGAGCCGTGACGTGCCGGTCGCGAGGTGCAGGCCGATTCTGCCCGGATGTGGTTAATGAACCCTTGCGGCGGTTCTCGCCGAGGCGCGGGTATGTTCGGCTGCCCGCTCAGGGCTGATCCCGCCCCAGGCGATGAACGAGCCGCTACGATAGCCCTCGCTTTTCTTGCCGTAACAGGGGGGCTCGCCCTCGGGGGACAGAACGAGGCCGCCGGCTGCTCGCAGCACCGCTTCTCCGGCCGCTACGTCCCATTCCATCGTCGGGCCGAAGCGGGGGTAGAAATCCGCAAGCCCTTCGGCAATCAGGCAAAATTTTATCGACGAGCCGATTGCCCGGCGTTGCCCGACCGGCAACGCCGAGAGCAGCCCTTCGGTCTCGGCTTCGAGATGCGAGCGGCTGGTCAGCGCGATTATGTCAGCCGAAGGAACGGAACGGACATGCAGTTCCCGCCGGTCGCCCGTCCCCGGCAAGGGCGCGCCCGGCTTGGCATCGCAGGCATAGGCGCGTTCGCCACCAAACCAAAGTTTTCCCAGCGCAGGCGCGTAGACGGCGCCGGCGCGGGGTGTGCCGTCGACAATCAGCGCGATGTTGACGGTGAACTCGCCGTTGCGGTCGAGGAACTCCTTTGTGCCGTCGAGAGGGTCAACCAGCAGGAAGCCGCGGCCGCAGATGGGAATGATGCCCCGGGAGGCAGATTCCTCAGCGATCACCCGCCATTGCGGCAACCGGACCGAGAGCGCATCCAGGATCACCTGCTCGGCGAGTTCGTCTGCTTCGCAAACGGGCGAACGGTCGGGCTTCATGCGTGCGCCCGGATCGCGGCGCTCATAGACCCGCATGATTGCGGGGCCAGCCTGCAATGCGATGTCTGCGAGAATTTCGGCGATCTGGTCGTAGGAGAGACCCGGTCGCCCGGATTGAATTGGACCGAGGTCCATGAAAGGCCAAGCCTTTAGAGCTGTTCCAATGTCATGTGCGCCAAGTTGCCGATGGTTTCAAGGCAAGCGGCCCCTAATCGGGCAAGATCAGCCATGTCCTCTGGCACAATTGACCCTCCGATCCCAAAATGTCAGCATTGCTGACTTAAATGCGGGACCCAATCAGATTAGATTTGGGAAACGGAACCGGACGCTGAGCCGGGCGGGAGACGTCTATGGCGAGCGAAGTATTTGACCGCGGCCTCGGAGCGGAGGACGCGGCAACGCGCGTTGCCGAAGCTTTCGAACATATCTCCCTGAATGACGTTTTCGACCTCTCCAAGGATCGAGTTTTTGCCTCCGGCACGCAGGCAGTTGTTCGCCTGCTGCTCATGCAGAAGGCGCGCGACCGTCTCGCCGGGCTGAACACCGCGGGATTGATCACCGGTTATCGCGGCTCGCCGCTCGGTGGCATCGACCAGCAGATGCATCGCGCAAAGAGCGTGTTCGATCCGAACGACATCAAATTCGTGCCAGGTCTGAACGAAGATTTGGCAGCGACTGCGATCTGGGGTGCGCAGCAGGCCGAAATCCGCGGCGAGGGCAAATACGACGGCGTGTTTGCGATCTGGTACGGCAAGGGACCCGGCGTCGATCGCTGCGGTGACGTGTTCCGTCACGCCAATCTTGCCGGCACGAGCAAGAATGGCGGCGTGCTCGCACTTATGGGCGACGATCACACCGCGGAATCGTCCACGACGGCGCATCAATCGGAGTTTCATCTCGTCGATGTGATGATGCCGATCCTGTCGCCCGCCGGCGTGCAGGAAATCCTGGATTACGGCCTCTACGGCTTTGCGCTGTCGCGTTATGCGAGCGTGTGGACCGGGATCAAGTGTCTCAAAGATACGATCGAATCGACGTCGTCGATCGACGGTCACATCGACCGTGTGAAGATTATCACGCCCGACGATTATGTGATGCCGCCGGGCGG
>JAXDNH010000139.1:0-14947 GCA_034669525.1 Methylobacteriaceae bacterium | reverse complement strand
CGCTTCGAAACCGATTCCGATGGCATCGCGCTTCTGACCTGGGACATGCCCGGGCGCGCGATGAATGTGCTTAACCCGGAAGTGATCGCCGAACTTGGCCAAGTGATCGACCAGGTCGCCTCCGACGCGGCGATCAAGGGCTGCGTCGTCACTTCGGGCAAGGAGACGTTTTCTGCCGGCGCCGATCTCACCATGCTGGAGAAGGGCGCCAGCGATTACAAAAGAGCGCTGAAGGAGCGCGGCGAAGAGGAAGCCATGCGCCTCTTCGTCGACAATGCCGGTGCGCTGTCGCGGGCCTATCGCAAGCTTGAGACGAGCGGCAAGCCATGGGCGGCGGCGATTAACGGCACGTGCCTCGGCGGTGGCTTCGAACTCGCGCTCGCCTGCCATTATCGCGTGATGTCGGATTCGGAGAAGGCGCGCGTCGGCCTGCCCGAGATCAAGGTTGGTCTTTTTCCCGGTGCCGGCGGCACGCAGCGCATTCCGCG
Source organism: Methylobacteriaceae bacterium (assembly GCA_034669525.1). GTDB lineage: Bacteria > Pseudomonadota > Alphaproteobacteria > Rhizobiales > Beijerinckiaceae > JAFASC01. The sequence goes on along the minus strand of JAXDNH010000139.1, from coordinate 14,459 downwards.
GCTGATGCAGACCGGTGACGCACTGCAGATGTTGTTCAAGGGCGAGCAGATCAGGCCCGCCGCGGCGCTGAAGATGAATCTCGTGCACGCCGTCGCGCCGGCGAGTGAGATCGTCGGCAAGGCGAAAGAGTGGATCAAGGCCGGCGGCAGAGGCGTCGCTCCGTGGGATGAGAAGGGCTTCAAACTGCCGTCGGGCAAAGTGTTCTCGCCGACCGGCATGATGACGTGGCCTGCTGCGAACGCGCTTTATCGCCGCGAGACGATGGATAATTACCCCGCGGCGAAAGCCATTCTTCACTGCGTGTACGAAGGCTTGCAGCTGCCGATGGATTTGGCCCTGAAAGTTGAGACGCGCTGGTTTGCCAAGATTCTGCGGTCCCCGCAGGCCACCGCGATGATTCGCTCGCTCTTCCTCTCGATGGGCGAACTCAACAAAGGCGCACGGCGGCCGAAGAACGTGCCGGCGACGAACATCCGCAAAGTCGGCGTACTCGGCGCGGGCTTCATGGGCGCGGGCATCGCTTATGTCACCGCGCAGGCCGGCATGGACGTCGTCCTGATCGATCGCGATCAGGCAAGCGCCGAGAAGGGCAAGGAATATTCGAATAAGCTCATCTCCGGTCAGATCATGAAGGGCCGCGCCAAGAGCGCCGATCGCGACACGTTGCTCGGCCGCATCAGCGCAACGGACGATTACGCCGCGCTGAAAGGCTGCGATCTCATCGTCGAGGCCGTGTTCGAGGATCGCGGCGTCAAGGGCGAAGCGACGAAGAAAGCCGAGGCCGTGATCGGCCCGGATATTATCTTCGCGTCGAACACGTCGACGCTGCCGATCACCTCGCTCGCGGAAAACCACTCGCGCGCGGAAAACTTCATCGGCATCCATTTCTTCTCGCCGGTCGAGAAGATGATGCTTGTCGAGATCATCAAAGGAAAAGGCACTGGCGACCGCGCGCTTGCGACTGCGCTCGACTACGTGCGCGCGATCAAAAAGACGCCGATCGTCGTCAACGACACGCGCGGCTTCTACGCCAATCGTTGCGTCGGCAATTACATCCGCGAGGCGCATCTGATGCTGGTCGAGGGCATTCCGCCGGCAATGATCGAGAATGCCGCCAAGATAGCCGGCATGCCGGTCGGGCCGCTCGCGCTCAATGACGAGGTCGGCGTTGATCTCGGCTGGAAGATCGTTGAGGCGACGAAGAAGGATCTCGGTGAGCGCGCCGTCGATCCGGCGCAGGAGAAAGTGCTGCGCACGCTCGTCGTCGAGAAAGGCCGCAACGGCCGCAAGAACGGCAAGGGGTTTTATGATTATCCGGAGAAGGGCCAGGGATCGAAGCGGCTGTGGCCCGGCCTCGCCGATCTCGCCGAGCGCAAGCTCGACGCGGACGAAATCGATGTCGCGGAATTGAAGCAGCGCTTCCTGGTCGTGCAGGCGGTTGAAGCCGCACGCACGTTCGAGGAAGGCGTCGTCACCGATCCGCGCGAAGCGGATGTCGGCTCGATCCTCGGCTTCGGCTTTGCGCCTTATACCGGCGGCACGCTGAGCTACATCGATGGCATGGGCGTCGGCAATTTCGTCCTGCTCTGCGATAAGCTCGCCAAGAAATATGGGCCGCGTTTCTCGCCGCCAGGCCTGCTTCTCGATATGGCAAAATCGCACGAGACTTTTTATGGCCGTGCCGCGGCGCAGGCGAAGGCCGCGTAGCTCTGGCGCGCTGAGGAAATCCATGTAATTTCCCGGGCCTTACCGGGAGGTTACATGGCGCGCCGCATCACCTGCTATTTCACGACCGTAAGTCCGTGGGCCTATATCGGCCACGAGCTGTTTCTTTCGATCGCGCGCGAGCATGGCGTCGCGATCGACTGGAAGCCAGTCAATCTCGGGGAGATTTTCCCGCAGACCGGCGGCCTACCGTTGGCGAAGCGTCCACCCGCGCGCCAGCGCTATCGCATGCTGGAGCTGCAGCGGTGGCGCGAGAAGCGCGGCCTGAAGTTTTCCCTGCATCCGAAGAACTGGCCGTTCGATTGCGCGCTCGCCGATCGCTCCGTGATCGCGGTCGTGCAGAGCAGCAGGGATGCCGCGGCTTACATTGGCAGTGCGTTCAAAGCGGTGTTCGAGGAGGAGCGCGAATGTGCGAACGAGCATGTGCTCGGCGAGATCCTCAGCGCGAACGGCCATGACGCTCAGTCGATTCTGGTCTTAGCGCGCAGCTCCGAGATTGAAGCGGCATACAAAAGCAACATCACTGAAGCGCTCGCCGCCGGCGTGTTCGGCTCGCCGACTTACGTGCTCGACGGCGAACTCTTCTGGGGACAGGACCGACTCGAACTGCTTCAGGACGCGCTGCGATCCGGGCGGAAGCCGTACTCGCCGGACGCCTGATTATTCCGCCGCCGTTCTCGCCACGCGCGTTTGCGAGACAAGCGCGCGCAGAGACGCGGGCTTCACCGGTTTGTGCAGAACATACACGTTCTCCTCGAGGGAGCGGTCGCGCACCTCCGCCGTGCGATCGGCGGTGATCAGAATGGCCGGCAATTCCCCACCATAAAGCGCGCGCAAGCTTGCGACTGCATCGAGCCCATTTTCCTGTTCCCCTAGATGGTAATCCGCGAGAACGACATCCGGCGAAAGCCCCGCTTCTTCCAGCAGACGCATCGCTGCGACGCTGCTTTCGGCGCAAACGGATATACATTGCCATTGTTTGAGCAGAACCTGCATCCCTTCAAGGATGCGCGGATCGTTGTCGATGGCGACGACAATCATGCCGCCCATTGCTTCTTTGCGTGGCAGCCGCCGGGGTGGCTTGATCTTGGCAACCGCGATCTCCTGCGCCGCACCTTGAATGTCGACTGCAAAGACAGAACCCCGACCCGGAACCGAACGAACACTTACGCCATGGTCCAGCACGCGACCGAGACGCTCGACGATCGACAAACCGAGGCCGAGGCCTGCCGCAACCTGCTGTGCCGATTCAAGCCGGGCGAATTCCTGAAAGATGATCGTCTGCTGGTCTTCCGGGATTCCGACGCCCGTATCCCAGACCTCGAGACGCAGACCTCCTGACCGCCGCCGTGCGCCGACGAGAACACGCCCTTGCGGGGGCGTGTATTTCACCGCATTCGAAACCAGATTGCGTAGGAGCCGGCGGAGCAGGCGCCGATCCGACAGCACCGGCATTGAAGACGGAAGAACCTTGAGTTCGAGCCGCTTCTCGCGCGCCATCGGTTCGAACTCGATGCGCAGCTGTTCTAACACATCGTTGATTGCGAAGGCGTGCAGCTCCGGCTTCAACGCGCCCGCGTCCAACCGAGAAATCTCAAGAATTGTCGTGAGGATTTCTTCGACCGCTTCCAGTGACAGATCAACATTGCGCGCGAGCTTGCGCATCTCGCCGACAACAGCGCTGCGGCTCGCGACCGCGCCCTCGCTCAGCGACGTCGCATAGAGTCGGGCGGCGTTCAGCGGCTGCAACAGATCGTGACTCGCCGCGGCAAGGAAGCGGGTTTTCGAGATGTTTGCTTCCTCCGCCTGCGCCTTTGCACGCGCAAGCTCGAGGTTGACGCGCATCAGCTCTTCTGTGCGTTCGGCAACGCGCTTCTCCAGTGATTCTTCCGCCGCGACCTGCGCCGTGACATCGGTGTAGGTGGTGACCAGACTGCCGTCGGGCATTCGCGCGGAGCGGATTTCGATCACCTCACCGGAGGGGTGAAGCTTCACGCGCGAAGGCTCGTCCTCCGAGGTCAGCGCTTTCAGCCGCGCTGCGATCTGAGGCGCGATATCGCCTGGCCCATACAGCCCGCGCTCGGCATTGAAGCGAAGGATCTCCTGCGCCGTCACACCGACCCGGATCAGATCGTTGGGAAGATTTATCAGTTCGCGGAACTCACGATTCCAGCAGATGAGGCGAAGGTCGCTGTCAAAAACTGTGATCCCCTGGCGGGCAAAATCGAGCGCATATTGCAGGAGATCGCGATTATACAGAATCGCGGCGGAAGCATCGTCGACAAGCCGTAGCGCCGTCTGCCGGGAAATGTTGCGGCGCTTCAGGAGCACCGACAGGACAAGACGCGAGGACGCCGCGCCAATAGCCGACGCGAGTTGATGTTCGGCAAAACGGAGAAGATGAACGTCCGCGGGCCCGTCGGGCAAAACGTGCGAGCCACCGCGCGTGAGGAAATCGGCGAACGCTTCCCGCGTCCGCTCCGCGCCGAGATAGCGCGCCACGAGGGCTTCGAGTTCACCGGCGCTTACGCTGGCACGCCAGAGCCGTAGCGGGCTTGTGGTCGAAGGCGTGCGTTTCCCGATGAAGTAATCGGCTTGCACGCGCTCGATCCGGTTTACGGGCCGGGAAAGCGAGAACGTCACGAAAGCAAGAATATTCGCAAGTAAACTCCAGCACGTTCCATGCACCAGGATCGGAAGATCGCTGCCGAAGAGTGCGGTCGGCCGCAGCAACGTGAGCCCGAAGGGGCCCTCGCTCACGATATGTCCGAGAGGCAGCGATCCCGGGTCGAGAGAGGGAAGCAGGAGGGTGTAGGCCCAAACCGCCGTCCCCGCGAAAAGACCCGCGACCGCGCCGCGTGCCGTGGCGCGCGGCCAGAACAGGCCGCCGATGAAGACCGGAGCGATCTGGGCAATGCACGCGAAGGCAACGAGGCCGATTGCGGCAAGCGCCGCCTGCTCGGCATGAACGAGATATGCATAAGCCAGCGCGAGGACAGCAATGATCGCGACGCGCCGCACGATCAGAATTTTCGCACCGATATCGCCGGAGGCAATCGTATCGTCACCGCGCCCGCTACGAACAAAAACCGGAACGACGAGGTCGTTCGAAACCATCGTCGATAAAGCAACGCATTCGACGATCACCATGGCCGTGGCCGCCGAAAGTCCGCCAATCAGCGTCAGGAGAGCGATAAAGTCGGCGTTCACCTGCAGCGGCAGAGCCAACACCGTCATGTCGCGGTCGACGGTGCCGGGAGCAAATGTCACGATGCCGGCAAGTGCGAGCGGCACCACGAAGAGATTGATCGCAATCAGATAAATCGGAAAAAGCCGGCTCGCCGTTCTGACGTCGGCGACGTCGCGGTTTTCGACGATCGTCACGTGAAATTGCCGCGGCAGGAGCAGGATCGCCGAGGCAGAGAGGACCGTCATGGTAAGAAAATTCACCGGGTCGGGCCATTTCAGGAATGGATTGCGATCGCCAAGCACCGCCTGAGACCGCTTAACAAGATCATCAACGCCATCAAAGGCGACCCACGTGATGAACACACCGACGAGCAGAAACGCGAAGAGCTTGACGATCGACTCTGTCGCGATCGCAAGCATAAGCCCACCCTGATGCTCGGTGGCATCGACCCGCCGCGTTCCAAACGCCATCGCGAAGCCGGAAAGCAACGCGGCGACTGCGACAAGCAAGTGCTGCGAGACCGTACCCGAGACGTAATGCGTGGTCTCGATCGAGCTGAGCACCACCGCAATAGACGTGGAAATCGCCTTCAGCTGGAGGGCGATATAAGGCACCGTGCCGCAGACGCAGATCAGTGTCACGAGCGCTGCAACGCTCTGCGCCTTGCCGTAGCGTGCGGCGATGAAATCGGCGACCGAGGTAATATTCTGGCCCTTGGCGAGGTGGACGATGCGTGCCAGGGCGGGGCGGCCAAAGCCGATCACCAGGAGCGGCCCGACATAGATCGCCAGAAAATCGAAGCCACTGGACGTGGCGACGCCGACCGAACCAAAAAAGGTCCATGAGGTGCAGTAGATGCACAATCCGAGCGCGTAGACGATCGGCCTCACCCGGCCGGCCAGGAATCGCCGGCCGCTCGTATCGCCATAATGGGCGACCGCGAACAGCCCGCAGATATAGACAAGCGTCGCGAGAACGGCCATCCAGCCGGTCATCGGCTTAATCTCCACCCTGTCCTGGCATAATATCGCACCTTTGAAGCCACTTCCAATCCAGCACCGCCGGAAGAGAGGGTTCCATGCTTGCGGACTTCAGGAAATTCGCCCTGCGCGGCAACGTGATCGATCTTGCAATCGGCGTCATCATCGGCGCGGCTTTCAGCAAGATTGTCGATTCGCTCGTCAGCGACATGATCATGCCGGTGATTGGCGCGATCACCGGCGGGCTCGATTTCTCGAACTACTATGTTCCGCTGACGGCCGCGATCCAAGGGCATCCCGCTTACTCGGACGCCAAGAAAGCTGGCGCCGTCCTTGGTTATGGGCAGTTTCTCACGGTCGCGATCAATTTTCTGCTCATCGCTTTCATTCTTTTCCTCGTCGTGCGCGAGATTAGCAAACTAGAGCGCATTGCCGGGCTCAAGAAGGAAGAAGCTGCATTGACCAAAAGCGAGGCAATACTCACCGAGATTCGCGATCTCCTTGCGAAGCGCTGAGCGGCAAAGGACAAGCGCGTGTCCAACGATATTCTCGCGCGGTTACGTACGGAAGTAAGAGCGGCGCCGCCAAGCGGCATCGTCGAAGTTTTTCATTACGGCGGCAACCGCGACGGCATCATCCCGCTTTGGGTTGGCGAAGGCGATCTCGCCACACCTGCCTTCATCCATGAAGCCGCAACACGATCCTTTGCTGCCGGAGAGACGTTTTACACAAACCAGCGTGGGCTGCCTGAACTGCGCGAAGTAATCGCACGATATCTTGCGCGCGTCTACGCGCCCGCTGCTTCGCTAAGCGGCTTGTACGCGCCCGAACGCTTCTCCGTCACTATCGGCGGAATGCACGCGGTGCAGATCGCGCTGCGCCTTGTCGCAGGTGCAGGCGACGAGGCGATCGTGATTACGCCGGCATGGCCGAATTTTCGCGGCGCGCTGACGGTGAGCGGAGCAAACATCGTCGAAGTCCCCCTGCTCTTCTCCGGCGCCGGGGCATTGGGACAATGGCAACTCGATGTCGATCGCCTCACCTACGCCCTTACGCCGCGAACCTGCGCGATCATCGTCAATTCGCCGGGCAATCCGACGGGCTGGACCGCCTCACGCGAAGAACTCGCGGCGATTCTCGAACTGGCGCGGCAACGCGGATTGTGGGTCATCGCCGACGAGATTTACGGACGGTTCTTCTATGATGCGGAGCGGGCGCCGTCCTTCCACGATCTGATCGATGAGGATGACCGCGTCATGTTCGTCCAGACCTTTTCCAAGAACTGGGCGATGACAGGATGGCGCCTCGGCTGGCTCGAAGCGCCCGCTTCGCTCGGGCCAATCATCGAGAACTTGGTGCAATATTCGACGTCCGGCGTCCCCACTCCGATGCAGCGTGCCGGAATCGCGGCGCTCGAGCAGGGCGAAGATTTCGTGGCAAGCCAAGTCGCACGCGCGAAAGAAAACCGCGATCTCCTGTGCGACACACTCGGACAAACGCAACGCGCGGATTTCGCCGTACCCCACGGCGCCTTTTATTTCTTTGGTTCTTTGAAGACGACACTCGACACGCGCTCGCTGGCATTCCGTCTCGTCGATGAAGCCCAAGTAGGCGTTGCTCCCGGCACCGCTTTCGGAAGCGGCGGCGAGCGCTTCATTCGCATGTGCTTCGCCCGCCGGCGCGAGGACATAATCGAAGCCGCGCGGCGTCTGTCGGAGTGGCTCACGCGGTGAGGTTTCGTCCACGACCGAACGCGCTCCGTAAAGTCCGCGGCGAGATCGTCACGCTTGCGGGAGCGGCGGTAGGCGGTTGCGCACTGGGCCTCGCGCAGGTCCCGGGCGGCTGGCTATCCGGGGCAATGATCGGAGTTGCCGTTTTCGCGGCCATCGGCTGGGCGGGGCCTCTCTCGACGCCGCTGCGCCGTCTGGCGCTCACCGGCTCCGGCGTCGCCATCGGCTCCGCAATGTCGCCGGCGATGCTGAAAAGCCTCGGCGCTTATCCCGCAAGTCTCGCCTTCATGGCGGCGGCGGTCGCGGCAACCACCTATGTCTCGGCCTCGATGCTGCGCCGCATACCGGGCTGGTCGCCGCAGACCGCTTTCTTCGCCGCGGTGCCGGGGGCTTTGTCCTACGTATTCCTTGTCGCCGCCCGGGATGAAAAGGCTGACCTCCCGCGCATTGCCGTGGTGCAGGTCTGCCGCGTGTTCTTCCTGATGGCGCTCATCCCGCTGATCGTTGGCGAGACAACTGCGGCTACTCTGCCACGGACGGGGCCAGTCGATCCGCCGCTTCTGGTGCTGATCGATTTCGTGCTCGGTGGCTTGGCCGGCTACTTCCTTGAGCGCCTCAACATCGCCGGCGGCATGCTTTTCGGCGCAATGCTCGTTTCCGGCTTTCTGCATGCCACCGGCATTGCGCCGGGGCGTTCGCCCGTGGCGATCGTGGAAGCCGCGCAAGTTCTGATCGGCGCGTGGGTCGGCGCGCGCTTCATCGGCTTCGACTGGCGGCTGCTCGCGCGCTCGGCGACAGCTTCCCTGGGAAGCTTCATCGCCGGCACGGCGGTGTCGATGCTCTTCGCCGCCGCGGCTTCATTCTACCTCGCACTGCCCTTTGCGCAGACAATGATGGCCTTCTCGCCCGGCGGGCTGGAGGCGATGACGATCCTAGCCTTCGCGCTCGGCCTCGATCCGCTCTATGTCGGCGCGCAGCACCTCGCGCGCTTCATCCTGATCAGTCTGACGCTTCCCTTCGCATTGCGATTCTGGCTCATGCGCACCCGCAAGGACGCGGCGCCGCGGCCTTAGTTCAGAACGCGTGCGGCGTGCGGGCTATCCAGGGAAAAGGCCGGGATTGCGGCTTCGAACGACCGCCCTGCTTCATCGACGAAGCGATAAGTCCCGACCATGATCCCCGACGGGGTCGAAAGGGGGCATCCGGACGTATAACGGAACGAGCCGCCCGGCGCGAGAATCGGCTGCTCGCCAACGACGCCGGGGCCGCGGACTTCCTCCAGCTGCCCGCGCGCGTCGGTGATGCGCCAGTGCCGGCTCATCAGCTGCACGGTCCTGTGGCCGAGGTTCACGATCTCGATCGTATAGGCCCAGAAGAAGCGGTCCTCATCCGGATCGGATTGATCCGGCAGGAATTCCGGCATGACCGTGATTTGGATGTCTTGCGAGACCGCTTTGTACATGAGCGCCGCTCATGCGCCGCAGAGCGCGATGTGCCGCAGCATGCAGGACCTCCCGTCCGGCGACAAGCCCGCCGGCTTCAGAGCATTGCGAGACCCTTCTCCAAGTCTTCGATCAGGTCCTCGACATCCTCGATGCCGACCGACAGCCGCAGCATCCCGTCGCCGACACCGATCGCGGCACGCTGTTCCGGCGTCAGGCGCTGATGCGTCGTCGTCGCCGGATGCGTGATCAGGCTTTTGGCGTCACCGAGATTGTTGGAAATGTTGATGATGTCGAGCGCATTGGCAAAGCGGAAGGCCTCCGCCTTGCCGCCTGCAACATCGAATGTCACCAACGTCCCACCGCCAGTCATCTGCCGGCGCGCCAGTTCGACCTGCGGATGATCGGCGCGGAAAGGATAAAGCACGCGCGCGATGCCCTTCCGGCCGCTGAGGAAATCGGCGATGCTCATTGCATTCGCCATCTGCTGCGCGACCCGCAGCGGCAGCGTCTCGACGCCCTTCAGCATCACCCATGCATTGAACGGCGACATGGCCGGCCCGGTCTGGCGCAGGAAATTGTGGATATGGGTGTCAATGAAATCGCGCGACGCCAGGATCACGCCGCCGAGGCAGCGGCCCTGCCCGTCTATGTGCTTGGTCGCGGAATAGACGACGCAATCGGCCCCGAGTTCGAGCGGCTTCTGCAGGAGGGGCGTCGCGAACACATTGTCAACGACGAGCCGCCCGCCGCCGGCGTGAACGATCTCGGCGATTGCCGGAATGTCGAGCACGTCGAGGCCCGGATTGGTCGGGCTTTCGAGAAAGGCCGCCTTGGTTTCCGGCCGCATTGCCGCGCGCCATTGCGTCAGATCCGTGCCGTCGACCAGCGTTGAGGCAACGCCGAAGCGCGGCAGCAACTCCTCGACCACATAGAGGCAGGAGCCGAACAGCGCGCGGGCCGCAACAACATGATCGCCGGCCTTAAGCTGGCCCATGAGTGAGGCGGTCACCGCCGCCATGCCGCTCGCCGTCGCCCGCGCCGCCTCCGCCCCTTCGAGCAGCGCCATGCGCGCCTCAAACATCGCGACGGTCGGGTTGGAGAAGCGTGAATAGATGAAGCCGGGATCGGTGCCTTTGAACCGCGCCTCGGCCGCTTCCATGCTCTGGTAGACAAAGCCCTGCGTTAGAAACAGGGCTTCCGATGTCTCCTCGAACGAGGACCGCAGCGTCCCGCCGTGGACGAGCGCGGTCGCCGGGCGCATGGGCTTGGGAGGACCTGTCTCCGCACGATCAGTCATCAAACTCGCAATCGGTTGGGGGCATCGCCGCTGTTGGAAACCGGCATGCCGGGTTGTCGCCCTTGGCGTCAAGGCGGTAGTCTGCGGCTTCCTCCAGGCATGGGTGCGACGCTCTGGCACCCCCCATCCACTCGGAAGCGCGCGACACCGCCCATGACCGCTCACGCCAGCGCTCGCCCGCAGCTGTTTTCGCCCGAAGAGGCCGCGTCCGACCGGGACTTCGGCAACCGCTTCGGCCTCTTGGCGCAGCAGCGGCTGAGGATCATGGTCAGCCGCGGCATGATCGTGGCGACGCCGGAAATCCAGGAAAGCCAATTTCAGCCGGCGAGCCTCGACCTGCGGCTCGGGGCAAAGGCCTATCGGATCCGCGCCAGTTTTCTGCCTGGCAAGGACAGGACGGTTCACGACAAAATCGAGGAGCTGAAATCGCACGAATTTTCGCTTGAAGACGACGGCGCGATTTTAGAAAAAGGCTACGTCTACGTGGTCCCATTGCTCGAATATCTGGCGTTGCCCGAAAGCATCGTCGGCGTGGCGAACCCAAAGAGTTCGACGGGTCGCCTGGACATCTTCACGCGTTTGATCACCGACAAGAGTGAAGTGTTCGACAAGGTGGAGGGCAGCTATGATGGCCCGCTTTACGCCGAAATCTCGCCGCGGAGCTTCAGTGTCCGCGTCAGGAAGGGATCGCGGCTAAATCAAATCCGCTTTCGCCGGCTGAACTCGCAACAATTCCACAAATCCGACTTCGCGCTCAAAGACAAAGACTTGCGCGAAGTGCACAAGCAGAAGCTTTTGGTTGACGGGGAACTAAATGTCAGGGGCGGGCTGATCCTGCGCGTCGCGCTCAACGAAGAGACCCTGGGAAATAATTGCGTAGGTTATCGCGCGCAAAAGCATACTGACGTGCTCGATGTCGACAAGTTGAGTTACTATGACGTCAGGGATTTTTGGGAACCGCTGCCGCCGAGGCACGACAAGAAGCTGATCCTCGATCCCGGCGAATTTTATATCCTGGCGTCATCGGAGCGGATTCACATCCCACCGGATCTGGCAGCCGAGATGGTCGCGATCGATCCCTCGATGGGCGAGTTCAGGGTTCATTACGCGGGATTTTTCGATCCCGGCTTCGGCTTTTCGCCGAGCGGCCTTCCCGGCAGCAGAGCGGTCCTGGAAGTTCGAAGCCACGAAGTGCCGTTCTTCCTGGAAGATGGGCAAGTGATCGGCCGTCTTGTCTACGAGAAGATGGCGGAGGAGCCGGATGTGCTCTACGGCCAGACCTCTTCCTCGAATTACCAGGGGCAAAATTTGAAGTTATCGAAACACTTTTGCCCGACTTGAGACTGCTTCAGGCCTCGTCTCCGGCGGCATCGGCTCGGAAATCGACAAGCTCCGCGCCCTCGTCCACCTGCTCGCCCGCGGCAAAGCGAAACGCAGCGACGGTGCCGCGCGATGGCGCGCGCAACGTGTGCTCCATCTTCATGGCTTCGAGCACGATCACCGGCTCGTTCGCTTCAACATGCGCGCCGGGTTCGACTAGAAGCGAAATGACGCGGCCAGGCATCGGCGCGACGAGACGCCCGCCGGGAATCTCCGCATCGTCGGCCGCGTGAAGGTGATCGACAATCGCGAAGCGGCGCACGCCATCCCTGGTGAAGAGGTTGACTTCGTTGCCGCTCCGCACCCACACGACTGAGGCCTTCTCGTCGCCGATGATGCCGGACAATTTGCCATCGGCTGCGAGCTCGCCTTGCGCCTCGAACGCGCTGCCGCCCGCGACGCTGATCTTCCATCCGCCGCCGCGGCGGTAGATCACTTCCATCAGCTTTTCGCTCTCGCCGGTAATCGAAAGATCGCGGAGACGTACTTCACTGCGAGCTTCATCATTGAGCCGCCAGCCGTTGCGGAAAGCCCACGGGCTCCATGGATCGGCGGAAGCCAGCGCCGCTTGCCGCGCCTCCTCTGCGCGTTTGAGCAAAAGGCCAAGCGTCGCCAGGGCGAAAACCCTGTCGGACGGAGGCTGCGGCGCAGCGAGAAGATCGGCCTCATGCCGTTCGATAAAGCGCGTATCGAGATCGGCGGTCTTGAATGCGGGATGGCCGGCGAGCCGCGCAAGAAAACCGACATTTGTTTTAAACCCTGCGACCTGCGTTTCAGCCAGCGCAGACTGAAACCGCCGGATCGCCGCATCGCGGTCCGCGCCCCAGACGATCAGCTTGGCGAGCATCGGATCGTAGTGGATGGAAATGGAGTCGCCGGCGCGAACCCCGGTATCGACGCGTACGTTTTCGCCGGTCGGAAAGGCGAGATGCATGAGGCGTCCGGTCTGCGGTAAAAATCCGCGATCGGGATCCTCCGCGTAAAGCCGCGCCTCGATCGCATGACCTTTGATGGCAAGGTCTTCTTGCGCGAGCAGCAGCCTCTCGCCTGCAGCGACGCGGAACTGCCATTCGACGAGATCGAGGCCGGTGATCATCTCGGTTACGGGGTGCTCGACCTGCAGCCGCGTGTTCATCTCCATGAAATAAAATTGCCCGGCGGCAGCATCGTAGAGAAACTCGATCGTGCCGGCTCCGACATAACCGATGGCTCTCGCCGCATCGACAGCGGCGCGTCCCATGCACTCGCGCATGTCAGCTGAAAAATCCGGCGCGGGCGCTTCTTCGATCACCTTCTGGTGCCGGCGTTGGATGGAGCAATCGCGCTCGAAGAGATAGACGCAATGGCGATGGCTGTCGGCAAAAACCTGAATTTCGACATGGCGGGGATGCTCGAGATATTTCTCGATCAGCACGCGATCGTCGCCGAACGAGGACGCCGACTCGCGCTTGGCGCTGGCGAGCCGTGATGCAAATTCGCCCGGCCGCGCCGCGACCTTCATGCCTTTGCCGCCGCCACCGGCGGAGGCTTTGATCAAAACGGGATATCCGATGCGCTCCGCCTCGCGCGCAAGAAGATCGGGCGATTGATCTTCGCCATGGTAGCCGGGCACGAGCGGGATGCCGGCCTCTTGCATAAGCGCCTTGGCTTCCGACTTGCCGCCCATGGCGCGAATGGCTGATGGCGGCGGGCCGATGAAAACGATGCCCGCCGCCGCGCAGGCCTCCGCAAACACGGCATTCTCCGACAAGAAACCGTAACCCGGATGAATGGCCTGCGCACCCGCGCGTTTTGCCGCCGCGATGATTGCTTCGACCTTGAGATAGCTCTCGCGTGCCGGCGACGGTCCGATGTGATACGCTTCATCCGCAGCCGCCACATGCATCGCGTCACGATCGCCATCGGAATAAACGGCAACGGTCGCTATTCCCATGCGGCGGGCCGTGCGCACGATGCGGCAAGCGATCTCGCCACGATTGGCAATGAGAATTTTCGAAAACATGCCGCTCACATCCTGAACACGCCGAAGCGTGTTGGTGCGATCGGCGCGTTCAGTGCGGCGGAAATGCCGAGGCCTAAAACCATACGCGTATCGGCGGGATCGATGACGCCGTCATCCCAAAGCCGCGCGCTAGCGTAATAGGGATGTCCCTCATGCTCGAATCGCTCGCGGAGCGGCGCTTTCATCGCCTCTTCTTCTTCCGCCGACCAGGTCTTGCCCGCGGCTTCGAAATTGTCGCGACGCACCTGCGCAAGCACGCTTGCGGCCTGCTCGCCACCCATGACGGAAATGCGGGCATTCGGCCACATCCATAGGAAGCGCGGGCCGTAAGCGCGCCCGCACATGCCGTAATTGCCGGCACCGAACGAACCGCCGATGATCACGGTGAACTTCGGCACGCTCGCGCAGGCTACGGCTGTCACAAGTTTGGCACCGTCTTTGGCGATGCCGCCGGATTCATATTTCCGGCCGACCATGAAGCCGGTGATGTTCTGCAAGAAGACGAGCGGAATGCCGCGCTGGCAGCAGAGCTCGATGAAATGCGCGCCCTTCAGCGCCGATTCCGAAAACAGAATGCCATTATTGGCCAGAATGCCGACGGGATAGCCGAAAATGTGCGCGAAGCCGCAGACCAGAGTGGCGCCGTAAAGCGCCTTGAACTCGTCGAGCTCGCTGCCGTCGACGATGCGCGCGATCACGTCACGCACGT
>JAXDNH010000138.1:0-43137 GCA_034669525.1 Methylobacteriaceae bacterium | reverse complement strand
GGATGCGCTTCAGGTGCTCGGTCGGGAAGATCACATCCTCGCCGACATCGACCTTGGCGCGTTTCGGCTGTTTCAGATCGATCGATAGCGCCCCGTCATCGGCGCGCTGCGCCTGCCCGTCGACATTGTCGCCGGGCTTGCGATCGACCGTCGTCTCGATGCGGAAGCGAAAGCTCTTGCCCTGCCCGTCCTCGAACGTCGCCGAATGCATGTCGGAGACATGCGTCGGCCCCTCGGCCGGCTGCAGCTCGGTCACCTGGCGGAAATTCTGGACGTAGCCTTCGCAGGTCGAGCCGGTGAAATCGAAGGCGATGCGGCCGCGCGCGGCGGTCGGCGACTTGCTGCCGGTCGCCTTGGCGAGGCTGAGCTCGTAGACGGCGCGGTGGGAGATAAGGGCCGGGGTCTGGTTGGGGCCGGCGCTCGCCGCCGGGACGGGACCTGCCGGCTGGTTGGTCGCCGCCACGGCGAAGCCGGACAGGCCGCCGGCGGCAAGGAGGCAGAGGGTCAGGACAGGGAGGGAAGGCATGGTTACGTCGCAATCCGATGAAGGGCAGCGCAGGTCTGCCGCGCGGCGATGGCGAAATTAGGGTTTGGTGGAGGTGCGGCTAGGGCGGTGAGCGTAAGTATCCCTGCAATCCCCCGGATACAAGCGACCGTCTCGCAAGGTCTTAATCGACGATCAAATTCACTATTCAGGTTGGCATCCGCCCTCAAAAGTAGCATTCTCCCGTAAATCGAACTAATTAAATCCTCCGAGCTTATGGAAAAGATTGAGCCATATCTGCCCACCTTTTTGGGCTTGATCGTGTTTACGTTGCTCACGGCGTTGGGCAAGACTCACGTTCTCGTTCTTAGTGCTGGCGAGGTCGAGAATCTTCTGATCGACATCTTTGCCTCCTTTGCAATAGCCCAACTGATGGACGTACTAATTCGAGATCGCCAGTTTAGACGAATTGCTCAGGAGGAGTTGAAGCGAGGCCTGGATGACAATACAAAGCTGTTTCGGTTTGACAATGCCGACGAAGCTTATGAATATCTAAGCAAAAAACTTCCTCAAGCGTCAGCAGTCCATAATACAATAATTCACGCGGCCGCTTATTCCTCCGAAGGAGTCTTTCCCCCGACAAAGTATTCCCGACTTTATAACAAGCGAAAACATAAACTGATCAAAAGTGGGGCTATCTCTTGGGAGGATGTGATCTCCCCTGAGTATAAAGAATATATTGAGCAACTTTTTCGAGAGCATTATCGTGCAGGAGTATCAAAATATTCGGCATTTTTTCTTACCCAACCAGTCACAGCTTTCCAAAACTTCATTATCTTGGAATATCCAAATGAATATGCCGAAGTGATCGTCGGATGGGTGGTGACTTATGGAGGAATCAGAAGCGGACAAAATTGCTTCTTGATCGCCAACAAAGGGCTCGTGCGCCATTATCAGGAATATTTTGCAGCTATCCGAGCCAACAACTGCCGATTAGTGGACGCCTCGGAGATAGGGCTAGAATGAAAATACATTTTCTTCCGGGATCACCTCGGTCTCAACATGGGGCATCACAAAACTAAAAACTTTGCGAATGTCCATACCTTGTTCTATTAGCTTGGCACTTCCCTCGCGGTACTTAACTCTATACATGTCGAGCTCGCTTGAGATCATCTCCTCCGAAAACAAGGGCCCTCGATCAAACCCTTCACAGAAGTGTTGTTTCGATCGGCAATAACGTACGAAATCCAAAGTCCCCACGAACGGGAAGGCGCTACATATGAGCGGCTTCGCTTCATGCACCGTGCATTTATTCTCCCGCAACAGTACGCACCCATCCGCATCCTTGCGAAGGCAAAGATCCCACGCCTCGAAACTTACGTTTCCGTCTGCGCTGACAACTTTCCGGAAAAGCAGATAGCAATATCGCTCGATGAACTGACGCACGTCGGTCCCCATAAAAGCGGCTACATTTTCGATATCCGAAGGGCTGAGATAAACATGGCCAACAGGTTGACGACAACATTTGCCGCAACAATTGCATTCAAAACGAAATTCTAAACCGGTCGGATCCGCATTTGGGTTAGAACCCAAATGCGGAGAGCTGTTACAAGCCACGCGGCCCGCTATTTTTTTGCTCCTGTGGGCCTAAGCACTTCCTTTGGAAGTACGAGTGTTTCAGGAGGCGGAGTGTTCTCACAAGTGACCATTGAATGTTCTCCAGAAAGATCGCACCGTTGCCACGCGCAGTGTTGGGGATGCAAATCTCCGCGCTTCGTTTTCGGTACATGCCGCAGCTTAGGGTAGCGCTACAAAAACGCAAGCCGTCCGCAACCGTGGGGACATCGGCCTGTCGAGGCGGGACAACTTCTTACAGCCCCCTTGCGGAACGCAACGCGAACGGCTAGCATGTTCATGATTTGTTTAAGCGCCCGCCGCAATCCTGCGGCCAAACTGAGTCGCCAAACCCGGCCGACCCAAGGCAGAGCCATGCTGACGAAGAAACAGAGCGAGCTTCTGCGTTTCATCCACGAGCGCCTCAAGGAAACCGGCGTCCCCCCCTCCTTCGACGAGATGAAGGACGCGCTCGACCTCCGCTCCAAATCCGGCATCCACCGTCTCGTCATGGCGCTCGAGGAGCGCGGCTTCATCCGCCGCCTGCCGAATCGCGCCCGCGCGCTCGAAGTGCTGAAACTGCCGGAATCCTCGACGCCGCAAGGGCCGCGCGGCGGCAAATTCTCGCCGAGCGTCATCGAGGGCCATCTCGGCCGCGTGCGCCAGATGCCGTCCGGCGACGACGGCATCGGCTCGGCGGTGGCCGTGCCGGTCATGGGCCGCATCGCCGCCGGCACGCCGATCAGCGCCATCCAGACGCGCAGCCACACCATCTCGATCCCGCCGGAATTCCTGGCAAGCGGCGACCATTTCGCGCTCGAAGTGCGCGGCGATTCGATGATCGACGCCGGCATTCTCGAAGGCGATACGGTGGTCGTCAAAAAGCAGGATACCGCCGATACCGGCGACATCGTCGTGGCGCTGATCGACGACGAGGAGGCGACGCTGAAGCGGCTTCGCCGCCGCGGCGCCTCGATCGCGCTTGAAGCCGCCAATCCTTCTTACGAGACGCGCATCTTTGGGCCGGACCGCGTGCGCATCCAAGGCAAGCTGGTGAGCTTGATCCGCAGGTATTGAGCTGCCCCCGGAGAATGCGCGCTAACGATTTCCGCCGCGCGAACTACTCCAAGCGATCGATATCGCGCGTGTCATCCTCACGCTGTTCGGAGGTTACCGATCTCGGCCGGCCGATCGCGCGCGGCGCACGCGACCAGGGACGGTTCTCGCCGATCGCGCGCGCGGCACGCATCTCGAACCGATCGTCCACAATCTTCAGCGTCACGGCGCCCGTCCCGTCGAGGCGGCGGCGATCGATGATCGTCGCGGCGGCGCAGCCGACTGGCACCGGGAACGGCGCGATCACGAGGGCCGCGCGCGCGCAATCCTCAACCAAAGCGTCGCGCGTGCGCAGCAGGGCGACAACGCGTCCGTCCCGCAGTTGCGCCGTGCAGCCCGCGGAATCGCATTGCGCTCCGTTCTGTGCCGCTTTCGGCGCGCGCGGGTCGGCATCGGCGCGCAGCCACTGCTCGCTCAAAAACGCGCTCGGGCGAGCGCCGAGAACAGTCAGCTGTCCGTCTGCCGTTCGCACCGCCGCGGACTCGCCAGTCGCCGCAATCGCGATGTCGTAATCCGGCCCGCGCGCGGCGCCGAACAGACCAATGATCGCCAGCGGAATGGCGGTCGCGCGCAAAAGCGCGGTGCGCCAGATCACCGCGGACAGGACCGCGAGCGAGAGGAAGATCAGCGCATAAGGCGCAAATGTCTTGAGGTGGACCGTCGCGCCGGGCGCGGACGCAATCAGTCGCGCGGCCCACAGGATCAGTCCGATGCCGAGGCCGACATATTGCCAGACGAGGGCATCGAGCCCGAGCGGATAAAGCGCCGCTCCGATCAGCGCGCCGGGGATAGCGAAAAACTCGATGATCGCGAGTGTCAACGGATTGCCGATCAGCACATACAAACTGAGCTCATGGAAATCATAAGCCATGAAAGATGCCGTCGCCGTCGTCGCGCAGAACGTCGCGAAGAGGAGCGCGCCGGGGCCGTGGCGCAGATGCTCGGCAAAGAAATCGCGCAATCTCTGGCGCCACGATGTATTGGCCTGCACGTAGATTTGCTCGCGATCGGCGGCGAACGAGGCGATGCGCGCTTCGTAGACCGCGACCAGCGCCGCAACGGCGGCAAAAGACAGCTGGAAACTTGCGCCGAGGATCGCCTCCGGCTCCAGCGCGACTACGATCAAAGCCGCGATCGCCAGATTGCGCATCGTCAGCGACGGCCGGTCGAAAATGACGGCGGAAAGCATGACGCAGGTCATGATCAGCGCGCGTTCGGTGCCGACGCGCGATCCCGTCGCGATATCGTAGAAAATCGCGCCGAGCATGGCCGCGGCGGCAGCCCATTTCTTGATGGGATAATTCAAAGCAAGCGTGCGCGAACAGGCGAGCAGCCGCCGCAACCCTATGAAGAAGATCGCGGCAACCAGCGTCATCTGCACGCCGGAAATCGTGATGATGTGGAAAATGCCGGCTTCGCGGATCACCTCCTTCGTCGCTTCGTCGAGGTAGTCGCGCTTGCCGGTCACCATCGCGGCGGCGATCGCGCCCCGCTCGCCGCCGAGCAGCGTGTAGACGCGCCCGGCAAGTGCGTTTCGCATGCGGTCGATGGCTGCGTAAAACGACAAACCCACACCCGCCGGTGCAGGCGGACTCGCGACTTCGATTTTGCCGAGCACGTTGCCGACCGCGCCAAGTTCCGTGAAGTACGCGTCACGGGCGAAGTCGTAGCCACCGGGCAGCGCGGCGCGCGCGGGCGGAAGCAGCCGCGCCTTCAGTTTCACGAATGCGCTGGCTTCGACCTGCGGCCGATAGCGATCGGTCAGACGGATGCGCCGCGGCATCTGCTCCGGCGACAACCCTTCCGCGGAGGCAAGGCGCATCACGAACCGTGCGCCTTGCTGGCGGTAATCCATCTGCTCGATGAAGCCGGAAACGGTCGTGACGCGAATGCGGTCGAGCACGGGCGCTGCCACACGCGCGCTCTTCCAACCCGCCGAGACAAAGCCGGCCGACAACGCGGCGAAGGCAACAAACAGCGCGAAGGCGCCGCGCTTCGCGCGCGCCAGCCAGGCCAGCGCAGCGAACGCGACCGCCGCCAAGGCCGGCAACCACAAAACCGGCTCGCGATCAGCGGAAAGATAGAGAATGACACCGGCGCCTGCCGCAGCAGGCAGCCACAGAAACGGCCGCCGCTCGGCAATCTCGCGTTCGAGCGCGTTCCAGAAGAGCGCCCGCGGATCACCGAAGGACAGGCGCAGCCGGCCGGCGAGCCCGAATGTCGTGCCCGCAATCGCAGCCGATCTGCCCCGCTGTCCGCTCGGCAAGGCCCTACTCCAACAAGACGCGACGCCTATCTCAGAGCTTCCGCTCAGGTCTCATGCTACACGACGCCGCGCGCGTGAGGCGAGTCGCCTGGCCGCCCTTTGTTGGTTTTGCCCGATGTCCTCTTCGGTTGTGACGCGTTTTGCTCCCTCGCCGACAGGTTTCCTGCATATCGGCGGCGCGCGCACGGCTTTGTTCAACTGGCTTCACGCGCGTAAGATCGGCGGCAAAATGCTGCTCCGGATCGAGGATACCGACCGCGAGCGCTCGAGCGATACGGCGATCGCCGCGATCATTGATGGCCTGCAATGGCTCGGCCTCGATTGGGACGGGGGCGTCGTTCATCAGTTCGCGCGCGTCGCGCGCCATCGCGAGGCGGCGGAGGAGCTGCTCGCGTCCGGGCGCGCCTATCGCTGCTACGCCTCGCAGGCGGAACTTGCCGACATGCGCGAGGCGGCACGCCGCGAAGGCCGCCCGCCGCGCTACGACGGGCGCTGGCGCGACCGCGATCCCGCCGAGGCGCCGGCAGGCGTCGCGCCGGTGATCCGGCTCAGGGCGCCGCAGGACGGCGAGACGGTGATCGAGGACGCAGTGCAGGGCCGGGTCGTGTTCCCGAACAAGGACCTCGACGATCTCGTGTTGCTGCGATCCGACGGCACGCCGACCTACATGCTGGCCGTCGTCGTCGACGACCACGACATGGGTGTCACGAACATCGTCCGCGGCGACGATCACCTGACCAATGCCGCGCGGCAGACGCAAATCTATAACGCCTTCGGCTGGCCGGTGCCGGCGATGGCGCACATTCCGCTGATCCACGGACCTGATGGTAGTAAGCTGTCAAAACGCCACGGCGCGCTCGGGGTCGATGCATATCGCGCGATGGGCTACCTGCCTGCGGCTTTGCGCAATTACCTGGTGCGTCTCGGCTGGAGTCAGGGCGATCGCGAGTTCTTCTCGACCGCAGAAATGATCGAGGCTTTCGATCTTTCGCAGGTGCATCGCTCCCCTGCCCGCTTCGATTTCGCCAAGCTCGAGAACATGAACGGGCACTATATGCGCGCGACGCCCGACGCCGAGCTCCTGCAAATTCTCGAAGCAACGCTGCCCTATCTGCCGGGCGGACCAGAAATCGCGGCAAAACTCGATAGACAAAGGCGCACGCAGATCCTCGCCGCGATGCCGGGCCTGAAGGAGCGCGCCAGGACGCTTGTCGAACTGATCGACGGAATGGGTTTCCTTTTCGCCGAGCGCCCGCTCGCGCTGGATGAAAAGGCGCGGGCCATATTGGGCCAGGGAGGCGCAGGGCTCCTCGCCGGGCTCCTGCCGAAGCTCGCGGCACTCAGCGAGTGGACTGCAGCCGCAACCGAAGCCGTCGTGCGCGAGTTTGCGGAGAAAACCGGCGCCAAGCTCGGACAAGTCGCGCAGCCGTTACGCGCTGCGCTCACCGGACGGCTGACTTCGCCCGGCATCTTCGACGTGCTCACCGTTCTCGGCCGCGAGGAGAGCCTCGCACGCATTGCCGACCAAGCGGAAACCGTCGTGCCCGCCGCCGCAGCCAGTCGCTAGCATCCCATTGAAGGGTCCGCGCCGATACGCTACTTGTGCGGTGCACAACATCCAAATTCCCTGTCGGCGCCCACTTGGCACGGGCGCTGCACAGCCGATGCGGACCCCAGTTAAAAGGCAGGCCCCATGGGCGCGACCACTCAGTTAAAGTACGGCGACAATTCCCTCACGCTGCCGACGAAGGACGGGACGATCGGCCCGTCCGTCGTCGATATCAGCAAGCTTTACGCCCAGACGGGCATGTTTACTTACGACCCCGGCTTCACCTCGACGGCGAGCTGCGAGTCACAGATTACCTATATCGACGGCGACGAAGGCACCCTCCTCTATCGCGGCTATCCGATCGACCAGCTCGCCGAGCACGGCGACTTTCTCGAGACCTGCTATCTCCTGCTCTACGGCGATCTGCCGACGAGCGCGCAGAAGCACGATTTCGATTATCGCGTCACGCGCCACACGATGGTGCACGAGCAGATGGCGCGGTTCTTCCAGGGTTTTCGCCGCGACGCGCATCCGATGGCGGTGATGGTCGCAAGCGTCGGCGCGCTGTCGGCTTTCTATCATGATTCGACCGATATCTCCGATCCGACGCAGCGCATGGTGGCTTCGATGCGCATGATCGCGAAAATGCCGACGCTCGCCGCGATGGCGTATAAATACACGATCGGCCAGCCGTTCATCTATCCGAAGAACGATCTCGACTATACCTCGAACTTTTTGCGCATGTGCTACGCGGTGCCGTGCGAAGAATATCACATCAATCCGGTTCTCTCGCGCGCACTCGATCGCATCTTCATCCTGCACGCCGATCATGAGCAGAACGCGTCGACCTCGACGGTGCGGCTTGCCGGCTCATCAGGCGCCAATCCGTTCGCCTGTATCGCGGCAGGCGTTGCCTGCCTCTGGGGCCCCGCGCATGGCGGCGCCAATGAAGCGGCGCTCAAAATGCTGTCGGAGATCGGAACGGTCGAGAACATTCCGAAATTCGTTGCGCGCGCCAAGGACAAAAACGATCCGTTCCGCCTGATGGGATTCGGGCATCGGGTCTATAAGAATTACGATCCGCGCGCCAAAATCATGCAGCACACGTGCCACGAAGTGCTCACCGAAATGGGCATCAAGGACGATCCGCTGCTCGACATCGCGATCGAGCTCGAGCGCATCGCGTTGCACGACGAATACTTTGTCGAGAAGAAGCTTTATCCAAACATCGACTTCTATTCCGGCATCACGCTGAAGGCGATGGGCTTCCCCACCGACATGTTCACGGTCCTCTTCGCCGTTGCGCGCACCGTCGGCTGGATCGCGCAGTGGAAAGAGATGATCGAAGATCCGAGCCAGAAGATCGGGCGGCCGCGTCAGCTCTATACCGGCGCGGCGTCGCGCGATTACGTTCCCATGTCGAAGCGGTAATTCTACCGCTTCAATTCGATGCGGTGCTCGACAACGTGGTGGAGCGACGGTGCGTCGTCTGATGTCAGCACCATTTTCAGGTGCAGGCCGCGCTTGCCCTGCTCTTCCTGCATCACGCGCTCGATCTCGCGCTGCGAGGTGACGCCAACCTCCTTCAGAAACTTGCGGATCGCCATGTTAAAACCTTCTTCGTCGAAGCTGCTGTCGGGCATTGGCGTGTTCCTCATCAATCGCGCTGTGGGATATTCCTAAATCTGCTTCATGAAGGCTGCAAATTGCAGCAATCCCTCGGGCCACGGCCCATGGCCGCTTTCCGCGTTGAGATGACCGGTCTCACCCGCATCGATCAGCTTGGCACCCCAATCGCGCGCCAATGCATCGCTGTCAGCAAGGCTGGAGTAGGGATCATCCCGGCTCGCGACGAGCATCGAAGGAAACGGCAGCTTCCCGCGCGGATAGGGGCGGAAGGCCGGATCGGCTTCCGCGACGCCGGCAAGCCGCTCTTCCGAGGGCGCGGCGACAAGGAACGCGCCTCTTATCCCGGGCGCAGTCTCGCGGGACGCGTAGATCGAAGCGATCACGCCGAGCGAATGCGCGATCAAGATGACTGGCCGCCTCGCCTCCTTGATTGCAGAGGAAATGGCAGAGACCCATTCATCCCGTTGCGGCGCCTCCCAGTCCCGCTGCGCGATGCGGCGTGCCGTCGAAAGCTTCTGCTCCCACCGCGTCTGCCAGTGATCGGGACCCGATCCGCCGAGGCCCGGAACGATCAGGAGATCGGCATCGGAGGTCCGCATTATTCGAGCGGACAGGCATAGATCGCCTTGATGCGCGTCGACACGCGCATCTGCGGGTAACCATCGAAGAAACCGGGAATGAACACGGTTTGCGTTTCGCCTGGCGCAATCGTCACGCCGCCGCCGAGGACGATGTCTTCAAGCTCGAGATTCTGCGTGATCGCCTCGACGCGTTTGATCACCTTATCCGGCAGCACGTTGTGGAGGTCCCAGGTAAACGTGTTGGCGAAGGCCAGGAAAGAAGAACTCGCGGACCGCACCCGACGAAACTCATCCGGGCTGAGAGGCGCCGGAAGACAATTCAGCAGCTTCTCGCCGCGCCCCGAGAGCGAGAAACGCCGCCCCGCATCTTCCTCACACATATCGTGACACCGCCGCATGATGGCGCGGATGCGTGAATCCTCGATATCGGCACCGACGAGTTGCGGGCGAAAGCAGGAGCTGAAGCAGGTTTGGGCACGGGTGCCTTGGCAGAACGCAAGGCTGAGAAGAAGCACGGCAAAAAAATAAAACAAGCGGCAGGTTTGCAAACCGTCATCGCCAGGCTTGGCCCGCCTACCCGCGACGCCTGCATGCCGAGGAGCCTTTGTCCTCGTGGACGCCCCGCTCGAGGCCACGCATGACGGGTTGAAAGGATCGCGCATGACGACACACCCCGCGGAACTATGCCGTGGCACTCTCCCCAAACACACGCCGAAACACCGTATCCACGTGCTTCAAATGGTAGTCGAGATCGAACAGCTCTTCGAGCTCGGCCGCGCTCAGCGCTTTCGAAACGTCGGGGTCTTTCTTCAACAACGTCAGAAAATCCCCCTCACCGCGCCAGACCGGCATCGCGTTGCGCTGCACATAAGCATACGCATGTTCGCGCGATACGCCTCTCTGCGTCAGCGCCAAAAGCACGCGTTGCGAATGGATGAGCCCGCCTAACCGATCGAGATTTTTGCGCATGTTTTCGGGATAGACGATCAGCTTGTCGATGACACCGGTGAGCCGCGCCAGCGCGAAATCCAACGTGATCGTCGCATCAGGCCCGATCATGCGCTCGACGGAGGAATGCGAGATGTCGCGCTCGTGCCACAGCGCGACGTTCTCCAGCGCAGGAATGACCATGCCGCGCACCAACCGCGCCAGGCCGGTCAGATTTTCCGTGAGCACCGGATTGCGCTTATGCGGCATCGCGGACGAGCCCTTCTGCCCTTCCGAGAAGAATTCTTCGGCTTCCAGCACTTCGGTACGCTGCAGATGGCGTATCTCGATCGCCAGCCGCTCGATCGACGAGGCGACGACGCCGAGCGTCGCAAAGAACATCGCGTGGCGGTCGCGCGGAATGATCTGCGTCGAGGCGGGCTCCGGCGTGAGCCCCATCTTCGCGGCGACATGTTCTTCGACGCGCGGATCGATATTGGCGAAGGTGCCAACGGCGCCCGAGATGGCGCAGGTCGCGATCTCCACCCGCGCCGCGATCAGCCGCGCACGGCAGCGGGAAAACTCGGCATAGGCCTGCGCGAGTTTCAGGCCGAACGTCACGGGCTCCGCATGGATGCCATGCGAGCGGCCGATGGTCGGCGTCCATTTGTGCTCGAAGGCGCGGCGCTTCAGCGCGGCGAGCAGATCGTCGACGTCGCGGATCAGAATATCCGCGGCGCGGGAGAGCTGCACGGCTAGGCAGGTGTCGAGCACGTCCGACGAGGTCATGCCCTGATGCACGAAGCGCGAGTCCGCGCCGATGAATTCGGCGAGGTGCGTGAGGAAGGCGATGACGTCGTGCTTGGTGACGCGCTCGATCTCGTCGATGCGCTCGATGTCGAACGTGACTTGGCCGGCCTTCCCCCAGATCGCCTTGACGCTCTCCTTCGGGATCACACCGAGCTCGGCGAGCGCGTCGCAGGCATGCGCCTCGATCTCGAACCAGATGCGGAAGCGCGTCTGCGGCTCCCAGATCGCGACCATCTCGGGGCGGGAATAGCGGGGGATCATTTCGGGAGGGTCGATCTCGATCATTTGCGGAGCGATCCATATAAGACACCTTCCCGGACGCGCGAAGCGCGATCCCGGAGCCAAAATTTGCTATTCCTGTGGACTCCGGCTCTCCCTCCGCTCGGCGGCAGGCGTGGACTTCTTCTGCTTTACCCGCTTACGCGTCTGCACGTTCACCCGCGGGCCTTCGGTAAGCCGCACCACCATGCCCCACCAGGTGCGGACATCCTGCTGCGTCAGTTCCATCCGGTGGAACATGTTGCGGAGGTTGCGCTGCATAACCGGCCGCTTACCGGCAGGCCGGAAGAAGCCCGCCGCCTCGAGCTTGCTTTCGAGAAAATCGAAGAACGACAGCACCATTTCGCGCTGCGCCGGGGGCGAGCGCTCCGGCAGCTCGAAGGGCGATGCGTCGCCATGCGCGGCGCGATACCATTCATAGCCGCAGATCAGCACGGCTTGCGCGAGATTCAGCGACGCATAGGCGGGATTGACCGGGAAGGTGAGGATCGCGTCGGCGAGCGCCACCTCGTCATTGTCGAGCCCGGTGCGCTCCGGCCCGAAGAGGACCCCGTGCCGCTCGCCTTTGCCCATCCGTGCGGCGCTTGCCGGCATCGCCTGCGACGGCACAAGCACGGGCTTGCCCTGCCCGCGCTCGCGCGCCGTCGTGGCGTAGACGTAGGTAAGATCGGCAATCGCGGCCTCGACCGAATCGAAGACGCGTGCGCCTTCGAGGAGATGCACCGCGCCGGCGGCCGCGGCATAGGCACCCTTGCGCCGCGCGCCGGTGCGCGGCCAGCCTTCGCGCGGCGAAACCAGGCGCAGATCCGCAAGCCCGAAATTCGCCATTGCCCGCGCGCACATGCCGATATTCACGGCAAGCTGGGGGCGCACCAGCACGATCGCCGGCCCGCCCGCGATCTTGTGTTTCGTGCGATCTGTTCCGGCCCCGACCATTAGGTCTCGTGCGACGGAAGGACGCCCCTTGTAAAGCAGGCACCGGTTCCCACCTACCATCTAGCTGGATGGAGCAGGGATGGCTGGAATGGGCAGCGTGCAGGAGCTTCGCCCTCGGACGGGCGATACCGAGAAGATCACGATCAATCTCGGCTTCGTCGATCTCGGGCAAGTCGACCTTCTCGTTCAGGAGGGATTCTATTCGAACCGGACGGATTTCATCCGCACCGCGATCCGCAATCAGCTCGACCGGCACGCCGAGGTCACCAGGAAATCGGTGGCGCGCAACAACGTCGAGCTGGGCCTGCGGCATTTCAGCCGCGCCGATCTCGAACGGGCACAGGCCGCTGGTCAGAAGATCGACATTCGCGTCCTTGGCCTCGCCAGTATCGCCGGCGACGTCTCGCCGGAGCTGGCGCGCGCGGCGATCGGCTCGATCCAGGTGCTCGGCGCCTTGCACGCGAGTGCCGCCGTCAAAAGCGCGCTCGCAGACCGCATCCGCTGAGGCCGCTTCGCAACTTTCTCAACCGCTTCTCGAACGAAAGCACGCACCGATGAATTTCACTCTTCCGCCCGACATGCTCGAAGCGACGCGGCTCACCCGCGCCGGCCGCGTCGCTGAAGCGACCTCTCTCCTCCGGCGCCTGCTCAGCCGAGCGGGAACGAACGGCGAGGCACCTTCGAACGCTGCCGCGCGGCTGGAACCGCCGCAGCTCGACCTTACCGCCAATGAAGTGGGAATCAGCGCAAGGTTTGCAGGCGCGCCGATTGAGGACATGGCCACTCCCCACGTCCAAGCGCCGCAATCGCAAGAGCCCGCACACACACCACTTCCGAACGTGCTGCGTGATCTCGTCGGCCGGTTCGGTCGCAGCGATCCGGTCTCCGGATTACAATCGCGACTGAGTCCGGTTGCAACCCCTTCAGCCGAGACGGTGCCGAGTGGCGGCACATTTCTCGCGCGCACCTACTCGAATCAGGCGGGGACTCGCCCCTACAAGCTATATGTGCCGAGCAGCTATCGCGACGACGGACCCGCGCTGCCGCTGATCGTCATGCTGCACGGCTGCACGCAATCGCCTGACGATTTCGCCGCCGGCACACGGATGAATCTCGTGGCCGAGGAGCATTCCTGTCTTGTTGTCTATCCCGGGCAGATACAAGCGGCGAACCACTCGAAGTGCTGGAACTGGTTCAAGACCACCGATCAAAGACGCGATCAGGGTGAGCCTTCGCTGATCGCCGGGATCACTCGACAGGTCATGCGGGACTACCGCGTCGATCCGAAACTGGTCTATGTCGCGGGTCTTTCCGCCGGCGGTGCTGCAGCGGCGATCATGGGCTCGACCTATCCCGACCTCTATGCCGCGGTCGGGGTGCATTCCGGCTTGGCCTGCGGCGCCGCGCACGATCTGCAGTCCGCACTGCATGCGATGAAGCAAGGCGGCAGTTCGCGCGCCCGTAAGAACCCGCGCATCATTCCGACAATCGTATTTCACGGCGACCGCGACTCAACGGTCAATCTGCGCAACAGCGATCAGGTGCTCGCGGGCGCCGGTGCCGGCACGGCAGCAGACGTCGCGATCAACACCGAAGAAGGCACTGCACCCGGCGGGCGTGCCTATAGCCGCACGTTGCACCGGGATCGCGTGGGCAAGATCATCTTTGAACATTGGCGCGTCCACGGGGCTGGCCATGCGTGGTTTGGCGGCAGTCCCGCCGGCTCGTATACCGATGCACGTGGGCCCGATGCGTCACGCGAGATGGTCCGCTTTTTCCTGCAGGTGCCGCCAAAGCACGAGGCGTAGCCAGGATTGGCGCGACCTCCGCGACGCGTGTAGGGTCACGGGCTTTCTGCGAGCGAGTGGGCGATGTCCGATCCGGTTTACGAAAATACCAACGTCTTCGCCAAAATCCTGCGCGGCGAGATGCCGGCGTACAAAGTCTTTGAAGACGACATCGCCTTCGCTTTCATGGATATCATGCCGCGCGCTGACGGCCACACGCTCGTCATCCCGAAAGCTCCCTGCCGCAACCTCCTCGACATCAGGGCGGAGGATCTCTCGGCGCTGATGCCGCGCGTGCAAAAAGTCGCACGCGGCGTGAAGCAGGCGATGCAGGCCGAGGGGCTCACATTGCAGCAATTCAACGAGCAGGCCGGCGGGCAGATCGTGTTCC
The DNA here is from genome assembly GCA_034669525.1 of Methylobacteriaceae bacterium. Lineage (GTDB taxonomy): Bacteria > Pseudomonadota > Alphaproteobacteria > Rhizobiales > Beijerinckiaceae > JAFASC01. The sequence continues at coordinate 28,768 of JAXDNH010000138.1, read as the reverse complement.
ATTTGCATTTTCATATCCTGCCGCGCTGGAGCGGTGTGGCGCTGCGGCCGCCCGGCAACATGGAAAAGGCTGAGGTGCTCGGGGCGCACGCGGAGAAGATTCGCGCGGCGCTGGCGAGCGCCTAGCGCACAAAATAATATCCGAGCGCAATGATCGCCGCTTCGCCGGCAAACACCGCCACGAGAACCGAACGGCGGAAAATCAGAAACGCTGCCGCACCAACTCCCACCGCGCCAAGCCGCGCGGCGAGCGGCACCAATGCGAGAACGCCAGACGGGGTGAAGATCAGCTTGGCGACGATTCCGACGAGCAGCACGGCAGCAATCGTGCGCACATAGACAAAAATTTCGGAATTCTCATCGATCCGTCGCGCGACAAACACAGACATGAAGCGCCAGATTTCGCTCGGCAGAAAACCGAAAAAGATGAGGATGAGATAGGGCGCGAGCGCGCCATCGATGCCGAAGATGCTCATGCGCGGCGGTTCACAGCACGGCCTGCGACGTAAGCGCCTGTACCGCCGACAAGCCCCAGCGCAAGCAGATCGAAGCCGCCGCCGATCAGTGCCTGGCTAATCGGCGCAAGCGCGAGCCCGAATGCCAGCGCGAACCAGTCGGTCGCGACGCGCGCGGAGCGCACGATCGTCGACAGAAAATAGGCTGGCGTAAGAAAGAGGAGGCCCACAGCAAAGGGCGCGGGTAGCGCGCTTACCAGGAAAAAACCGGCGCCGGTGCAGGCCGCCGTCGTCGTGATGCAGGTCGTCGCAAAGCCGAAGAAGAATGCCAGACGCGCACCGCGCGGTATATCAGGTAAACGCCGCAGCGACTCGACCCAGACGGTGACCGCAACGAAATGCGACGCCGCGATGAGCGTCGGCAAGCGCGTGCGCTTCGTGTGCAGCATCGGCAGAACCGACAGGCACATCGGCATGAGCCGCATCGACGAAACACAGATCGACAGCGCCACTGCGGTGAGCGCGGTGCCCGCGCTGATGCCGCCAAAGAACAGCACCTGCGCCGGTCCCGCCCAGATAAGGAATGTCGAGGCGATAGCCGCACCGAAGGGAAAGTCGGCGCCGCGCGCGAGGCCGCCGACGCCGATCATCGCGATCGCGACGAAGAAAGCCGGCCCGGTCAGCGCCTGGCGGAGACCCTCAAGAGCCCATTCGAATCGCGTGAGGCCGCCGGTGTCGCCGGCATCCGGTTCTTGCAAGAGCAACGCCCTCCAGAACCGGACCGACTACACGAGTCGGGACGTGCTGGCTCCTATCCCTTCAGCGGCACGCCCGGAACGCTTCGCACCGGCTTCGGGCTTTGATCGCCCGACTCGTCCGAGTCCGGCGTGGGACCGGGATCGTCGCCGGTCTTCAGACGGCGGTTTTTTGCCCGCCGCACTTCCGGCTCGGCCCGCACGCGCTTCTTGCCGGCTTCGACAATGTCGCGCTCCGGCCGCGGCAGAACCGGTCCCTCGGGGAAGACGAAGCTCAGGGACTTGGTGCCGTTCTCATCCGAGGTGACGACGACGCGCACCGTTCCGCCGTTCTTCAGGCGGCCGAACAGCACTTCATCGGCAAGCGGCGTCTTGATCGTCTGCTGGATGATGCGCGACATCGGCCGCGCGCCCATTGCTTCGTCGTAGCCGTGCTCCACCAGCCAGCGGCGCGCATCATCGGTGATCTCGATCGTGACGTTGCGCTCGGAGAGCTGCGCATCAAGCTGCATGATGAACTTGTCGACGACGCGGGTAACCACGTCCGTCGGCAGATGCGCGAACGGAACAACCGCATCGAGACGATTGCGGAATTCAGGCGCGAACAAGCGGTTGATCGCTTCCATGTCATCGCCCTCGCGCTTCGAGCGCGTGAAGCCGAACGCCGCCCGGGCCATGTCGGCAGCCCCGGCGTTGGTCGTCATGATCAGGATCACGTTGCGGAAATCGATCTGCTTACCGTTGTGATCCGTCAGCTTCCCGTGATCCATGATCTGGAGAAGAATGTTGTAGAGATCGGGATGCGCTTTCTCAATCTCATCGAGCAGCAGCACGCAATGCGGGTGCTGGTCGACAGCGTCCGTGAGCAGGCCGCCTTGATCGAAGCCGACATAGCCCGGCGGCGCACCTATCAGCCGGGAGACGGTATGGCGCTCCATATATTCGGACATGTCGAAGCGTGTCAGCGGTACGCCGAGACTGGTTGCGAGCTGGCGCGCGACCTCGGTTTTGCCGACACCGGTCGGCCCCGAGAACAGGTAGGAGCCGATCGGCTTTTCCACGTCGCGCAGGCCGGCACGCGAAAGTTTGATGGCCGAGGCCAATGCCGCGATTGCCGCATCCTGGCCGTAAACCACGCGCTTCAGCGTCTCGTCGAGGTGCTGCAGCACTTCAGCATCATCCTTCGACACGGTCTTCGGAGGAATGCGCGCCATCGTGGCGATCGTCGTCTCGATTTCCTTGATGCCGATCGTCTTCTTGCGCTTGGATTCCGGCAGCAGCATCTGGCTTGCACCGGTCTCGTCGATCACATCGATTGCCTTGTCGGGAAGCTTTCGGTCGTGGATGTAGCGCGCCGACAGTTCCACCGATGCCTTCACCGCCTCGTTGGTGTAGCGGATTTTGTGGAACTCCTCGAAATAGGGTTTCAGCCCCTTCATGATTTCGATCGTGTCAGGCACTGAGGGCTCATTCACGTCGATCTTCTGGAAGCGGCGCACTAGCGCGCGGTCCTTCTCGAAATACTGGCGGTATTCCTTGTACGTGGTCGAGCCGATGCAACGCAGCGTACCCTGCGCAAGCGCCGGCTTCAGCAGGTTCGAGGCGTCCATCGCGCCCCCTGACGTTGCGCCGGCGCCGATCACGGTGTGGATTTCATCGATGAACAGGATCGCGTTCTTGTGACCCTCGATCTCCTTCATCACCTGCTTGAGCCGCTCTTCGAAATCGCCGCGATAGCGCGTGCCGGCAAGCAGGGTCCCCATGTCGAGTGCGAACACGGTCGCGCCAGCGAGTACCTCGGGGACGTCGTTCTTGACGATCTTACGCGCGAGTCCCTCCGCGATCGCCGTCTTGCCGACGCCAGGGTCACCGACAAGCAGCGGGTTGTTCTTCTGACGGCGGCAGAGAACCTGAATCGTGCGCTGCACTTCGGCCTCGCGGCCGATCAGCGGATCGATGCGCCCGTCCTTCGCCTTGCGATTGAGATTGACGCAATAAGCGTCTAGCGCGCCTTCCTTTTTCTTCGAATCCGAATCCTTGCCGTCTTTGGCATCGGAGCGGTCGCTGTCGTCGTCCGCGCCGCGCGGCGTCTTCGACGTATCGGAGAGACCCGGCCGTTTGGCGATGCCGTGGCTGATATAGTTGACGGCATCGTAGCGCGTCATGTCCTGCTCCTGCAGGAAATACGCGGCGTGACTCTCGCGCTCGGCAAAGATCGCAACCAGCACGTTGGCGCCGGTCACCTCGTCGCGCCCCGATGACTGCACGTGGATGACGGCGCGCTGGATGACGCGCTGGAAGCCTGCGGTCGGCTTCGCATCCTCGCGGCCATCGGTGACCAGGTTTTCGAGTTCTTGATCGATATAATCGCGCAGATTCTTGCGCAGGGCATCGAGCTCGACCGAACACGCCCGCATGACGGCAGCCGCATCGGTGTCGTCGACGAGGCTCAGAAGCAAATGTTCGAGCGTCGCGTATTCGTGGTGGCGCTCATTGGCGGCCGCAAGCGCACGATGGAGCGATTGTTCGAGATTACGTGAGAAGGAGGGCATTTGGGCTCCAGATCATGCGCGTCTTGTTCGGTGCTGTGGCTTGTGCTCGGGTTTAAGCGTTGCGCTCGCGTTCGTGGTTAGGACTCACTTCTTTTCCATGATGCATTGCAGGGGATGCTGATGCTTCCTCGCATAATCCATCACCTGCGTCACTTTGGTCTCGGCAATCTCGTAGGTAAAGACCCCGCATTCGCCGACGCCATGATGGTGAACATGCAGCATAATGCGGGTCGCCTCTTCCGGGCCCTTATTGAAGTACCGCCGCAAGACCAGGACGACGAACTCCATCGGCGTGTAATCGTCGTTGAGCAGCAAAACCCGGTACATGTTCGGGCGCCGGGTTTGCGTTCGGGTACGGGTGATGACCGCAGTGCCGGACCCGTTGCCGCCGTCCGTTCCGCGGCGCGGTTCCTTCGCCGCGACGAGAGGCCCCACGACCTCTCGCGCGACCGCGGGGGCTTGGGCAAATTTCGATGAATCGGCGGTTGTAGCTTCGTCACTCACTGCGGCAGGTTCTCCAAGCCTGAGATATACCGCCTCGCCGCGCAGCCAAGGGGTGCTGTTGGCGATGAGAGTCGACCCGATGACACGAGCCTAGATTTCTTTTCCTTCGCGGCGAAGACAAGGCAGGAATGGCCAACGGCCACAGAAAAGAAAAGGCCCGGCAGTGCCGGGCCTCAATTCGCTCAAAGCTGATCGTATGCTGAGCGTCTCGCCGAATTAGCGAGTAGCAGCCTGGGTCTTGGCGAACGCGGTCTCGACCGGCCGAAACGCCTCGCGGGCGAGGTTCGCATAGAGCTCGCCGATGCGGGTCGCCTGGGCGACGAAGCCTTCATAGGTCGTCTTCGCGTAGTCCGACTGGATCTGCACCGCGTCTTCGATCTTGCGGGCGCCGAGCAGCTTCTCGATATAAGCGGAGCCGCTCTCGAGCGAACGCTTGGAATACTCGCTGGTCTCGGCGGCGATCGTCTGGAAACCTTTGGTCACCGACGCGGCGGCAGCCGTCGCAACTTCCATCTGGCCTTTGCTGAGCTTCTGGAGCTCTTCGAAATTGGTGAACATCGTTTGTCCTCCTTGAGGGGTTTGGCCCCGGAGGGCCGTACGAGCAGGCGAAGCGGGTCGCGCCCGGCCTGTTGAGATCAATATGGTGCACTGCACAAAATTGTCAAGTGCTGATTTTGCGGCGCAGCAATTCGCCTGGATTTCTACTGATTGCGTTAGGCCCGGCTTAACCGGCAGGTAATCACCGAGACGTATTTTCCTCGACCGTGTTGTTTCGGTGCGTTGGCGCCGGGCGAGATCGAGGAGCACTCGGCGATGGCGATTCTGGGCGGGAGCGGCCGCGGTAAATTCATCAGGATGGTCGTGGGGGGCCTCGGGCTTGCACTCACGCTCTTGAGCGCGACGGCTACGCCAGCTGATGCGCGCCACCGATATCGCGGCTATCATCGCCACCACGTCCACCACGTCCACCATTATTATCGGCCGCACCGCCGCGCGCACCGTGCCCACCATGCCCGCGGCGGCAGCTATTCGCCGGCCTTTGCCGCGATGATCGTCGACGGAAATTCCGGGCGCACGCTTTACGCCAGGAACGAGAACGAGCTCCGCCACCCTGCCTCGGTGACCAAGGTGATGACGCTCTACCTGCTGTTCGAGCAGCTGGAGAAGGGGAAGCTCAGGCTCGATTCCGAGATCGAGATTTCGCAGCATGCGGCGGCACAGGCGCCTTCGAAGCTGGGCTTGCGCCCCGGCTCGACGATCGAGGTCGAGGACGCGATCAAGGCGGTCGTGACGAAGTCGGCGAACGACATCGCGGCGGCAATTGCGGAGAAGATCGGCGGCGACGAAGACACTTTCGCCGAAATGATGACCCGCAAGGCCCACGCGCTCGGCATGACGCGCACGCACTACGCCAACGCCTCGGGCCTGCCGAACGACGAGCAGATCACGACGGCCCATGATCTGACCATTCTCGGCCGCGCCATCCAGGAGCGCTTCCCGCGCTACTACCGCTATTTCTCCACGCCGGCCTTTCATTACGGCCGCAGCTACATGCGCAACCACAACCACCTCCTCGGCCGCATCGAGGGGATGGATGGCATCAAGACCGGCTATACGCGCGCGTCCGGCTTCAATCTGCTGACGTCCGTTCATCGCGATGGGCATTGGGTCGTCGGCGTCGTGCTCGGCGGCACGTCGGGTGCGAGCCGCGATCGCATCATGGCCGATCTCATCGAGGAACATATCGATGAGGGCTCGCGGGCGCGCACCGTGAATACCATTACCGAAGAGCCCACGACCGACAGCCGGAGCGAGGCAAGACCCGAACCCGTAAGACCCGAACCCGCGAGAGCCGAGCCGCCCCGGCCGCGCAAATCCGAACCGGAGATCGTGGAGCGATTCGAGCCGGTCCAAACTATCGGGCGTCCACAATCCCCGCACGTCGCCCCAAACGTCGCCGCCTATGCGCGGGCGGCATCATGGATCTCGCCCGTGCCGATACTGCAGGAGCGTCCGCGGCCGGCCTTCGTCTCCGGGGCGCCGAAAGCTTCACCCGACGAAGCGGCAGCTCAAAAACCCCGTGCCGTTCTCGACGGCTCGACCGGCAGACCGACCTCCGCGTCCACGAGCGCGGGTTTGACCGCGACGCCTTCCTCCATGCGCTGGGTCAGCGGTCCTGCGCCATCGAAGGCGAAACCGGAGAGCCGTGTCGAGATCGCGAAAGCCGAGCCGGCCCGCGCGCCGCTCGCGCGTTCCCAGCCCGAAGAAGACCCGGGCATCCGCTCAGGCCGGCCGCAGAATGCCGGCTGGATGATCCAGATCGGCGCCACTGACGAAGCAAGCAAGGCGCAGGAGCTGCTCGCTCGCGCCAAAAGCGAGGGCCACGCGATCCTCGGCCGCGCGCGTGGCTTCACCGAGAAGGTTCAAAGGGGTCATGAGACGTTGTGGCGGGCACGCTTCGCGGGGCTGGAGGAAGAAGGCGCGGAGGCAGCCTGCAGGGCGCTCAAGCGAGCCGGGTTCTCCTGCTTCGCCACAAAGAACTGAGTTTCTCCTGCGCGTCGCGCAGTAGGGTTGAGTGGGTGGGGTTTAGGTATGGCGTCGCAGGAGTATCTCTTTGGCCTCGTTGACTCGCGCGGCAAGATCCGTCGACCCCCCGTGGTCGGGATGCAGTTTCTTCATCAGCGCCCGATGCGCCCGCGCGACATCATCCCGCGTCGCGCCTTTACGAAGCCCCAGGACTTCATAGGCTTCCTCCTCCGTCATCTTCCCCGGGCGCCGCGGCCGCCCGTCGTCGCGGGAAGCCCGCCCCGCGTCGGCATCCGCCTCTCCTGCCTCACCCCAGCCGGGGAAGCGGCGGTCGAGATACGGCTCTAGGAGACGCGCGCCGTCGGGATCGTCCGTCCGGCAGACCCTCCACAGGGCTTCACATTGGGGCCGGGCAAGGGAATTCAGCACACGGCCCTCCAGAGGTCCGGCGAGCACGGTTCCATTGAGCGTACCTGTCGCATGATCAAGCTCCATCTCGATCATGGCCGAGCGCACCCGCGACATGCCGGCTGAGCGGCGTCCCCGACCGACCGAGCGAAAGCCGATCGGACCCTTCAGGTTGAAGAAGCCGAGCATCCACAAAGCCGCGCCGAGCACCGCGATCCCGGGTTCCACTGCCCCGCGCAGGATCAACAAGAGCCCGATGCCAATCCCGGCGATGCCGCCGAACCGGCGAACGACTTTGGCGAGCAGCGCCGGCGACACGCGCGTGAAGCCGCGTAAGCCCCAGAGCAGCAGAAACAGCAGCAGGAAACCGGCAATGAGCGGCATGGAGGGTTCAGCGCATTTGTGAAAGCAGGAGGCGCGCTTCGTTCGCACCCTCGGCGGCTTTGCGCTCAAGCGCAAGGCGTCCACCCGCAGCATAAGCCGCCGCCGCCGAGAGCAGCGCCGCGAGGCGCGCCGGTGCGTTTGCATCAAAGGCGGCATAGGCGCCGCCGGTCAGCCGTGCGATTTCCTTGAAGGCGTTCCCGGCGACGACACTGTCGCCCTCATGGAACATGAAAGCCTTGACGCCGAGCAGTCCGAGTTCGCCTGCAATCGCGCAGAGATCGTCGAGCCGCTCCTCCATGGAATCGCCGACAAAGACGAGCGCTCCAACGCGCCCGGCTTTTGCCTCATCGCGGACGTGGCGGAGCACCTTGCCGATTTGGGTGTGCCCGCCGCGGCAATCGATTTTCGCCATCAGCGCCGCGAGCCCCTGCCCGCCCGAGACGAAGCGCGAGGCGCGGCACTCGCCGAAACCGCGGAAATAAACGAGCTGCACGTCGAGGCCGCCGAGCGCGGACGTCGACTCGAACATACGGCCCTGCAGCGACTGGGCGAGGTCCCAAGTCGGTTGCCGGCTCATCGTCGCGTCGAGCGCGAAGATCAGCCGGCCGCGCGAGCTCTCGGTGTGCGACACCGGCGCGCGGTTGACCCTTTGCAGGAAATCGTCGACCGGGCCCGCTTTGCCCCCCGGCGCAAGCGGCCCGCGCTGCTCTTCTTTGCTCAAAGACGTCTCTGGGCGTGACCTCTGGGGGGAATAGATTGTATGCCAGCAAGGAAAGGACAAGCAGGAACGTCCGACCTTACCGAACCAGCAAGAAGACTGGCGCGCAAGCCGGCCGAAAAGCGCAGCTCGAGAATTTTCCTAGTCTGGCTGCCTGTGCAGCAGAAAAGAGGCACCTAATTAGAGGACGAGATCATCAATGAAATCTCGCAGAACGCAGGAGGCAAAGCCCTCAAAGCAGGCGGTGAGTGACACCACTCCCGAGGTGATGCCGCCTTCCAAGGAAAACGCTTGGGCAGAGATCGATCGCATTCGGGCGATGAGCAAGAAGTCGAATGTGAGCAGCGTATCGCTAATCCGTGAGTTTCGCGATGGCAATGAATCCGAGAAGTGACACTTGTCAGATAGAATTGCTATTCCGGACGTCGGCCCGCGAGCATGCCGGCGACGCTCAAATCCTCGTCGAGCTCAGGCCAATGCACGCCGAGGGGTGATATCTCATAGTTCATGCGCGCCTCTTGCGACGCCAGCAACAGTTTCGGATACCAGTTCAGGGGTGTCGAAATCGAGCGGCCATCTTCAAGCTCCACCACCAAATCTCGTGGGGAAAAGCTAACAGCTCTCGGCCGAAGCGCAGTATCCTCAATTTCCAAAGTGCTCATCCCAAGCTCTCGTCAGGGCTCCGCGATGCTCTTCCAAGAACGATGATATAGATCGAAGTTCGTGGTCGGCAAATCCGTAGTTTGTGGTTACCGACAAATCCCGCAACCAAAACTTCGCTTCCTTTTCCCCGGCCCGCACATGGATATGCGGCGGCTCATTGCGTTCGTTTGAATAGAAGAACGCGCGATATCCCTCCCAACGCAGGATGGTGGCCACCGGCAGCCCTCACAGCGGAATATTGTCGTGCTTCTTCCAAGGGTTTTCCAGCTCCTTGTGGCGCAGCATCGCGAGCACGCGGGCGATGCGGCGGCGCGTCGAATGGGGCATGATCACCTCGTCGATATAGCCGCGTTCGGCGGCGACGAAAGGTGAAAGGAAGCGCTCCTCGTATTCCTTGGTCCGCGCTGCGATCTTCTCCTTGTCGCCGATATCCCCACGGAAGATGATCTCGACCGCGCCTTTCGCGCCCATGACCGCGATCTGCGCCGTCGGCCAGGCGAGATTGATGTCGCCGCGTAAGTGTTTCGACGCCATAACGTCGTAAGCACCCCCGAATGCCTTGCGCGTGATGACAGTCACTTTCGGCACGGTTGCTTCGGCATAGGCGAAAAGCAGTTTCGCGCCGTGCTTGATGAGTCCGCCATATTCCTGCGCGGTGCCCGGCAGGAAACCCGGCACGTCGACAAACGTCACGATGGGGATATTGAAGCAATCGCAAAAGCGCACGAAACGCGCCGCCTTGCGCGAGGCATCTGCATCGAGCACGCCGGCAAGAACCATCGGCTGATTTGCCACAAAACCGACGGTCCGGCCCTCCACGCGGCCGAAGCCGGTGACAATGTTGCGCGCATGCGCTTCCTGAATTTCGAAGAAATCGCCTTCATCGGCGATCTTCAGTATAAGCTCCTTGATGTCGTAGGGTTTGTTCGGATTGTCCGGGATCAGTGTGTCCAGCGATTTATCAAGCCGCTGCGCGTCGTCGAATGACGGCCATTCCGGTGCATCATCGGTATTTGACGACGGCAGGAAATCGATGAGCCGGCGCATTTGCAGCAGGGCCTCGACATCGTTGTCGTAGGCGCGGTCGGCGATCGAGCTTTTCGTCGTATGGACCGAGGCGCCTCCGAGCTCTTCCGCGGTGACTGTTTCGTTCGTGACCGTCTTCACGACATCAGGTCCGGTCACGAACATGTAGCTCGTATCGCGCACCATGAAGATGAAATCTGTCATTGCCGGCGAGTAGACGTCGCCGCCGGCGCACGGGCCCATGATCACCGAAATCTGCGGAATGACGCCCGAGGCGAGCACGTTACGCTGGAACACTTCGCCATAGCCGCCAAGTGCCGCGACGCCTTCCTGGATGCGCGCGCCGCCGGCATCGAAGAGGCCGATGATAGGCGCACGATTGCGCAAAGCCATGTCCTGAATTTTTATGATCTTCTGCGCATGCGTTTCGCTGAGCGAGCCGCCGAAGACCGTAAAATCCTTGGCGAAGACAAAGACCGTGCGGCCGTTGACCGTGCCCCAGCCGGTCACGACGCCGTCGCCCGGGATTTTCATCTTCTCCATGCCGAAATCGTCGCAGCGATGTTGGACGAACATGTCGAACTCTTCGAAGGATCCATGATCCATCAGGAGTTCGATGCGCTCGCGCGCCGTCAGCTTGCCGCGCGCATGCTGTGCGTCGATACGCGTCGGGCCGCCGCCGGCACGCGCATCGCCACGACGCCGATCGAGATTATCGAGAATATGCTTCATCAGCCTGCCCGTGTTTCAACTGATCCGTCTCTAGCATGGCACCGAAGGTGCACAAATCGCGCCAATAAAACCTTACCGCTGCGCCTTCGCGGACTTACGCCGTCGCCCGAGCGCAAAGTCGACAAGTCCCGGCAGCAACGTGTTCACCCAGATCGGCACGCGATAATAACCCGGCACTACGACGTTACGCCGCGGACCGTGCTCGACAAGATGGACGATTTCCTTCACGACGATTTCGGGACCGGGCATTTTGCTGGCGCTATCACGATTGGCTGTCAGTTCCGTGCGCACATAACCCGGGGAAACCATGGAGGCGCTGACGCCTTCGCCTGCGAGCTCGCGCCGCATCGCCTCGGTCAGGCCGCGAATGCCGAACTTCGTCGCCGAATAGATGCCCTTGACGGCAACAAATCCGGATACCGAGCCGATATTGATGATTTGCGGATTTTTGCCCTTCCTGAGCCACGGAAGCGCAGCCCCGACGCTGAGAATGGGCGCGATAAAATTGATCCGCACAATATTGTCCACCCTTTCCGCCGGCAGCTCCCACCAGGCAACCCGGTCCGGGTAACTCACGCCGGCATTGTTGATCCAGACATCGATTTGGCCGAAGCGCTCGCCGGCCGCATCCGCGAGCGCCTTCAGCGCCGCCGGTTCGGCGACATCCGCCGGCACGATGAGAATGCGATCGGCGGCGCCTGTCTCCCGGACAAGCTGCTGCAACCGGTCGAGGCGGCGGGCGGCAAGCGCCAGCGAGTGACCGCGCGCGGCGAGCGCCTTGGCGGTCGCCTCGCCGATACCGCTTGAAGCGCCCGTGATGACGACGACTGCCAAGGACACACCTCCACCGCTGTTCGCACACTATGTCAGGTGGGCTCCAGATCGGAAACGGGCCGGATGACCTTCAGGGCCGCAGCCGCTATATGCCCGGCCATGGCGAATGGATCGGTGAAACGCAAGCGCCGGGCAGCGGCCGTCCCGCCAGTGCGTGAGAGCATGCCTGCGGCAACGGGCGCGCGCACGATCGCGGTCACGGAGGATGAGGCCGGCATGCGCCTCGACCGCTGGTTCCGGCGACGCATGCCGACTCTGTCGCTGTCGCATCTCAACAAAATCGTGCGCACCGGCCAGGTGCGCGTCGATGGCGCGCGCGTGAAGTGCGCGGCGCGGCTCGAAGCCGGGCAGAATGTGCGCATTCCGCCGCTGAGCCTCGATGCGCCTGCCGCGCCTGCGGTGCGGCGCGCACCATCCACGGAGGATGCGCGGGCGCTGCGCGACATGACGCTGTTCGAGGATCGCGATCTCCTCGTTCTCAACAAGCCTTTCGGTCTCGCGGTTCAGGGCGGCTCGGGCACCACGCGCCATATCGACGGCATGCTGGATGCGCTTGCGGACGAGCACGGCGAGCGGCCGCGGCTCGTCCATCGCCTCGATCGTGATACATCGGGCGTGCTGCTGATCGCGAAGAGCCGGCGCATGGCCGCCGATCTCGGCGAGATTTTCCGCTCGCGCCAAGCGAAGAAAATCTACTGGGCGCTGGTCGAAGGCGTGCCGAAGCCGGCACAGGGTCGCATCTCGCTGTTCTTGGCCAAGGGCGAGAGCATGGAACGCGCGAGAGGCGCTGGCCGCGATCTCGAACGCATGCGCGTCGCGCGCCATGGCGAAGCGGATGCACAACATTCGATCACTTATTACGCGATCGTCGATAAGATCGCGCCGAAACTCGCCTGGCTCTCGATGAAGCCGCTGACCGGCCGCACGCATCAGCTGCGGGCGCATGCCGAAGCGATCGGCCATCCCATCATCGGCGATCCGAAATACGGGCACAGACGCGAAGACGAGCAACGCCGGCGTGATCCCATTCTCGCAGTGCCGGACGACGTCGAGCGCAAGCTGCATCTTCTGGCGCGCCGCCTCGTCCTGCCGCATCCGCGCGGCGGCACGCTCGATGTGACCGCGCCCCTGCCCCCACACATGCAGCGAAGTTTCGACAAGTTCGGCTTCGACGCCAAGCAATACGATCCGATCGAAGGAGCGCCTGAAGCGTGAGCGCGACACACCTCATCCTGCTCGACATCGACGGCACGCTGGTCGACAGCCAGGATTTCATTGTCGAGGCGCAGCGCCGTGCGTTTGCGGCACATGGATTGCCGACGCCGGAGCGCGAACGCGCGCTTTCGGTCGTGGGGTTGTCACTGCTTGAAGCCTTCACCGCGCTCGCGGGTAAAGATGCGCCGGTCGAAAATCTGGCGCAGGCCTACCGGACCGCCTGGCATGAAATGCGCAGCGATCCGGCGTTCCTCGATCCCTTCTTCGAAGGAGCGCTCGATTTTGTGCAGAGCCTGATCGCGCGCGGCGATGTGAGACTCGGCATCGCCACGGGGAAGGCGCGGCGCGGCGTCGTGCATCTCATGGACCGCACCGGCTGGCACGATCATTTCGTCACGATCCAGACCGCCGACGATCATCCCTCGAAACCCGCGCCAGACATGATTCTGAAAGCGATGGAGGAGACCGGGACGGCGGCGCATCAGACGATCATGATCGGCGACACGAGCTACGACATGGCGATGGCGAAAGCGGCCGGCGTGCATGCGATTGGTGTCGCTTGGGGCTATCACCAGCGCGAGGCGCTGCTTCACGCCGGAGCCGAGCTGGTGGTCGACGATTTCGCGCATCTCACGCGCGCGATTGCCGACCTGCTTGCCGATGCGTCCGCACCCGCTGTGTAAATCCATGCGCGACGATCTCTCCAGCGACATTTTCATCTCGCCCGAAGAGCGCGATCCGCTGAAATCGGCGCGGAAAGACGCGCGCCCCGCGCTGCCAAATCGCTTCTATAAAGACGTGGCCGTCACGAGCGAGACAAACGGCTTCGGCGTCAGGCTGGACGGACGCAAGCTGAAGACGCCGGCAAAGGCCGACCTGATCTTGCCGGTGCAAGCGGCGGCAGAGGCGATCGCGGAGGAATGGCGCGCCCAAGGCGAAGACATCGATCCGCGAACCATGCCGCTGACGCGCCTCGTCAATTCCGCGCTCGACGGCGTCGCCCACGATGTCGAAGGCGTGATCGCGGACATCGTGAGATATGCCGGCTCCGATCTCGTCTGTTATCGCGCCGCCGAGCCCGAGGGGCTTGTCGCCGCACAATCGGAGATGTGGGATCCGGTCTTGGCATTCGCGCGGGAAGAACTCGGCGCGCGTTTCATCTGCGTCGAGGGCATTACCTTCACGGATCAGCCGCCGCGCGCGATCGAAGCCGTGCGCAAAGCGGTTGTGCAAAACACGGGGGAGCGGCCGCTCGCGGTCGCCGCTTTGCACGTGATGACGACGCTCACCGGCTCGGTGCTTCTCGCGCTCTCTGTCGCGCGCGCCGAACTTTCGCCTGAGGCGGCCTGGGACGCAGCACACGTCGACGAAGATTTCCAAATGCGCGCCTGGGGCGCCGATATTGAGGCACTTGAGCGCCGCACCAAACGTTTCGCCGAGATGCAAGCCGCCGCACAGCTCCTGCACTTCGTGACCTGAGGACATATGGCTGGGGACCGTCGCAACCGCCGGCGCGCCGTCGAGATCATGCTCGACGTGCTGCGCGACGAAGGCGCAACAACGATTTTCGGCAATCCCGGCTCGACGGAAATGCCGCTGATGGATGCTCTCGTCGATGCGACCGACTTTCGCTACATCCTCGGCCTGCAGGAAGCCACCGCCGTCGGCATGGCGGACGGGTATGCGCTGAAAACGGCGCGCCCGGCTTTCGTCAATCTTCATGCTGCGGGCGGACTGGGCAATGCCATGGGCGTGCTCGTCGCGTCGAAAGCGAGCGAGACGCCGCTCGTCGTCACAGCAGGCCAGCAGGACACGCGCCACCTCTTCACCGATCCATGGCTCTCGGGCGATCTCGTTTCGCTGGCGCGCCCGATCGCGAAATGGACGGCGGAAGTGCGCCGCGGCGCCGATCTCGGACCGGCGTTGCGGCGCGCCTTCGCGATCGCACGCACGCCGCCGCAAGGACCGGTCTTTCTGTCGCTGCCGATGGACGTGCTCGAAGAGGAGGTCGAGAGCGGCGTGCCGCCGCATTCGGCACTGCCGCCTCCCTCGCCCGGCGGCGGTACGCAGGAGATCGCGCGCCTTATCGCCGCGAACGATCCTGCTCATGTCGTTGTCATGATCGGCGACGATGTGCCGGCGGAAGCCGCAAGCGGTGCACTGGCTTTGGCGCATGCCGGTGGATTTACAGTGTACGGGACGCAGGTGACATCGCGCGCCGCGTTTCCGGCGGATGATCCCTGCTGGGGCGGCATGCTGAAGCCGGATTTCGCAGCGATCCGTGCGAGGCTCGAAGGCGTCGAAGCGGTCCTGCTCATCGGCAGCCGCGCTTTTGTCGCCTACGCGTATCGGGACGTGCAGCCGATTCCGGAGGGAACGCGCTTCTATCATGTCGCCGCGTCGGCTGAAGCGATCGGGCGCGAATTCGCGGCGGATTTTGCGGTGACCGGCGATCTCGCCGCGACTTTGAATGCGATCGCTGCATCATTGTCGCCGCTGACGGACGCGTCGCGCGCGAAAGCACGTCTCGACGCACTCGCGACCGAAAAAGCGCAACGCGCGGCAAGCATTCGACGCAAGATCGAAGCGACATTCGACCAGCGCCCGTTGCCTGCGGACGCGGCGGTGCTGTCCGTTCTCAACGCGCTTCCTGCGAACACGCTGATCGCCAACGATTCCGCGGCGACCTTCGGCGCCGTGCAGGAGATCATGCAAACCTCGCCCGGCCTTTACTTCTTCGCACGCGGCGGCGTGCTCGGCTGCGCGATGCCGGCGGCGGTCGGCGCCTCGCTCGCGCATGATGGGCCGGTTGCATGCTTCGCCGGCGACGGTGGCGCGATGTACTCGCCGCAAGCTCTATGGAGCGCCGCGCATTACAAGACGCGGACCATTTTCTTCGTCTTCAACAATCGGCGCTACAACGTGCTGATGAATGCCGCGAAGGATCTCGGGACGAAGAATGCGGTTGCAGGCCACTTTGTCGGCATGGACCTGATCGAACCTGCCGTCGATTTTCGGGCGCTGGCGAAATCGATGGGCGTGCCGTCTCGTTGCGCCGAGGGACCGCGGGAGATTGCGGACGCGACGCAGACGGCGCTGGAACGCAACGGGCCGACGCTGATCGAGATTCCGATCGCTTGAATGGGCGTCTCACCAGAAAGTGTGCGCCGTCATTGCGAGCGCGGCGAAGCAATCCAGGAGCCGCTGCTTCATAGAGTGAAGCGTTTTGCTCCTGGATTGCTTCGTCGGCGTCGCCTCCTCGCAATGACCTGCACTACCCCCGCTCCTTCCTGAGCTTCTCCCAGAGCGCCAGCCGCTTGCCGACCTCGCGCTCGAAGCCGCGATCGGTCGGTGCATAAACCTTCTGCCGCCCGAGCTGTTCCGGCCAATAATCCTGGCCTGAGAACGCCTCGGGCTCGTTATGATCATAAGCGTAGCCGCGCCCGTAATTCTCCTGCTTCATCAGCTTGGTCGGCGCGTTCAGAATGATCTTCGGCGGCATCAGCGAGCCATGTTCTTTTGCAAGCCGACTCGCTTCTTTGTAGGCGACGTAAGTTGCGTTCGATTTCGGCGCGGTCGCGACATAAATCACCGCCTGCGCGATCGCGAGCTCGCCTTCGGGCGAGCCCAAAAAATCGTAGGCATCTTTTGCCGCGTTGGCGACAACGAGCGCCTGCGGATCGGCCATCCCGATATCTTCGACCGCCATCCGCACGATGCGCCGCGCGAGAAACAGTGGGTCTTCGCCGGCGTCGAACATGCGCGCGAGATAGTAGAGCGCCGCATCGGGATCGGAGCCGCGCACCGCCTTATGCAGTGCACTGATCAGATTGTAATGGCCTTCCTGCGCCTTGTCATAGATCGGCGCGCGGCGCTGCACGATTTCGACGAGCGCCGCGCGGTCAAACGTTTCGCCCTCCTCCGCCGCGCGCCAGACCTCTTCCGCCAACGTCAGGATCGCGCGGCCATCGCCATCCGCCATTTGGATCAGCGCGTCGCGCGCGTCATCATCGAGCGGCAGCTTCCTGCCTTCCGCCTCTTCGGCGCGTGCCATGAGCGCGCGCAACGCGTCGTCGTCGAGCGCTTTGAAAATCAGCACGCGTGCACGTGAGAGCAGCGCCGCATTCAGCTCAAATGACGGATTTTCCGTCGTCGCGCCGACGAGCGTCACAGTGCCGTCTTCCATGACCGGCAAAAATGAATCCTGCTGGGCGCGATTGAACCGATGGATCTCGTCGACGAAGAGCAGCGTCCCTTGCCCCATGCGCCGCCGGCCGCGGGCTTCTTCAAAAACCTTTTTCAGGTCGGCAACGCCGGAAAAAATCGCCGAAATCTGGACGAAGGCAAGATCGGTCTCTGCCGACAAAAGCCGCGCAACGGTGGTCTTGCCTGTCCCCGGCGGGCCCCAGAAAATCAGGCTGCCGAGCGAGCCAGAGCGCAGGAGCCGCGTCAGCGCGCCGTTCGACCCAAGCAGATGATCCTGCCCCGCGACTTCGGCGAGCGTGCGCGGTCGCAGGCGATCAGCGAGCGGATGCGGCGCCTCGCGTTCAAGTCCAGCTGAGGAAAATAAGTCGCTCATTAGTCTTAGTTAATCATGCCTTAACGATTCGCACGCGATGGTTAACGAACATGGCTGAAAGGGACCATGCGGCGAACCTCGCAAAAACGAGTGCCCATGGCAGCAACCGGAGGGCTGAACTTCATGCGTACGATTGCATTCGTGACCCAAAAAGGCGGCTCGGGAAAGAGCACGCTTGCCGCCTGTCTCGCCGTCGCCGCCCATGAGAAGGGTGAACGGGTATTCCTGATCGACACCGATCCCTTGATGTCCCTGTCAAAATGGGCGAAGGCACGCAAATCCAAGGATATCCTGGTCGAGTGGGTGCCGGCGGGCAAACTTCAGAATGCGTTGGCGATGCTCGAGAAAAAGGGCATCACGCTCGCCATCATCGACACCGGCGCGGGCGAATCGCCGGCTGCTGCCGCCGCGATCAAGGCGGCGGATCTCTGCGTTATTCCGGCGCGGCCGAATGCGTTCGATCTCTGGGCGAGCGAACTGACGCGCAAGGCCTGCAGCGCGGCGCGCAGGGAATTCGCTTTCCTGCTCAATCAATGCCCGCCGGCGCAGCAGAGCGCGCGCATCGAGGACGGCGCCAAGGCGCTGGAGGCGATGGGCGGACTTTTGACGCCGCTCGTCTCGACGCGCGTCGATTACCAGGAAGCAGCGCGCCATGGAATGGGCGTCACCGAGCTCAATCCGCACGGCGTCGCGGCGGAAGAAATGCGCGATCTCTGGGCCTCCGTGAAGCGCCGCATCGCGCGCGGGAAAAGCGCAGGGGTGAAGCGGGCGGCGTGATCGATGGGCGCGTCTCTACCCGCCCAGCACAGAGGTGATCACCTGACCGCCGCGCGAGATCGCGACCTTCCATAGGCGCCGCCGTCCGCCATCGGTCGCCTTTTCAAGATCGCGCGTCGTGTTGATCTTCGTGTCGTTGACGGAGATCACGACGTCACCCTTCTGCAGCTGCACGTCGGCGGCAGTCGAGCCGTCCTCGATTTCCGTGACGACTGCCCCCGCAGGCAAGGTTGCCATCTCGATCGAGAATTCTTCCGCGACTGCCGGCGAAAGATTGACAACCGTTGCGCCGGTGAACGGGGAACTACCCTTGATCTTCACGGGATCGCGCGGCGGCTTCTCCGGCGCGGAGGCGAGGTGCACGGGCGCAACGACCTTCTTGCCGCTCCGCACCACCGTGAATGCGGCATTGCCGCCAAGCGGCTTCGTTCCGAAGCGATAGCCGAGGCCTTCCGGGTCGTCGATCGGCTGGCCGTCGATGGCGGTGATGATGTCGCCCCGTTTGATGCCGGCATCGGCCGCGGGGCTGCCCTCGACGAGATCGGCGACAAGCGCGCCGGACGGACGGTCGAGGCCGAGTGTGTCGGCGATCTCACGCGAGACATGCTGCAGCGAGGCGCCGAGCCAAGGGCGTTTGACCATCTTGCCGCCGCTCTTTGCCGCCGCAACCACGGTCTTGACCGTGTTGACGGGGATCGCGAAGCCAATGCCGACCGAGCCGCCGGATTTCGAGTAGATCGCCGAGTTGATGCCGATCATCCGTGCGTTCATGTCGACGAGCGGCCCGCCTGAATTGCCGGGGTTGATGGCGGCATCGGTCTGGATGAAGAAGCCGTAATCGGAGACACCGATTTGCGTGCGCGCAACCGCCGACACAATGCCCTGGGTCACCGTCTGGCCGACACCGAACGGATTGCCCATGGCAAGCACCATGTCGCCAACTTCGATCGCATCGGAATCGCCGGGCTCCATGACGGGAAAGTTCGCGCCGCTTTTCAATTTAATGACGGCAAGATCGGTGCGTTGATCGCGCAGAACGATCGTCGCCTCGAATTCCCGTTTGTCCGAAAGCGCGACCTTCACATCGGTCATGCCTTCGATGACGTGGTTGTTCGTGACGACAAGGCCGGAGGGATCAACGAGCACGCCCGAACCGAGCGACTGCGCTGTCGGGCCGCCCGGCCGGTCCTGGCCGCTATCGCCAAAGAAGCGGCGGAAGACCGGATCGTCAAAGAGCGGATTGTTAGGCTTGGGGTCCGTGCGGGAGGCATAGACGTTGACGACCGCCGGCTGCGCTCGTTTTACCACTGGGGAGAAGGAGAGGAGCTGCTCGGCCCGGGTCTGCGGGACCGCGCGTTCCTGCTGGGCGTAGACGCTGACGGACGCTCCGAGCGTCAGCAATGCAGCCGCCACGGCAGCCTTGGGCCGAATCGAACAGAAGTGCCGCATCGCTGGTTCCTCGAAAATCGAGCGAGAATAGACCCGCACAGATCGTCAAAAATGCGAAGAGCGGCCGCCTCGCAAAGCGCCGCCCTAGCAAAATCAGCTGTCCGCGGCCGGTTACGCGGCCTCTTCCTCGCCCTGCACGGGGCCGGAATCCTGCCCCCGCGCATCGACATCGCGGTCGAGGAACTCAATGACGCCAAGCGGCGCATTATCGCCGTAGCGAAAGCCCGCCTTCAAGACGCGCGTGTAGCCGCCGTTACGATCCTTGTAGCGCGGTCCGAGGACGTCGAAGAGCTTCTTCACCAGCGCCACGTCGCGAACCTGCGAGATTGCCTGACGGCGGGCATGCAGGTCGCCGCGCTTGCCGAGCGTGATCAGCTTCTCGACGACCGGACGCAGGTCCTTCGCCTTCGGCAGCGTGGTGATGATCTGCTCATGCTTGATCAGCGCCTGCGCCATGTTGGCGAACATCGCTTTGCGGTGCTCGGCGGTGCGGTTGAAGCGGCGCTTCGCGCGTCCGTGATACATCGGCTCTCTCCAGTTCTTGCGGCCGCCGTGCCAAGGAACGGCCGTCCATTATGCTTCCACCTTATGCTGAGGAGCCTGTCCGAGGGCAGCGTTTCGAAGCAAGACTATTTGTCCATCCTTCGAGACGCCGCTTTCAGCGGCTCCTCAGGATGAGGCCGTCAGTAGTGTTCCTCGAAGCGCTTTGCCAGCTCGTCGATATTGTCCGGCGGCCAACCCGTCACCTCCATGCCGAGATGCAGACCCATCTGGGCCAGCACTTCCTTGATCTCGTTCAGCGACTTGCGGCCAAAATTCGGGGTCCGCAACATCTCCCCTTCGCTCTTCTGGATGAGGTCGCCGATATAAACGATGTTGTCGTTCTTCAGGCAGTTCGCCGAACGCACGGAAAGTTCGAGTTCGTCAACTTTCTTGAGCAGCGCCGGATTGAACGCGAGTTCGGGGATCGACGGCGTCGCCTCTTCGCGGCGGGGCTCTTCGAAGTTGACGAAGACGTTGAGCTGGTCCTGCAGAATGCGCGCGGCATAAGCGATCGCGTCTTCCGGCCCGATGGCGCCATTAGTCTCAAGGGCCATCGTCAGCTTGTCGTAATCGAGAACCTGGCCTTCGCGCGTATTCTCAACGCGGTAGCTGACCTTCCTCACGGGCGAGTAGAGGCTGTCGATCGGAATCAAGCCGATTGGCGCGTCCTCCGCGCGGTTGCGATCGCCGGGGACATAGCCCTTCCCCGTGTCGACGGTGAATTCCATGCGGATTTCGGCACCCTCGTCGAGCGTGCAGATGACCAGCGATGGATTGAGCACCTGCACGTCCCCGGTTACGCCGATATCGCCGGCGGTCACCTGTCCCGGACCCTGCTTCTTCAGGGTCATGCGTTTGGGACCATCGCCCTGCATCTTGATGGCGATATCCTTGATGTTGAGGACGATGTCGGTGACGTCCTCGCGCACGCCGGGGATCGACGAGAATTCGTGCAGCACGCCGTCGATATGGACGGAGGTGATCGCCGCGCCCTGCAGCGACGACAAGAGAATGCGGCGCAGCGAATTGCCGAGGGTCAGTCCGAAACCGCGCTCGAGCGGTTCGGCCACGACGGTTGCCATACGGCGGGGATCATCGCCCGACGTAATCGCGAGCTTCTCGGGCTTTATCAGTTCCTGCCAGTTCTTCTGAATCACGATCGCACCTTTCGAAAAGGCCGGCCAATCCGCGCGGATCGCGGCGGCCGTCACAAATTACACAACCTCAGACGCGGCGGCGCTTGCGCGGCCGGCAACCGTTATGCGGGATCGGCGTCACGTCGCGGATCGACGTCACCGTGAAGCCCGCAGCCTGCAGCGCGCGCAGCGCCGATTCACGACCCGAACCCGGACCTGACACTTCGACTTCGAGCGTACGCATTCCATGTTCCGATGCTTTGCGGGCCGCATCCTCGGCGGCCATCTGCGCTGCATAAGGCGTGGACTTGCGCGAGCCTTTGAACCCCATCGTGCCCGCCGACGACCACGAAATCGTGTTGCCCTGTGCGTCGGTGATGGTGATCATCGTGTTGTTGAACGTCGAATTGACGTGCGCAACACCGGAAACGATGTTCTTGCGTTCGCGGCGCCGGACGCGGGTAGCTTCTTTGGCCATTAAACTCTGATCCTTCAGGCGCGCCCGTGATTCCAGGCGCTCGGGAGTTGCGGGACATTGCGTCCCAGGTGATCGAACGAAACTCCGCTAAGACGTAAGCGGAGTTTCGCGTACTCGAATTCTTACTTCTTCTTGCCGGCGATCGGCTTGGCCTTGCCCTTGCGGGTGCGGGCATTAGTGTGCGTGCGCTGACCGCGGACGGGCAGCTGACGGCGATGGCGCAGGCCGCGATAGCAGCCAAGGTCCATAAGCCGCTTGATGTTCATCGCGACTTCACGGCGAAGATCGCCCTCGACCATGTAGTCGCGGTCGATCGTCTCGCGGATTTGCAGAACCTCGGCGTCCGAGAGCTGCGCGACCCGGCGGTCGTCCGGGATGTGCACCTTGTCGCAGATTTCCCGCGCCTTTGCGGCGCCGATACCGTGGATATATTGGAGCGCGACGAGCACGCGTTTCTTGGTCGGGATATTGACGCCGGCGATACGGGCCACATGTCTCTCCATGTCGGCGAAGCCTTGAGCTTCGCGGATTATTGATCCCGCGTCCGGTGGAGCCCGGCCTTGCGGGTTTCAAAAACGACGATGCCCGAGCCCTCGGGACGAGAGTCGGGACATGGATGTCGGCTGAAGAAGCCGATGTAAGGGCGCTTTTTCTCTATGTCAACCCGAGACTTGCGGCGAAGTCGTCGCACCCCACAGGAGGTCTCGGCTAAGCCAGAACGCGCTCAATTTCGGCGGTAACCTCGTCAATCGGCGCCATGCCGTCGATCGTCTTCAGCTGACCCCTGCGGCGGTAATAGTCGGAGACCGGCGCGGTCTGCGCCCGGTAAGCATCGAGCCTGGTTTTGAAGGCCTCAGGGTTGTCGTCAGCTCGAACGGTCCCGCCGGCGGCAAGCGTATCCGCGACCCGCTTTGCCATTCGCGTGAGTAACGCCTTCTCGTCGACGCCGAGCTCGATCACCGCGTCGAGCTGCATGTTGTAGCGCGCCAGCATGGCATCGAGTGCTTCGGCCTGTGCCACCGTCCGGGGAAAACCATCGAGAATGAAGCCGTTCTTCGCATCGGGTTCGTGGATCCGGGCATCGATGATCCCGACCACAACATCGTCGGAGACCAGCTGGCCGGCCTCCATCACGGCCTTCGCTTTGAGTCCGATCTGCGTGCCGGCAGCGACGGCGGCGCGCAGCATGTCACCGGTGGAGAGCTGGGGGATGTTGTACTTCTGCATGAGCCGCGTGGCCTGGGTTCCTTTTCCGGCCCCGGGCGGCCCGAGCAGAATGAGCCTCATCGTCGTCTCCCCCTGAGCTTCGCCTTCCGCACGAGCCCTTCATATTGATGGGCTTGCAGGTGCCCATGGACCTGCGCGACCGTGTCCATGGTCACGCTTACGACGATCAAAAGCGATGTGCCGCCGAAATAAAAGGGCAAAGCCGCATACGAGATCAACATTTCCGGCAGGAGGCAGATCAACGCAAGATACGCCGCCCCGAGACAGGTGACGCGCATCAGGACCTCATCGATGAACTGCGCCGTGCGCTCGCCCGGCCGGATGCCCGGGATGAAGCCGCCATGCTTCTTCAGGTTGTCGGCAGTGTCTACGGGGTTGAAAACGATCGCGGTATAAAAGAAAGCGAAGAAGACGATGAGGCCGACATAGGCGACCATGTAAAGCGGTCGGCCGTGGCCGAGATAGAGCGAGATCGTCGCCAAAAATCCGGTGCCGCCACTCGCCTGCGAAAAGTTCGCGACAGTCGTCGGCAGCAAGAGCAAGGACGAAGCAAAGATCGGCGGGATAACGCCCGACGTGTTGAGCTTCAGCGGCAGGAACGAGGTTTGCCCCTCATACATCCGGTTGCCCTGCTGGCGCTTCGGATAGGTGATGAGCAGCCGGCGCTGCGCCCGCTCCATGAAGACGATGAAGCCGACGACCGCCAGCGACATGACGATGACAACCAGGATGAGCCCCGTCGAGATTTGGCCCTGCCGACCGAGTTCGAGCGTGTTGGCTATTGCCGAGGGAAACGCGGCGACAATGCCGGCAAAGATGATCAGCGAGGAGCCGTTGCCGATGCCGCGCGAGGTGATCTGCTCGCCAAGCCACATCAGGAACATCGTCCCGCCGGTCAGCGTGATCACGGTCGAGATGCGGAAGAACCAGCCCGGATCGGTCACGACGCCGGCTTGGCCCTCGAGGCCGATCGCGATGCCGTAAGCCTGGAACGCCGCGAGCACGACGGTCAAATAGCGGGTGTATTGGTTGATGACCTTGCGACCCTGCTCGCCTTCTTTCTTGAGGGCCTCAAGCGACGGGACGACCGACGTCAGCAGCTGGATGATGATCGATGCCGAAATGTACGGCATGATGTTCAAGGCGAAGATCGCCATGCGCTGCACGGCACCACCGGCGAACATATTGAAGAGTTCGAGAACGCCCTTGCTCTGGCCGAAGAAGCTGTGAGCGAAAGCTTCGGGATCGATGCCGGGCAGTGGGATGTACGTTCCGAGGCGGTAGATGACGAGCGCGCCAAGCGTGAACCATATCCGCTTCTTCAGCTCCTCCGCCTTGGAAAAAGCCGAGAAGTTGATGTTCGCTGCTAGCTGTTCAGCTGCGGATGCCATTTCAGCGCTCCGGACGGCCCCAAAAGTCTGCCGATCGGGCCCTGCCCCATCGGATCGGCGAGGCCCGGCCGTCCTGCCCTTAACCTCGCCCGCGTCATATATGGCCTAGCCGGCAGCTTTGAAACGTCGCTGCCGGCGCCCTTGGACCTCAGGCCTCCGCGGCCTCAGCGCTCGCGACGAGGAGCTTCACCGAACCCCCGGCTTTCTCGATCGCCGCCACAGCGGATTTCGAGGCCGCGGCGACCTCGAAGGTGAGCTTCGCGCTGATCTCGCCGTTGCCGAGGAGCTTCACGCCGTCACGAGGTTTTGAACAGATGCCGGCGGTCACCAAGGCCTGGATGGTGACCGGCTCGCCGGCGGTGAGCTTGCCGGAATCCACCGCCTGCTGGATGCGCCCGAGGTTCACCTCGTTGTAATCGGTCGAGAACGGGTTCCAGAAGCCGCGCTTCGGCAGACGCCGATGCAACGGCATCTGGCCGCCCTCGAACCCTTTCACGGCAACGCCGGTACGGGCCTTCTGGCCCTTCACGCCGCGTCCTGCAGTCTTGCCTTTGCCCGACCCGATACCGCGCCCGACGCGCATGCGCTCCTTCGCGGAGCCGGCATTGTCGCTGATTTGATTGAGCTTCATTGTCCGCGACCTCACTTGCCTTCAACGACGCGGACGAGATGCGCGACCTTGGCGACCATGCCGCGCACGGCCGGCGTGTCCTCAAGCGACGCGCGCCGCCCGATCTTGTTAAGCCCGAGTCCCACGAGGGTCTGGCGCTGCTGATGAGGGCGGCCGATGGGGCTGCCCGTCTGCTCGATGGTGATCGTTTTGCCTGCCACGATGTGTCTCCGTCACGCTTCGGCCGCTTCGGCCTCGGCGCCGCCAACCTGGCGGCGGGCCTGCAGGACCGAGACCTTGAGATTCCGGCGCGCCGCAACGGAGCGCGGCGAATCCTCACGGCTCAGCGCGTCGAAGGTCGCGCGCACCATGTTGTAGGGGTTGGAAGAACCCTGCGATTTCGCCACCACGTCGTGCATGCCGAGCGTCTCGAAGACCGCGCGCATCGGACCGCCGGCAATGATGCCGGTGCCGGCAGGCGCGGCGCGCAGGATGACGCGGCCGGCGCCGTGACGGCCGTGGACGTCGTGATGCAGCGTGCGGCCTTCGCGTAAGGGCACGCGGATCAGCCCGCGCTTTGCCGCTTCCGTCGCCTTTCGGATGGCTTCCGGCACTTCGCGCGCCTTGCCATGCCCATAGCCAACGCGGCCCTTCTGGTCACCGACAACAACGAGCGCAGCGAAGCCGAAACGTCTTCCGCCCTTCACCACTTTCGCCACGCGGTTGATGTGGACCAGACGATCCACAAATTCGCTGTCGCGTTCTTCTCGGTTGTGGCCGCGATCGCGTCCGCGACCGCCTTCACCTTCACGTGCCATCTCTAATCTTCCGTCACTTGCGCGGCGGACATCCGCCGCTCGCTGGGAGTTGGTTTAAAACTTGAGCCCGCCCTCGCGGGCGCCTTCGGCGAGCGCCTTGACGCGGCCGTGATACATGTAGGCGCCGCGATCGAAGACGACGTCCTTGATGCCGGCTGCGGTTGCGCGTTGCGCGAGCTGCTTGCCGATCGTACGCGCGGCCTCGATATTGGCGCCGCTCTTCAGCGAACTGCGCGCATCCTTTTCGAGCGAGGATGCAGCCGCAAGCGTCACGCCCTTCGAGTCATCGATGATCTGCGCATAGATCTGCTTCGACGAGCGAAACACCGACAGGCGCGGCTTGCCGTAGGCGTGTGCGCGGATCGAGCGGCGAATACGCGCCTTGCGCCGATCTTCGACTTTGAGATTGCTGGCCATGGCGTGGCGTCCTTACTTCTTCTTGCCTTCCTTGCGGAAGATGAACTCGCCGGCATATTTCACGCCCTTGCCCTTATAGGGCTCGGGAGGACGTAAGCCCCGGATTTCCGCGGCCACCTGCCCAACCTGACGCTTATCGATTCCGGCAATCGCAATTTCGACCGGACGCGGTGTCGTGATCGTCACGCCGGCGGGAATCGGAAACGTAATGTCGTGGCTGTAGCCGAGCGACAGCTGCAGGTTCTTGCCCTGAACCGCCGCCTTGTAGCCGACGCCGGTGATTTCGAGCCGCTTCTCGTAACCTGTCGTGACACCGGTGACGAGATTCGAGATGATCGAGCGCGCCATGCCCCACATGGCCTGCGCGCTCTTCGTCTCATTGCGCGGATCGACCAAGATCGCGCCGTCCTCGAATTTCACCGTGACATCGTCCGGCACGGTGAACGAGAGCTCACCCTTGGCGCCCTTCACGGCGACGCGCTGACCTTCCACCTTGGCGGTTACGCCGGAGGGAACGGCAACGGGCTTTTTTCCAATACGAGACATATGTTTTTTCCCGGTCAGAAGACCTTGCAGAGTACTTCGCCGCCGACATTGGCTTCGCGCGCGGCATGGTCCGCCATCACGCCCTTTGATGTCGAGACGATGGTAATGCCGAGGCCGTTGCCGACGCGCGGCATGCCGTCGACCGCGGCGTAGACGCGGCGGCCGGGCTTCGACACGCGCTGGATTTCACGGATCACCGGCTGGCCATCGAAGTATTTGAGTTCGATGTCGAATTCGGTGCGGCCGTTGCCGAGCTCCGTCGTCGAGTAGCCACGGATATAGCCCTCGTCCTTAAGAACGTCGAGCACGTTCGCACGGATACGCGAGCCGGGCGTCGTCACCTTGCCCTTCTTGCGCATCTGCGCGTTGCGGATGCGGGTGAGCATGTCGCCCAAGGGATCGTTCAGTGCCATCGCTCCCTCCCTACCAGCTCGACTTCACAAGGCCGGGGATGAGACCCTTCGACCCGAGTTCGCGCAGCGCGATGCGCGACATCTTCATCTTGCGATAATTCGCGCGCGGACGGCCGGTCACGTCGCAGCGATTGCGAATGCGTACTGCGGAGGAATTGCGCGGCAGATCGGCAAGCCGGATGCGCGCCTCGAAGCGCTCTTCCATCGGCAGTTGCTCGTTATTCGCAATCGCCTTCAGCTTGTTGCGGCGGTTGGCGAACTGCTTGACGAGCCGCATCTTGCGTTTGTTGTTTTCGACTGCACTCTTCTTAGCCATTATGTCTTGCCTCTGGTGTCCGCGTTTGAAGCTTCCGCCTCACTGCCGGAACGGGAAGTTGAACTCGCGCAGGAGCGCGCGGGCTTCGTCATCGGTCTTGGCGGTCGTGCACACGATGATGTCCATGCCGAGGATCGATTCCGTCTTGTCGTAGTCGATCTCCGGGAAAATGATGTGCTCCTTGATGCCGAGCGCGTAATTGCCGCGGCCATCGAAACTCTTCGGATTGCAGCCACGGAAGTCGCGCACGCGCGGCAGCGCGATATTCACGAGCCGGTCGAGGAACTCGTACATCCGCGTCTTGCGCAACGTCACCTTGGCGCCGATCGGCATGTTCTCGCGCACCTTGAAGGTCGAGATCGCTTTGCGCGCGCGGGTGACAACCGGCTTCTGCCCGGCGATCAGCGCGAGATCGGAGGCGGCGGCAGTCACCTTCTTCGTGTCGTTGACCGCTTCGCCGACACCCATATTGAGCACGATCTTCTCGATCACCGGCACCTGCAGAGCATTCTCGTATTTGAACTCCTCGACAAGCTTCTGCTTGATGACCTCCTCGTACATCTTCTTCAAGCGCGGCTTGTAGTCCTTCGGCATGACCGCGGGCTCGCCCTTCTGGACGCGATCGCCGCCGTCGCCGCGGCCCTTGCCCTGAGCCTGCGCCTTCTTGTTGTCGGCCTTAGCCTCAGCCTTGCCGCCGTCCTTCGCGGCGCCGCCCTTCTTGGGCGCGCCACCACCTTTTGCCGGCTTTGCCGCGGCTTTCTTCTTGTCCTCAGCCATCGATCAAATCTCCGGAACGCTTGGCGAAACGCACTTTTCTGCCGTCATCGAGAACCTTGAAACCGACGCGCGTCGGCTTGCCGTCCTTTGGATCGGCGATTGCGATATTCGATATGTGGATCGGCAATTCCTTGCGAACGATCCCGCCCTCTTCCTTCATCGTCTGTTTCTGGTGGCGCTTCACGACGTTGATGCCGCGCACCAGCGCGCGATCCGCGCGCGGCATGACGCGCACGACCTCGCCGCTGCGGCCCTTGTCGCGACCAGAGACGACGACGACCTTGTCGCCTTTCTTGATCTTCGCGGCCATTACAGCACCTCCGGCGCGAGCGAGATGATCTTCATGTGGTTGCGGGCGCGCAGTTCGCGTGGCACCGGTCCGAAGATTCGGGTCCCGACCGGCTCCGACTGCGCATTCACGAGCACCGCGGCGTTCGTGTCGAAGCGGATCACCGAGCCGTCTGCGCGCTTGATGTCCTTCGCCGTGCGCACGACGACGGCCTTCATCACGTCGCCCTTC